>NZ_JBSFLB010000017.1:0-187729 GCF_053598835.1 Streptomyces sp. NPDC001070
TCGGTGAAAACGGCGTCCCGGTACTCGATCTCCTTGCGCCGTACGACCTCCAGGCCGTGCAGCATGACCTCGGTCCGGGCCCGGCCGTGGTGCTCGACGAAGGCGACCACGACATCGGTGCCGCGTTCCATGCGCCGGTGGGCCTCGGAGAGCATGGCGTAGGTCTTGCCCACTCCGGGGGCCGCCCCCATGTATATCCGCAAAGTCCCGCGTGCCATGGCTCCACGTTCCGCCTCGCGGCGCGCCCCTTCCGGACGCGCCCGACAGTAGGAATCCTATGGTCCCAGCTGCGGACAAATCGGGCGTCGTGTTCCCGTGCGGCGCACGTTGACGCGTCCTTGACGCCTCCGGGACGTGCCGTCACGGCGCGTCAGCGGAACTCGGCGAGCCGCGGCCGCAGTCCGAGCACGACCAGCCCGGCGGCGGCGCACAGGGCCCCGGCGAGGCCCAGGGGAAGCTGCAGCGCCCGGTCCGTGCCGTCGGAGGCGGCCTTCTCGTACGCGGCGACGTTGATGGCGATGACCTTCCCGAGCGCCCCGTCGAAGGCCGCGAAGTCGTGGTTCGACTCCCCCGGTGCGTGGCCGGTGCAGTAGGCGACGGCGGCGGGGAGCCGGCCGGCCCCGGCAAGGAGCCGTATCCTGCGGTCGTCCCGCTCGTACGCCTGGTAGCGGGCGAGGGCGCGCTCGGCGGCGGCGCGTTCCCCGGGGAAGGTGATGTTGCGGAACTCGTCGCCGAGGAAGCCGGTGAAGCGCACGTCCGCGGGATCGGCGCGGTAGGCGTCCACCGCACGGGAGAGGGCGGGGTCGTAGTCGTCGACGGAGGTGACGCCGGGCAGCCGCGCCAACCGCCGGCTCTTGTCGAGGAAGGCCTCCTCGTGCTCGGCGGCGTGCGCCCGGTCCAGGAGGTAGCGGGACTCGTCCGCGTTGGCGTCGTACGCCACCGCGCGGGCGCGGGTGAGGGCGAGGACGGAGTCGAAGGCGTCGCGACGGGCGGCCGTCAGGTCGTCCCGCTGGGCGCCCAGGCCCGCCGCACCGGCGGCCGTGGCGACGAGCACGATGAGCGTGGCGGCGGCGACCCCGGGGTTGAGGACACGCCGGAAGCGGGCGGCGAGGAACAGCTGGAGCGCCAGCAGGACCGCGAGCAGGAGCAGACCGGTGCACAGGACGCCGACGCGCACCGAAGAGGCGCGGTCGCGCGCGTCGCCGTAGGTGCGCTCGAAGGAGGCGTCGTTGGCCGTCACCAGGGCGTCGGCCTCGGGCAGCAGGCGGCTGCGCATCAGCCCGGAGGCGGAGCGGTAGGCGTCGACGGCGGCCCGGTCGGAGCGCTCGCCGAGGAGCAGCGCACGGGCGGCCCGCTCCTCGTAGCTGCCGAAGTCGCGGATCGCGGCGGCGACCTCCCGCTCGGCGGCGGGATCGCCGGCCGCCGCCTCGGCGAGGTCGCGGAGGTATCCGGCGGCCTCGGCGCGGCGCTGCTCGAAGATGCGCTCGGCGTCGCCGTTGCCGCGGGTCAGCAACCGGTTCGCGACCTGCGCGTCCATGTCGTTGAGCGCGAGGTACAGGCCCGCGGCGCTGGTGACCTGCGGCGCGGAGTGCGTGCGGATCGCCGACCAGGAGGTGTCCGCCCGGACGCCGCCCGCGAGGAGAGCCGCCGCCAGGGCGGCACACGCGGTGAGCGCCGTCGCCCGCAGCAGCCGCAGCCGGGCGGGCACGCTGCCGGGGCGGCCGCGCAGCGACGCCGTCGACGCGCGACGCGGCCGGCCCGGCGATCCCCCGCGGACGGGAGGCCGAGGCGGAACACGGTGCCGTCTCCCTGACCCGGAATCCCCACCACCGTCCGGTTCCGGACCGGGTGGCACCTGCCGCCGCTCCTCAGCGGTGACGGTGTGTACCATTCCGCAGCCCCCCTCCGCACCGTCGAGCGGCCTCCGCCGGCCTCCCTCCGTGCCCCCACTCTCTCCCCGGCGGGGGCGGGGTCCCGCCCGCGTTGGCGGCCTCCTGACGGCGAACGCCCGGAGCTTGACGCGTTCCTGACGCGGCACCGGGCCGCGGGCCCCGGCGGCGACGAGGAGGGCCACCACGACGGCCCGTGGCCGCCGCCACGGCCGGTCCCCGGGACGTGCTGAACCCCGTCCGGCAAGCGTGGTGCCGGACGGGGGCAGGGCGGCGGTGGGTCAGCCGGCCAGGGTCTTCAGCGCGACGTTGGGTTCCAGGACGATCTCGTTGGGCGTCCTCTGCCGGGTGGCACCCTCGACCAGGGCGATCATCCGGTCGATGAAGGTCTCACCGGGCTTCGTGGTGATGCGGACGACGATCCGGTCCGACAGCACCTTGGTGCCGCCGGTGACCGCCGACCGGTCACCGGCGGACTCCCGGATGACCGGGGCCGACTCCCCCGTCAGCGAGGACGGGGCTCATGCCCGGCCTCGGAACCCCTCGGGTCGGACGAGCGCCAGGACCAGGTAGCCCAGCAGGGCGACGGCGACGACGAGGCCGGCGATGTTCTCGGCGCTCACAGCTTCGCCACCCCTTTGGCGATGAGGGCCACCAGTGCGAAGACCGCGATCGTGGTGACCACGAAGGCCAGGTCGGCCATCGTGTGCTCCTAGGTCGGAATCGGACGTTGACCAGCCCGGGAAACCTCCGTTTCCGCACCTCGAACGCCCTGTTGAGGGCTTCCATACGGGCCCTCGCACCGCCTTGACGGAGCATTGGCGTCCCCCGCCATGACCTGCGAAGACGCCCGTGGGCCGACCTGTTCTCACAGGTCGGCCCACGGGCGTTCGGCGTGGGTGGGGCAGCCTTCGGGCCCCGGCGCTCAGTGCACCTCGGTGATCTCCGGTCCACGGCGCATGGGGTCGATGCCGTCGGAGAAGCGTCCGCCCTCCTCCTGGGAGATGCCCTCGGGCACCATCTGGGCGTCGTTCGGCAGCTTCAGCACGATCGGGTCGCGCGGCGCCATCGGCGACTCGCCGCGGACGACGACGGTGTCCCGGAAGATCTGCTCCAGCAGACCGGCGGTCTCGGGCTGGACGGCACCCTGCCCGGAGATGACGCCCCGCAGGAACCAGCGCGGGCCGTCACAGCCCACGAAGCGCACGACCTGGACGCCGTTGGCGCCGTTGGGCAGCTGCACCGGCACCTGGGCCCGCAGCTCCCAGCCGAGCGGGCCTTCGACCTCGTCGACGATGCCGCCCTGCTTGGTGATCCCGGACGCGATCTCGTCGCGGACCTCGCCCCAGATGCCCTCCGACTTGGGGGCGGCGAAGCCCTGCAGCTGGACGGCGCTCTCCCGCAGCACCACGGTCGCGGCGACGATGGACTCCCCGGCCACCTCGACGCGCAGTTCCATGCCCTGCACACCGGGCACGAAGAGACCGCCCAGGTCGACCCGGCCCTCGGCGGGCTCCCTGACCTCGCTCACGTCCCACGGGCCGTCCGGCCTCGGGGCGGGCGGAAGGTTGTACCGACGGGACTCCATGGAGTCGTCCGACTCCTCGGCGTCTTCGGCCAGCTCGTCAGGGCTCTCGGCCTCGAGCTCGTCGAGGGCGTCTCCGCGCTCCTTGCGACGACGACGGAACACGTCACTGTCCTTCCCGGTCAGCGATGACCGATGCGTATCCATTGCCGGACGGACCGACCGGCGAGCCATCCACCGCGGCATGACCCCCCGTGGAGCCGAAGCCCCCCGCCGCCCGCGCGGAATCGGGCAGCTCCGCCACCTCGTGGAAGCGGACCCGCTCGACCTGCTGGACGACCAGTTGGGCGATCCGGTCCCCTGCTGCGAACCGTACGCTCTCGCGCGGGTCCAGGTTGACCACGATCACCTTGATCTCCCCACGGTACCCGGCGTCAACCGTTCCCGGGGCATTCACGAGCGCCACTCCGCACCTCGCGGCGAGACCCGAGCGCGGATGCACGAACGCGGCGTACCCGTCGGGCAGGGCGATCGACACCCCCGTGGGCAGCACGGCTCGCTCGCCGGGAGCCAGTTCCGCCGCCTCCGTGGTGACGAGGTCGGCCCCGGCGTCGCCCGGGTGCCCGTACGAGGGAATCGGGACGTCCTGGTGCAAACGGCGGATCAGCACGTCGACCGGGGGGCGAGCGCCGCCGGTCACGGGTTCACCTCGAAGGCCCGCGCGACCTTGACCTGATCGGGGTCGGCCATCGCGGCCCGGATCTCCTCGGGGCGTCCGTTGTCGGTGAAGTGGTCGAGCTTGACCTCGATGAAGAGCGCGTCGGCGCGGACCGCGACCGGGCCGTCCGGGCCGCCGATCCGGCCGACCGCGCTGGAGTAGATCTTGCGCCCGGCGACGGCGGTGCAGCGGGCCTCCAGGTGGAGGGTGGCGCCGACCGGCACCGGCTGCACGAAGTCCGTCTCCAGGCGGCCGGTGACCGCGATGGTGCGCAGCAGCCAGGCGAGCGAGCCGAGCGTCTCGTCGAGCGCAGTGGCCAGCACGCCGCCGTGCGCCAGGCCGGGAGCGCCCTGGTGGGCGGGCTGGACCGTGAACTCGGCGGTCACGCTGACGCCCTCACCGGCCCTGGCCTCAAGGTGCAGCCCGTGCGGCTGGGCCCCGCCACAGCCGAAGCAGTGGTCGTAGTGCGCGCCCAGCGGTTCGCCGGGGGCGGGCGCGTCGGGGTGCCGCTCGGGCGCGACGGCGTCGCGGGGCGGTGTCAGGCCCGGGCGGTCCGGGCCGGCGTCGGTTGTAGCTCCACTCACGCGGGAGACCCTACCCTCCTGCGGGATCCTTTCCCGCCGCCCGGCCGTTGTCCTTCCGGCCCCGCGGCCTGCCCATCACCGGAGCACCATCCCCTTGGAGCACCACATGACCCCCAGGTCCGTCGTCGTCACAGGAGCCGGGTGCGGGATCGGCCTCGCCACGACCCTCGAGCTGGCCCATGCCGGTTTCGACGTCATCGGGACGGTACGGAGCGAGGACAAGGCCGGGGCGCTGCGGGAGGCGGTGGAGCGGAGCGGCGCGTCGGTGCGCACGGTGCTCCTGGACGTCACGGACGCCACGTCCTCCGTCCGGGCGTTCACCGAGATCGCCACGATGACCGACGGCGGCCCGTGGGCGGTGGTGAACAACGCGGGGATCGCCCAGCCCGGCGCGATCGAGGACGTCGACGACGAGCAGGTGCGCCAGCAACTGGAGACCAACCTGGTGGCCCCGGCGCGCATCGCCCGCCTGGTGCTGCCCACGATGCGGGCCCGGCGGGCGGGCCGGATCGTCAACATCTCCTCGATCTCCGGGCGGGTCTCGATGCCGCTGCTCGGCTGGTACTGCGCCAGCAAGCAGGGCCTGGAGGCGGTGACGGACGCGCTGCGGATGGAGGCCGCGCCCTTCGGGGTCAAGGTCGTGCTGGTGGAGCCGGGCTCGTACGCCACCGACATCTGGCAGCGCAGCGCGGGCCGGCTCCCCCGGGGCCGCAACTCGCCCTACCGCCACCAGTACGAGGCGGCGGAGGAGATGGTCAAGCGGGAGCTGCCGTCGCCTCGTCCGGTGGCCCGTACCGTCCTGAAGGCGCTGACGGCGCCGCGGCCGCTCCCCCGCTACCTGGTGGGCAACGACGCCCGGTCCTCGGCCGTCCTGGACGCGGCACTGCCGACGGCGGCGACCGACTGGGCCAAGCAGGTCGCCACAGGGCTGCGCCGCCCCCCGCGCGCGGCGCACGCGCTGACGAGGCTGCGGTCCCGGGGCGGGCGCTGAGCGGACGGCATGACAAGCTTGGTGTCATGACCGTTATGACCTATGAGGAGCGGCTGACCGCGCCGCGTTCGTGGTGGGCGCTCGCCGTCGGGGCGGGCGTGTCGCTGGCGCTGATCCTGCTGCCCTTCGGGCCCCTGGCGCTGCTCGGCGGGCTGGTGGGCGGCACGGCCGCGGGCGCGGCCCTGGTCAGCGCGTACGGCTCGCCGCGGCTGCGGGTGGTCGCCGGCTCGCTGGTGGCCGGGGACGCGAGGATCCCGGTGGCGGCGCTCGGCGAGGCCACGGTGCTGGACCGGGACGAGGCGCTGGCCTGGCGGTCGTACAAGGCCGATCCGCGGGCATTCATGCTGCTGCGCGCCTATGTGCCCACCGCGCTCAAGGTCGAGGTCACCGACCCCGAGGACCCGACGCCCTACCTGTACCTGTCGACCCGCTCGCCCGAGCGGCTCGCCGCGGCCCTGCGGGACCTGCGCGCCTGAGGGCGCGGGCGCCCCCTGTGCGGGGCGCCGGGGTCAGCCTCCGGGCTCCAGCCCGGGCAGGGGCTTCTCCTCCACGGACAGCAGGCCCCAGGGCACCTGGCGGGCCCGCAGGTCCTTGCGGATCTGCTCCGCGAGCTTTCTTGTGTCGCGCCGGTTCATCACGGCACCGACGGCCGCGCCGACCATGAACGGGGTCAGCGTCGGCAGATTGCGCATGGTGCGCTTCATGAGCTGCTGGCGCAGCTCGCGTTTCATCCTGCCGCCGAGGGCGATGTTCAGCGTGGACGGCTTGGAGAAGTCGATCCCGCGCCGCTCGGTCCATTCGGCGAGGTACATCACCGACCGCTGCCGCAGCGAGCCCGGGGCGCGCAGCCCGTAGACCTCGTGCAGCTCGGCGATGAGCTTGTACTCGACCAGGGCGACCCCGAGGGTCTCCGAGGCCAGCTCCGCCGGCATGGCCGGCGGGGTGGGCAGCATGGCGGCGGCACCGATGCCGGCGCCGACCGTCGCCGTGCCCATCGTGGCGGCGTTCACGAGCTTGTCGGCCAGTTCCTCGGGACCGAGCCCGGGGAACTGGCGGCGAAGCGTCTCCAGGTCCCTGACGGGGATCCTCGGGGCCGTTTCGATGAGCCCCTCGGCGAAGGTGTTCAGCGCCGCCTTGGCGCGCGCGCGTGCCCGTGCGGCACGGCCGGGGAGACGGGACGGGACGAGATCGCCCGCCGGCCCCTCCGATGCGCCCGCGAGCGAGGCCTCATGGCCTCGCTCGTCGTCGCTTTCCACGGTCCGGCTGTCCGTCAGGCCGCGCAGTCGCGGCAGATCGGGTTGCCGTTCTTCTCCGTGGCCAGCTGGCTGCGGTGGTGCACGAGGAAGCAGCTCATGCAGGTGAACTCGTCGGCCTGCCGGGGCAGCACCCGGACCGACAGCTCCTCGTTGGAGAGGTCGGCTCCGGGCAGCTCAAGGGACTCGGCCTGGTCGTACTCGTCGACGTCGACCGTGGAGGTCGACTTGTCGTTCCGCCTGGCCTTGAGTTCCTCGATGCTGTCCTCGTTGACGTCATCGTCGGTCTTGCGTGGGGTGTCGTAATCAGTAGCCATGTATCGCTCTCCCCCTCTGGGTGTCTGCGGTGTCTCCAGCGCACGTAACGCATGGGAGGCCGGTCTTGTGCCCGGCCCGAAGCGGAGATTTTGCCTTACATCAAGTGCCGTTACTCAATCGACACCCAACCGCACCCCCGAAGAGGTGATCCCATCCGCTGCCGGTCATGACCGGAAACGGCCCACTTGTCGCACCTTGCTCGCGCCTCCACGTGTACTTCCCGTGATCATGACCTGCGGAAACATGGATTTTCCGGTCTTTTCCCGGAGACAAACATCACGGAGAGTGCGCGTGGCCGGATTCGTATGTGCGATCGCTCACAGCATGCCCCGAGGGCACGCAGACCGCAAAATTCAGCGCAAAGCGAACACACTCCCGGGGGTGTCGTGGGACTGGTCACACGGGGATGACAACCCGCATGACCAGGCCACCTCCCTCTCGCGGGACCGCGGTGATCGTGCCGCCGTGAGCCCGGGCGACGGACTTGGCGATCGAGAGCCCGAGGCCGGCCCCCTTGTCGCTGCCCGTCCGCTCGGTGCCCAGCCTGCGGAACGGCTCGAACAGATTGTCGATCTCGTACGCGGGAACCACGGGCCCGGTGTTGACCACCGTCAGCACCGCGGCACCCGGCTCGACGCCGGTGGCGACCTCCACCCACCCCTTGTCGCGCACGTTGTACCTGACCGCGTTCTGCACCAGGTTCAGCGCGATGCGCTCCAGCAGCACCCCGTTGCCCTGCACGATGGCCTCGCCCAGCGTGCTGCGCAGCGCCACGCCCTTCGCGTCGGCCTCGCTGCGGGTCAGCTCCAGCGCCTGGGAGGCCGCCTCGGAGAGATCCACCGGCTTGCGGTCGACGATCTCGTTGTCGCTGCGGGCGAGCAGCAGCAGGCCCTCCACCAGTTGCTCGCTGCGCGTGTTGGTGGCGAGCAGGTTCTTCCCCAGCTGCTGCATGTCCGGGGAGGCGTTCGGGTCGGCGAGCTGGACCTCCAGCAGCGTGCGGGTGATCGCCAGCGGCGTTCTCAGCTCGTGGGAGGCGTTGGACACGAAGCGGCGCTGGGCGTCGAAGGACCGCTCCAGGCGCTCCAGCATGTCGTCGAAGGTGTCCGCCAGCTCCTTGAGCTCGTCGTCCGGGCCGGTCAGGTGGATCCGCTGGGTCAGGTCGGAGCTGACCACACCGCGGGCGGTGCGGGTGATCCGGCCGAGCGGCGCCAGCACACGGCCGGCCAGCAGGTAGCCGAAGGCGAAGGCGAGCACCGCCAGGCCGATCAGGGAGAACAGCGAGCGCTTCAGCAGGATGTTCAGGGCGTACTCGCGCTGCTCCGCCAGGCAGTGGACGTACGCCTTGTTGAAGACGTCGGGGTCCACCCCGCCGGTCGGCAGCTCACTGCACAGACCCGTGAGGGCCAGCCGCCCGGCGACCACGTGGAACTGCGCCTCGGTGCCCTGACGGATGGCCTGCGCCGCCAGCAGGTAGATGATCCACAGCAGTATCACTCCCGCGATCAGGAACATGCCGCCGTAGAGCAGCGTGAGCCTTATCCGGATCGTGGGGCGCAGCAGCGGCATGGGGCGCGAGCCGGCCGGCTTCGGGTCCCAGGTGGGCTTCGGCGGGACGGCCTGCGGGGCCGGCGGCGGGGTCGTCGGCGACGACGAGGGCGCGGGCACGGCGGATCAGATCCGGTAGCCGGAGCCGGGCACCGTGACGATCACCGCGGGCTCCCCGAGCTTGCGGCGCAGCGTCATGACGGTGACCCTCACGACGTTGGTGAAGGGGTCGGTGTTCTCGTCCCAGGCCTTCTCCAGCAGCTGCTCCGCGGAGACCACGGAGCCCTCGCTGCGCAGCAGGACCTCCAGCACGGCGAACTCCTTGGGTGCCAGATGGACCTGCCGGCCCTCACGGGTGACCTCGCGGCGGTTGGGGTCCAGCTTGATCCCGGAGCGCTCCAGCACGGGCGGCAGCGGCGCCGTCGTACGGCGTCCCAGGGCCCGCACCCGGGCGATGAGCTCGGTGAAGGCGAAGGGCTTGGGCAGGTAGTCGTCGGCGCCGAGCTCCAGGCCCTCGACGCGGTCGCTGACGTCGCCGGCCGCGGTGAGCATCAGGACACGGGTCGGCAGACCCAGCTCCACGAGTTTGCGGCACACGTCGTCCCCGTGGACGATGGGCAGGTCGCGGTCGAGGACGACGACGTCGTAGTCGTTGACCCCGATCCGCTCGAGCGCGGCACCGCCGTCGTAGACGACGTCGACGGCCATGGCCTCACGCCGAAGTCCGGTGGCTACCGCATCGGCGAGCAGCTGCTCGTCCTCGACGACCAGTACGCGCAAGGCGCTTGTCCTTCCCTGAGCACTTCTCAAAGAGCCGTGCACAGGAAGAGCCGTGTACAGGCCCCCTGCGCAGGCTGGATGTCCCTCCATCCTGCACCGGACGGCCGTAAAACAGGGGTAAGGGGAGCCTGAGCCGAATTCTTCGCGTCCCGGAGGTTTCCCCTCCGGCGGGCCTGGGGAGGACGACTGCACACCCCCGATCACGCCCGCAGGGCGTCCGCAGTCGTCCCGTGGCAGTAGCCGCTGTGTGATCCGTGGGGTCCCCGGACGAGACCTGTGCACGACCCCGCACATCCCTGTGTCAACCCACGACGACGAGGGGGCGCCATCTGATGGACGCATTCACCACTGGCATCCTGCAGCGCATACACAGCACCGAGTCAGACCTCCTCCGCGCCCGCGAGGACGGGGACGACTTCCTGGCCGAGGTCGAGGAGGCCGAACTGGCCGACCTGCGCCGCCTCGCCGCCGAGCACGGCGTCCAGGTGCTGCCCAAGATCGCCTGATCGACCCGGGCAGCCCTGCCGAACGCCGCGCCCCGGACACCTGGAAGGTGCCGGGGCGTTCCCCTGCCCGCCGCCCGGAGCAACCGGGCAGGCGGGCAGGCGTCTGCCGGGCGGGTCAGTCGTGCCAGGCCCCGAGCTCGTCGAGCAGCCGCTGCAGGGGCTCGAACAGCCCCGGCGCGGCCGTGACGGTCAGCTCCGTGGACTCGGGCACCCCGGGGCGGCCGCCGGTCAGGGCGCCGGCCTCGCGGGCGAAGAGGGCGCCCGCCGCGTAGTCCCAGGGGTTGAGGCCGCGCTCGTAGTAGCCGTTGAGCCGGCCGCAGCCCACGTCGCACAGGTCGATGGCGGCGGATCCCCCGCGGCGTATGTCCCGCACCTGCGGCACCAGCTCGCGCAGCACCCTGGCCTGGCCCTCGCGGCGCTCCTTGAGATAGCCGAAGCCGGTGCTGATCAGGGCCTGGTCCAGCGGGGGTGCCGGCCGGACCGTGGCCCGCCGGTCGTTGACCCACGCGCCCCGGCCCAGCACCGCGCGGTAGCTCTCGCCGCGCATCGGGGCCTCGACGACCCCGACGATCGTCTCTCCGTCCCGCTCGACAGCGATGCTCACTGCCCACGACGGTAGGCCGTAGAGGTAGTTCACGGTGCCGTCCAGCGGGTCGATGACCCACCGGACGCCGCTGGTGCCGGGGGTGCTGGCGCCCTCCTCGCCGAGGAGCCCGTCGTCCGGGCGGCGCTCGGCGATGAAGGAGGTGATCAGCTTCTCCGCGGCGATGTCCATCTCGGTGACGACGTCGATCGGAGTGCTCTTGGTGGCGGCCACGCCGAGGTCCGCCGGGCGGCCGTCGCGCAGCAGCGCGCCCGCCCTGCGGGCGGCCTCGAGGGCCACGGCCAGGAGTTCGTCCTTGAGGTGGTCGGTCACAGCACTCCTCGTGCGTCGGGGTACGTCGGTCACTCGGCGCCCGCGGCCGCGGGGCGAGGGGTGCGGGCCGGACAGCAGCCCACCGGGCACACGTCGTGGCTCGGCCCGAGCGCGCCCAGCGCGCAGCGCTCGGGGGCCAGGCCGCGCTCGGTGGCGGCGCGCTCCAGCACCAGCTCGCGCACAGCGGCGGCGAAGCGCGGGTCCGCGCCCACGGTGGCGGCGCGGGCGACGGGCAGGCCCAGCTCGGCGGCCTTGGCGGTCGCCTCGGTGTCGAGGTCGTACTTGACCTCCATGTGGTCGGAGACGAAGCCGATCGGCACCATGACCGCGGCAGGCGCGCCGGAGGCGTGCAGCTCCTCCAGGTGGTCGCAGATGTCGGGCTCAAGCCACGGGATGTGCGGGGCGCCGCTGCGGGACTGGTAGACCAGCTTCCAGGGGCGGTCGGTGCCGGTGGCCTCGCGGACGGCGTCGGCGATCACCCGCGCGGTGTCCAGGTGCTCGGCCACGTAGGCGCCGCCGGCTCCGTCCTCGGTGTGCGCCTCGGGCGGCCCGGAGGTGTCGGCGGCCGCGGTGGGGATGGAGTGGGTGGTGAACGCCAGGTGGGCGCCGTCTCGGACGTCCTCGGGCAGCTCGGCGAGGGCGGTCACCACCGCGTCGACCATGGGCCGGACGAAGCCGGGGTGGTTGAAGTAGTGCCGCAGCTTGTCCACCCGGGGCACCGGGCGTCCCTCGGCCTCGAGGGCGGCGAGGGAGTCGGCGAGGTTCTCGCGGTACTGCCGGCAGCCGGAGTACGAGGCGTACGCGCTGGTGGCCAGGACCAGGACGCGGCGGTGCCCGCCGTCGGCCAGCTCGCGCAGCGTGTCGGTCAGGTAGGGCGACCAATTGCGGTTGCCCCAGAAGACGGGCAGGTCGAGGCCGTGCTCGGCGAAGTCCTTGCGCAACGCCTCCAGCAGCTCGCGGTTCTGCGCGTTGATGGGGCTGACCCCGCCGAAGAGGAAGTAGTGCTGCCCCACCTCCTTCAGGCGCTCGCGGGGGATGCCACGGCCGCGCGTGACGTTCTCCAGGAACGGGACGACGTCGTCGGGCCCCTCCGGCCCCCCGAAGGACAGCAGGAGCAGTGCGTCGTACGGAGCGGCGGTGCCGGCCTCGGTGTGATCGGACATGCTCCGATCCTGCCACCCGGCGGTGACGGCCGAGGAACCGGCGAAAACCGCTTGCGCTCCCTTTGTAAGCTGTGTGACGGAGTCACATTCCTTACTCCTGCCCCTTTGAACGTCGGCGACGAAGCCGTGGA
This sequence comes from Streptomyces sp. NPDC001070, assembly GCF_053598835.1. NCBI lineage: Bacteria > Bacillati > Actinomycetota > Actinomycetes > Kitasatosporales > Streptomycetaceae > Streptomyces > Streptomyces sp. NPDC001070. Next base: position 12,320 of record NZ_JBSFLB010000017.1, read on the forward strand.
GCGCCCTGTGCCCAGTCCCTACCGCGCGATCTTCTCCACCCCGGGCACCAGGGGTTTCTCGGCGGCGGGTTTCATCGGCCGGATGCCGCTGTCCATGCTGGGCATCGGCATCGTGACGATGATGTCCCAGGTCACCGGCCGCTACGGGATCGCGGGCGCGCTCGCGGCGACCCTGGCCCTGGCCGGGGCCGCGCTGGGGCCCCAGGTCTCGCGCCTGGTGGACCGGTACGGCCAGCGCAGGGTCCTGCGCCCGGCGGCCGGGGTGACGGTGCTGGCGGTCGCGGCCCTGCTGGTGTGCGTACGGACCGGCGCGCCGGACTGGACCCTCTTCGCGTTCGTCGCGACGGCGGGGCTGACGCCGAGTCTGGGCGCCATGGTGCGGGCGCGGTGGGCCATGATCCACCGCGGCTCGCCCGCGCTGCTGCACACCGCCTACTCCTTCGAGTCGGTGGTCGACGAGATCTGCTTCATCGTGGGCCCGATCCTGTCGATCGGGCTGTGCACGATCTGGTTCCCCGAGGCGGGGCCGCTGCTCGCCGTGCTCTTCCTCGCGGCCGGGGTGTGGCTGCTGACCGCGCAGCGCTCCACCGAACCGCCGCCGCATCCGCGCGAGCAGCACAGCCCGGGCTCGGCACTGCGCTCCCCCGGGCTCCAGGTGCTCGTACTGACCTTTGTGGCGACCGGGGCGATCTTCGGCGCGGTGGACGTGAACACCGTGGCCTTCGCCGAGGAGCAGGGGCACAAGGCCGCGGCGAGCCTGGTGCTCGCCGTGTACGCGGCGGGTTCCTGCCTCGCGGGGGTGCTTTTCGGCCTGATGAAGCCGAGCGGTGCGGCGTCCCGCCGCTTCCTGCTGGGCGTGGCGGCCATGGCCGTGAGTATGATCCCGCCACTACTGGTCGGGAACTTGCCGTTCCTGGCCGTGGCGCTGTTCGTCGCGGGCCTGTCCATCGCACCGACGATGGTCACGACCATGGCCCTCGTCGAGCAGCTGGTACCGCGCGCGAAGCTGACCGAGGGCATGACGTGGACGAGCACGGGACTCGCGGTCGGTGTGGCGCTCGGCGCCTCGCTGGCCGGGTCGGTGATCGACGCGGCGGGGGCCCGGGCGGCGTTCGCGGTGCCCGCCTCCGCCGCGGCGCTCGCCGTGGTGGCGGCCTTCCTGGGGTACCGCCGGCTGGAGCCGGCGCCGGAGCTGGAGGGATCGCGTACGCATGGCTACGACGAGCAGGACCGCCGGGAAGACCACATGGCGTAACTGGGCGGGGACGGTGCGGGCCGTGCCCGCGCGGGTCGAGTCGCCCGCCTCGGTGGACGAGCTGTCGGCCGTGGTCCGCAAGGCGGCCGCGGACGGGCTGCCGGCCAAGGCCGTGGGCACCGGGCACTCCTTCACCTCGACGGCGGCGACCTCGGGCGTCCTGATCCGGCCCGAGCGGATGACCGCGGTGCGCGCCCTGGACCGCGCGGCCGGCACGGTCACCGTGGAGGCGGGCGTCCAGCTCAAGCACCTCAACGCCATGCTCGCCGCGGAGGGCCTGTCGCTCACCAACATGGGCGACATCATGGAGCAGACCGTGGCCGGGGCGACCAGCACCGGCACCCATGGCACGGGCCGCGACTCCGGGTCCATAGCCGCCCAGATCACGGCACTGGAGCTGGTGCTCGCCGACGGTTCGGTGCTGACCTGCTCGGCGGAGGAGAACGCCGACGTGTTCGCCGCCGCCCGGATCGGGCTGGGCGCGCTGGGCGTGGCCAGCGCCATCACCTTCGCGGTGGAGCCGGTCTTCCTGCTCACCGCGCGCGAGGAGCCGATGCGCTTCGAGCGGGTGGTCGCGGAGTTCGACCAACTGGTCGAGGAGAACGAGCACTTCGAGTTCTACTGGTTCCCGCACACCGACGGCTGCAACACCAAGCGGAACAACCGCAGCCAGGGTCCCGCCGCCCCGGTCCCGGCGGTGCGCGGCTGGATCGACGACGAGTTCCTGTCCAACGGCGTCTTCCAGGCGGCCTGCGCCGCGGGCCGGGCGGTGCCCTCGCTCATCCCCGGCATCGCCCAGATCTCCAGCCGGGCCCTGTCGGCCCGCACCTACACCGACATCCCGTACAAGGTGTTCACCCACCCGCGCCGTGTGCGTTTCGTGGAGATGGAGTACGCGGTGCCGCGCGAGTCCGCGGTGGAGGTGCTGCGGGAGCTGAAGTCCATGGTCGACTCCTCGGACTTCAGGATCAGCTTCCCGGTGGAGGTACGCGTCGCCCCGGCGGACGACATCGCCCTGTCGACGGCCTCGGGCCGGGACACCGCGTACGTCGCGGTGCACATGTACCGGGGCAGCCGGTACCAGGAGTACTTCACCGCGGTCGAGCAGATCATGACCGCCCATCAGGGACGCCCCCACTGGGGCAAGATCCACACCCGTGACGCGGACTACTTCGCCAAGGCGTACCCGCGCTTCGGGGAGTTCACCGCGCTGCGCGACCGGCTGGACCCGGACCGGCTGTTCCGCAACGACTACCTGCGGCGGGTGCTCGGAGAGTAGTTCCACTTGTGGGGTTTTTGTGAAGATCCTGCCCCAACTCCCTTGGCGTACGCAAAGTTCGACGGCGCGGCGCCCCACCGACGTGGTCCAAATGGAGTACTGTGACAAATCCTGGCTCCGGGGGGAGACGGCGCACTCGTCCCGGGGTGCCGTCGATCGATCCGAAGTCACCGGACGCCGAGTGGAGCGCTTGGTCACTCAGCGTTGCAAATAGGTAACGGTGCCATAACGGCGCGTCACGGCACACGCCCGACACGCCGAGAAACTCAGCAAGGTTGTGGCAGGCTGCACCCGGGCAGGTCACACTCGTCCATCGGGAGCAGCGACGCACGTGACGTCGGCAGGCACCACCCGGGAGGTAACCGTGCCCGAACTGCGTGTCGTGGCCGTCAGCAACGACGGCACACGACTGGTGCTCAAGGCTGCCGACAGCACGGAGTACACGCTTCCGATCGACGAGCGCCTGCGTGCGGCCATTCGCAACGACCGGGCGCGGCTGGGCCAGATCGAGATCGAGGTCGAGAGCCATCTGCGCCCCCGCGACATCCAGGCGCGGATACGAGCGGGCGCCACCGCCGAGGAGGTCGCGCAACTGGCCGGCATCCCGGTGGAGCGTGTCCGGCGCTTCGAGGGCCCCGTGCTGGCGGAGCGTGCCTTCATGGCCGAGCGGGCCCGCAAGACCGCGGTGCGGCGACAGGGTGAGAGCACCGGCCCGCAGCTCGGCGAGGCCGTCTCCGAGCGGCTGCTGCTGCGCGGCGCCGAGAAGGACAGCGTCCTCTGGGACTCCTGGCGGCGCGACGACGGCACCTGGGAGGTTCTCCTCGTCTACCGCGTGGCCGGCGAGCCGCACTCCGCGAGCTGGACGTACGACCCGCCGCGCCGGCTCGTCCAGGCCGTGGACGACGAGGCGCGCGCGCTCATCGGGGAGACGACCCAGGAGCCCGCGCAGGAGCCGAGCTACCCCTTCGTGCCGAGGATCGCGCGGCTGCCGCGCGACCGGGCGCTGGACCGGGCCGACCGCGCCGAGCGGACGGAGCGGGCCGAACGCACCGCCGAGGAGCGCGCGGAGGAGGAGCGCGACTCCCTGACCAGCCTCCTGGAGGCGGTGCCCAGCTTCCGCGGCGACATGGTCGTGCCGGCGCAGGCCGGGCCGCCCTCCACCACGCCCGACACGGCGACCGCGGCCACGGTCACGGACGCCGAACCCGACGCGCCCGAGGCGGACGAGGCGGCACCGCCCGCGGCCAGCGCCGGCGCGGGCTCCGCGTACGCGGACGTCCTGATGCCGCGCTCGGTCGGCGCCCACCGCGACCGGCTGGTCGGGTCCACGGACCGCCAGGCGGAGGCGGACGGTGTCCGTCCGGGACGGCGGGCGACGGTGCCGAGTTGGGACGAGATCGTGTTCGGCAGCCGGCGCAAGAAGCAGGACTAGGCCTTCCGCCTCCCGGAAGTCCGAGCGGCGGGTCCCCACCCGCGCCCAGGACCAGATGCAAAGAGCCGGACCCGGCCTCGGGTCCGGCTCTCTGCCGTCGCCGCGCGCCCGCCGGCCGGGCGCCCCGGAATGAAGTCCCAGAATGACATCCGACAGAAAGGGTGCGCAGCAGGCGAATCGCTCGGAGCTCGCCGTGCACAACTTCTGAGAATCCTCTGAATTCTTGGAGCAGGACGCGGGAGCGCTCCCAGCCGAGGACGCCGCGGCCACTCCTCGAACGTGACACATAGATCCCGCCATGCCCAGAAGAGAGGGATATGTCACACCGCGGACGGCCCGCGGATCGGCGTACTGCGCACCTTGTGCACGCATTGTCCGGTGCTACCACCCGGGGATGTGTGCATCTCGTGGATGCCCCGCGAGCGAATGAGTCACAGGAGACTCATGGTGTACCGTCTCCGTTCGAAGTGGCGAGTGGCCTCGGCCGAGGTTTCCCGAGCCGGCGCAGACGCTGTCGGGTAATCGCGTGAGAACGCATCATGGGGGCGGCTGCACGTCCATACGAATACCGCCACGCTTGTTCCGTCATATTGCCCCGGCACGGAGGAGCAGGGAATTCAGGCGTGACCCAAAAATCCACCCTTCCGCACGAACGGCGCGGAGCGCTCGCACCGGCCGGCCGCGTCGCCGCGCTGCTGCTGGTACTCGTCCTGTCGGTCGCCGTCGCGCCGGAGGCGTCCGCAGCGGTGTCCTCGGCCCCGATACCCGGCTCGCCCCTGGATGCCTACAACCGGCACATCGCGTACGACACCGGCGTGCACAAGATCGCCCGCCTCGCGGCCCTGATCTCCTACACGCTGATGGTGACCACGGTGATGTTCGGCGTCGTGCTGCGGCTCAGGTTCCTGCAGCGCACGGTCAACCGGGCGACGATCTACGGAGCCCACATGACCCTGGCGCTGTCCGCGCTGATCTTCGGGGCGATTCACGGCGTCACCTTCCTGTACCAGCCGATCTGGCACATCGGGGTGAGCGAACTCACCGTTCCCTTCACCGGCGGTCTGCAGCGGCTGCCGGTGGGGTTCGGGATTCTGGGAACGGAACTGGGGATCGCGGTCGGCTGTTCGGTGTGGTTGCAGCAGCGGCTGGGATACCACCGGTGGCTGAGGTTCCATCAGCTCGCCTACGCGGCGTTCCTCCTGATCTGGCTCCACGTCTTCACGGTGCATCCGGAGCCACGCCATCTCGACGTCGTCGCGGTCGTCGTGGCGGGCGGTGCGGGCGCGTGCCTACTCGCCTTCCTGATCCGTGTCCTGCCGTCACGCTCGAGGCTGCGGCAGCACTCGGCTCTCGCCTCGGAGGGTCTGCGTTGACGTATCCCGCGCCGGATGCCCGGCCCTACGGTGGCCCCGCCCCCCGGCAGCCGGCCCCGTACACCGGGTACCCTCACCCGGCCCCGGCGGACCGTCATCCCGGATCCGTCCCCCTGCGGCCAGGGCCGCCCGGGTATGCGCCGTCGCACCCTGCCCCGTACGTCCCGCACCAGCAACAGCGTCAGGGCGGCCATCCGCTGCCGCACGACGCCGGGCCTCCCCCGCTCGCGGTCCCGGAGCGGGAGCAGGCGCCGGTCCCGGCCGAGTCCTTCCAGCCCCCGGCCCCGACGCTCGTGCCCGAGACGGCGCCTGTGCGGATCAGCGTCGACAACAACCGCTGCCACATCTACGGGATCTGCCAGCAGGAGGCCCCCGAGGTCTTCCGGATCTCCGCGAGCGGCTCGCTCCACTACACGCGCAATGTGCCCGCCGAGTTCGCCGCGCAGGCCCGGCAGGCCGTGCGCTGCTGTCCGATGCAGGCCATCGGGATCCGGAGCGGCCCGGCCCCCGGCGGACGACAGCCCGTCCGGAGGCAGCGCAGTGGCTCGACCACCCGCGGCAGCAGCCGGCGCATCGTTGTGGCGGGCGGCGGACTCGCCGGGCTGAGCGCCGCGACCCGGCTGCGGGAAAGGGGCTTCGACGGCGAGCTGGTGATCGTGGGCGAGGAGAGCCGCCGGCCGTACAGCCGCCCGCCGCTGTCGAAGCAGTACCTCGCCGGCCGGCTCGGCGCCGAGCAACTGACCTTCCGGGCGGACGAGACGCTCGACGCCCACTGGCTGCTGGACACCCGGCTGGTCGGGCTCGACGTACCCGGCAGGACGCTGGAACTGCGTGGCGGGGAGCGCCTGCCGTACGACGGCCTCGTCATCGCCACGGGGGTGGACGCGAAGCGGCTCCCCGAAGCGCCGGTGTTCAGCGACCGGGTGCGCACCATCCGGACGCTGGAGGACGCCGCCGCGGTGCAGCGCGCGCTGCACGCCGCCCGGGCCCGCCGCGTCGTCATCCTCGGTGGCGGCTTCGTCGGCTGCGAGCTGGCCTGCACGGCGCGGGAGCACGGCATGGACGTCACCTTGGTGGTGCACAGCGCGCCGCTGCTGCGCCGGGTACTGGGCCCGCGGGTCGGCGAGGTGGTGGCCGGGATCCAGCAGCGGGCAGGTGTCGATGTGCGGCTGAGCACACAGATCACCGACTGGGCCGACCACGGCGAGGGGCTGCGCCTGCGACTGGACACCGGCGAGGTCCTCGACTGTGACTTCGTCGTCCTGGGGCTCGGCAGTGTGCCCCGTACCGAGTGGCTGCGCGGCAGCGGCCTGGAGATCTCCGACGGTGTGCTCTGCGGGCCGACCTGCCACGCGACCGACGTCTCCGGGCGCCTCGTGGGGACGATCGTCGCGGCCGGGGACGTGGCCCGGTGGCCCAACGCGCGTTTCGACGCCACGCCCCGGCGCGTCGAGCATCTGATCCACGCCGTCGAGATGGGCCAGCATGCCGCGGACTCCTTGCTGCGCGGCCCCGCTGCGCAGCGCTTCACTCCGGTGCCGCGTTTCTGGTCGGAGCAGCACGGGGTCCGGATGCAGGCGGTGGGAATCCCCGCACTGGGGGAGCACGTAGAGGTGGTCGACGGATCACTGCGTTCCGAGCGGTTCGTGGCCCGCTACTCCCGGGACACGCCGCACGGGCCCCAAATCGTGGCCGCCGTGGCCTTCGACATGCCGCTGGAACTGCTGGAGCACAGGGAGTCCATCGGCCGCACCCGTCCGCCCTCGCGGACCGTGAACAGGAGGAAGCGCCGTTGAGCCGCCGTACCAACCGCAGACGACGGATCGCGCGGCCGATGTACGGGGGCTTCTCCGTACGTGTGCTGAGTCTGCCCGCGCGTCTCCATGTGAGATGGCTGGTGATCCTCGCCGTCATGGTGGTGGCCATGGGCGCGTACGCGCGGGTGCTGATGACTGCACCCGCGATGCCTCCGGGCAAGGCACCCACCGTGGAGTCCGGCGACGGGCGGGCGGAGGCCGACCCGTCGCCGGACGCCGGCTGACAGCTCAGGGGGCTTGCCGGGGTCAGCCCGGCTGCGGCCCCGTCGCCACCGGCCGGCCGGCCGTGGACCACTCGCTCCAGGAGCCGACGTACAGCGCCGCGGGGATCCCGGCGACCGCCAGAGCCAGTACCTCGTGGGCGCCGGAGACGCCGGAGCCGCAGTAGACGCCGACCTCGGCGTCGGGCGTGGCACCCGCCTTGGAGAAGCGTGCCGCGAGCTCCTCACCGGGGAGGAGGAGCCCGGTGTCCGCGGCGACGTTCTCCGTGGTGGGGGCGTTGACCGCGCCCGGGATGTGGCCGGCGACGGGGTCGATGGGCTCGGTGTCGCCCCGGTAGCGCTCCGGGGCCCGGGCGTCCAGCAGGATGCCGCGCCGGGCCAGCGCCGCCGCCTCGTCGGCGGTGAGGACGGGTAGCGCGCCGGGCGCGGCGGTGAAGTCGCCGTCCTCGTCGGCGGGGACGTCCGTCTCCAGGGGCAGTCCCGCGGCCGTCCACGCCGCGAGGCCGCCGTCGAGGACGCGAACCCGCTCGTGCCCGGCCCACCGCAGCAGCCACCACGCGCGGGCGGCGCCCCAGCCCAGACCGCCGTCGTAGACCACCACGTCGCGGTCCGGGCCCACTCCCGCGCGGCGCATGGCGGCCGTGAACACCGCGAGGTCCGGCAGGGGGTGACGCCCAGCCGCCCCGGGCGGTCCGGCGAGTTCGGTGTCGAGGTCGACGTAGTGCGCGCCGGGGAGGTGCCCGGCCTCGTACGCGGGACGGTCGGGCGGGCCGCCCAGCTGCCAGCGGACGTCAAGAAGCGCGGCGCCTGAGGGGACTCCCTTCGGCTGCGCGGCCAATTCGGTTACGGTAATGACAGGATGCATAAGCCCATTGTGGTCAACCGGCGCGGGAAACCCGCGGCGCGGCCCCGGTCCGCGGCACGCCCGGTGGTGCGAGCATCGCTGTGGCACCTCCCCTGCAAGCCCGAGCGTTGCTCCCCAGGAGAGAATTGATGACCGAGGTAGGGAACCGCCACCCGCACGGCACTCCGTGCTGGGTCAGCCTGCTGGCACGCGGCGTCGAGGCCACGCAGGAGTTCTACAGCCATCTGTTCGGCTGGGAGTTCCACCCCGGTCCGCATTCGCTGGGCCAGTACATGCGCGCCACACTGAACGGGAAGAGCGTGGCCGGCATCGGCGAGCTGCCCAGGGACCGGCATCTGCCGATCGCCTGGACCACCTACTTCGCGGCGGACGACGCGGACAAGACGGCCGAGCTGATCCGGATCTGCGGCGGCACGGTCGGCGTGGGCCCGCTGGACGCGGACGACGCCGGGCGGGTGGCCATCGCCTCGGACCCGATGGGCGCGGTGTTCGGGGTGTGGCAGGCCCTGCACCACCGGGGCATCGAGGTCTCCGGGGAGCCCGGCGCGCCGGTGTGGAACGAACTGGTCACCCGTGAGGCCTCGCTGGTCGGCAAGTTCTACTCGGTGGTCTTCGGGCTGGAGGCCGACGCGGTCGTCTCCACCGACTTCGACTACCTCACGCTGCACCTCTCCGGCCGTCCCGTCGGCGGGATCCACGGCGTCGGCCGTGCCCTGCCGCGCGACCGGGGGGCGCACTGGATGACGTACTTCGAGGTCGCCGACACCGACACCGCCGCACGACAGGTGCTGGAGCTGGGCGGCAGCGTCATCCGCTCGCCGCGCGACTCCGAGTACGGCCGGCTCGCGACCGTGGCCGACCCCGAGGGCGCGGTCTTCACCGTGATCCGCTCCCGGCCGCAGCCGGGCGACCGGGACGGGGAGCAGCGGACCGGCGGAGCCGTGGACTAGTCGACCGGCAGGACCTCCGGCGAGATCGCCGCCGCGCGCGCCGCGGCCGCGGTCATCCGGCGGATGTGGTGGCGGCGGCACAGAACCTCGTAGCCGATCTCCGCGTCGGTGCGGTTGACGTCGCCGACGACGACCTGCTCGCCCTCGACGACCATCTTCCCGCCCACCGTGCGGGCGTTGTGGGTGGCCCGGGCGCCGCACCAGCACAGCGCCTCGACCTGGAGCACCTCTATCCGGTCGGCCATCTCGACCAGCCGCTGGGAGCCGGGGAAGAGCTTGGTGCGGAAGTCGGTCGTGATGCCGAAGGCGAAGACGTCCAGTCTCAGGTCGTCGACGATGCGGGCGAGCTGGTCGATCTGGTCCGGGGTGAAGAACTGGGCCTCGTCGACGATCACGTAGTCGGCGCGGGCGCCGCCGGACAGGTGCGTGACCAGGTAGCCGTAGAAGTCGAAGTCGTCGGCGGCCTCGACGGCCTTGGTCTCCAGGCCGAGCCGGGAGGAGAGGACGCCCTCGCCGGCCCGGTCGTTGCGGGTGAAGATCAGGCCCTCCAGGCCGCGGGCCGAGCGGTTGTGCTCGATCTGCAGTGCGAGGGTGCTCTTCCCGCAGTCCATCGTTCCGGAGAAGAACACGAGCTCAGGCATGAGGAGGCGGCGGCCTTTCGGGCGGGGCGGAGTGGTGGGCGGTGAGAGTGGGGGCGGTGCTTCAGGTGCGGACTTCGAGCAGGGGCACCAACTGCTCCGCGGGGGTCATCGAGCCGTGCAGGCCGACCATGGTGGACTCCCCCGGCTCGGTACGGGTGGCGACGATCGCGATGTCGTCCCGGGCGACGGCGACGACGTCGCCGATGCGGCCGCGCACCCGGTCCTCCACGAGGGGGCCGAACCATCCCGCGGCGATGGCCTCTTCGCGGGAGGCCACCCACATCTGCTCGCCGAGCACCTCGCTCCACACGGCGTGCACGTCGGCGGCCGCGCCCGGCACGGCGTAGACGTGGCGGGCGCGTGCCTCGCCGCCGAGGACGGCGACTCCGGCGCGCAGCTCCCAGTCCTCGTCGAAGTCGATCCGCGACTCGGGGTCGAAGGGGATGTCGATCATGCCGTGGTCGGCGGTGATGTAGAGCGCGCTGCGCGGCGGGAGCTGTTCGGCGAGCCGCTGGGCGAGCCGGTCGGCCATCATCAGCTGGCCGCGCCAGGCGTCGGAGTCGACGCCGTGCCGGTGGCCCATGGAGTCCAGCTCGCTGTAGTACGTGTAGACCAGCGCCCGGTCGGTCGCGGCGAGCCGCTCGGCGGTGAGGTCCATGCGCTCCTCGCCGGTGAGCCGTCCGTGGAAGGTCCCGCCGCTGAGAGCGATCTTCGTCAGCGGGGTGTGCTGGAAGGTGGGCGAGGTGACCTGGCAGGTCTCGATGCCGGCGGCCCGGGCGAGCTGGAAGACCGTGGGGTACGGCTGCCAGACGTACGGGTCGGTCCACGGCTGCCAGCGCAGCTGGTTCATCAGCTCGCCCGTGTCCGGGTTGAGCACGGTGTACCCGGCCAGGCCGTGCGCGCCGGGAGGCAGTCCGGTGCCCACGGAGGCGAGCGAGGTCGCGGTGGTGGAGGGGAAGCCCGCGGTGATCGGACGGCCGCTGCCGGTGGCCGAGCCGGCCATCAGCGAGTTGAGGAACGGCGCCTCGTCCGGATGCCGGCGGATCAGTTCCCAGCCCATGCCGTCGACGAGGAACACGCACGCACGGTCGGCGGGCGCGAGGTCGAGCGAGGTCGGCGGGGCGGTGGAGACGCCGAGTCCGGCGGCGACCGCGGGCAGCAGGTCGCTCAGCGCGGCGCTGCCGTAGCGGGGGGCGGGTGCGGTGTACGGATCGAGCGGCTCGTACGACGGGGCGGGATGGACCATCAGGAGGCCGTGCTCGCGGTGGCCTCGGAGAGCGCCTGCGCGAAGGCGAGGGCCTGCCGGACGGTCTCCGGGCCGTCGCCCGCCTCGCTGACGCGCAGGCTCAGGTCGTCGGCGGTGGATGAGCCGGTGTAGCCGTGGTCCGCCTCGCAGTTGGGGTCGCCGCAGGCGGCGGGCTCCAGGTCGATGCGGCTGACCGCCCCCCAGCCGATGGTCAGGACGACCTCGCGGGGCAGGGTGCCAGGGGTGTACGACTCGGGGTTGGCCACGACCCGGCTCAGTACGACCGAGGAGATCCGCTCGAGCTTGACCGACTCGGTGGAGGTGGTGGCGTAGGGGCTCGGGGAGGTGTCGTCGGCGCTCTGCTCGTCGGTGTGGCTGACGATGAAGCGGGTGCTGGTCAGGACCAGGACGGTGACGTGCCGGCGGACCTCGTTCGCATCGAAGGTCGTCTCCTGGTGGACCAGGTACGAGGCGACCGGCTCCCCGCCGACGGAGGCCTCCACGGCCTCGGCCACGAGGGCCGGGTAGTAGCCGCTGCGCTCGATCGCTGCGCGCAGCCCCTGGGTCGTCGTACCGGTCTTTGCCATGCGGACCATCCTAGTGCGGAGCACGTGTTCAGAAGGACGACAGTGCGCGCGGTCCGAGGTCCGTGCGGGCCGGGGGGCGCGCGAGACGGACGGAGGCACCGAGCACGGTGAGGCCGGCGGGGGCCACGACGACCGGTTCGAGGTCGACGGAGACCACCTCGGGCAGGTCGTCGACCAGCAGCGACACCCGCAGCAGCAGCTCCTCCAGGGCTCCGGTGTCCACCGGTTCCGCGCCGCGCCAGCCGAACAGCAGCGGGGCCGCCTTGATGGAGCGGACCAGCTCGGCGACGTCCCGGTCGGTGGCCGGCACCAGCCGGTGCGCCATGTCGCCGAGGAGTTCGGAGGCGGCGCCCGCGATGCCGAAGGAGAGCACGGCGCCCGCGGCCGGGTCGACGGTGGCGCGCACGACGGTGTCGACGCCGCGCGGCGCCATGGCCTGGACGACCAGGTGCAGCTCCTCGGGCTTGCCCAGCCGGGCGGTCAGCTCCTCGAAGGCGCGGCGCAGGTCGTCGGGGTCGGCGATGTCCAGGCGTACGCCGCCGAGGTCGGCGCGGTGGCGCAGGTGGGGTGCGGTGGTCTTCAGGGCGACGGGGTAGCCGAGGCGGCGGGCGGCCTCCAGGGCGGCGTCGATCCCGGGCGCGGGCAGCGCGGGCCGGACCACGACGCCGTACCGGGCGAGCAGGTCGGCGGCCGAGGACTCGTCGAGGGTGACGCCGGAGGTGTCCGCGGCGGGCTCCCCCGCGTCCTTGAGCAGCCGTGTGACGTCCCGGCACGCGGCCGCCTCGTCGACGTCCTCGAAGTCCGGCACCCTGCCGGGTGCCTGGGCGTCCCGGCGCCACTGGGCGTAGGCGGCGGCCCGGGCCAGCGCTTTCACGGCGCGTTCGGCGGCGCCGTAGGCGGGGATCCGGGCGGCCGCGAGGCGGGTGCCCATGGCCTCCAGCGCGGTGTGGACGATCACGACGGGCTTGGCGCCGCCGGACTCGTCCGCGGCGGCGCGGAGGGCCTCGGCCAGCGGGGGGTCGTCACTGGTGCCCGGGTCCTCTGCGAGTTCGGACCCGACCCTCGGGATGGCGGTGACCACGACGGCGTCATGGGCGGGGTCGGCGAGGGCGGCGGCGAGGGCGACGCGGAAGTCCTCTGGACCGGCGGCGGTGGTGAGGTCGAGCGGGAGGCCCGGCTCCAGTCCGGCGGTGAGGCAGGCGTCATAGGTGAGCAGGCCGAGGGACTCGGAGTTGCCGAGGATCGCGACGCGCGGCCCGGCGGGCAGCGGCCGGCACGACAGCAGCAGTCCGGTGTCGAGGAGCTCGGTGACGGTGTCGGTGCGGATGACGCCGGCCTGCCGCAGCAGCGCGGAGACGGTGCTGTCGGGAATGCGCGTGGCGGGCACGGCGTGGCCGGGCGGGGCAGCCTCCGAGTGCCGGGCGCCCTTGACGACGACGACCGGCTTGACGGCGGCGGTGCGCTTGGCGAGGCGGTAGAACTTCCGCGGGTTGCCGAGGGTTTCGAGGTAGAGCAGGGCGACGTCGGTGGCCGGGTCGTCGTACCAGAACTGCAGGATGTCGTTGCCGGAGACGTCCGCCCGGTTGCCCGCGGAGACGAAGGACGACAGCCCGGCGCCGCGCCGGCGCAGCCCGGAGAGCAGGGCGATGCCGATCGCGCCGGACTGGGTGAACAGGCCGAGCCGTCCGGCGTCCGGGGTCTCCGGCGACAGGGAGGCGTTGAGCCGTACGTCGTCGGCGGAGTTGAGGATGCCGAAGGCGTTGGGGCCGATGACGCGCATGCCGTACGAGCGGGCCTGTCGCACCAGCGCGCGCTGCCTGCGGCGGCCGTCGGCGCCGGACTCGGCATAGCCGGAGGAGATCACCAGCAGCCCGAGGACGCCGTGCCGGCCGCAGTCGGCGACGGCCTCGGCGACGTTGTCGGCGGGGACGGCGATGACGGCCAGGTCGATCGTGTCGGGGATCTCGGCGACGGAGCGGTGGGCGGGCACGCCCTCGGGGTCGAGGGTGCGCAGTTCCTCGGGGAACGAACGGTTCACGGCGTGGACGCGACCGGTGTAGCCGCCCGCGATGATGTGCCGGAGCAGGCCGCGGCCGACGCTCCCGGGGCGGCGGCCGGCGCCGATCACGGCGATCGAGGACGGGGCGAGCAGCCGCTGGACCGAGCGGGCCTCGGCGCGCTGCTCGCGGGCGCGCATGACGGCGAGGGACTGCTCGGTGGGCTCCAGGTCGCATTCGAGCCGGACGACGCCGTCGGTGAAACTGCGCTGCTGGGTGTAGCCCGCGTCGGTGAAGACCTTGATCATCTTGCGGTTGGCCGGGAGCACCTCGGCGATGAAGCGGCGGATGCCGCGCTCGCGGGCCACCGCCGCGATGTGCTCCATGAGCGCGGAGGCCACGCCGCGGCCCTGGTGCGCGTCCTGGACCAGGAAGGCGACCTCGGCCTCGCCGTCGTCGGTGCGGTCGTAGCGCACGGTCGCGATGAACTCGCCGCCGACGAGGGCCGCCAGGCCCACGCGGTCGCGGTAGTCGTGGTGGGTGAAGCGGTGCACGTCCCGGTCGGAGAGCCGGGGGTAGGGCGCGAAGAAGCGGTAGTACTTGGACTCGTCGGAGACCTGCTCGTAGAAGCTGACCAGCCGTCCCGCGTCGTCCGGCGCGATGGGCCGGACGTGGGCGATGCCGCCGTCGCGCAGGACCACGTCCGCCTCCCAGTGGACCGGGTAGTCGCGCTCTGCGGCGGGCGGCGGCGTTGTCATGGCCCAAGCGTACGGGTATCGGGGCACTGTGGGATGAGTGCGACGATGTGGTGGACGGGCCGCTCCTCGCGGCATGGCAGACTGGTCTAGACCTCCCTGGAACGATCCGAAGGGCAACACCATGGCTGAGCGCCGCGTCACCATCGGCTGGGCCGAGGGCCTCCACGCACGTCCCGCTTCGATCTTCGTCCGCGCCGCCACCGCCGTGGGCGTCCCCGTCACCATCGCCAAGTCGGACGGCGCCCCGGTCAACGCCGCCTCGATGCTCGCCGTGCTGAGCCTGGGCGCGGCCGGCGGCGAGGAGGTCGTCCTCGCCTCCGACGCCGAGGGCTCGGACGCCGCGCTCGACAGCCTGGCCAAGCTGGTCTCCGAGGGACTGGACGAGCTCCCCGAGACCGTCTGAAACCGCGGGAAACCGCGGTACGACGAAAGAGGCGGACCCGCGAAATCCGGCCGGATTTCGCGGGCCCGCCTCTTCGTCATTGCGGAGCCAATTCCGCGCAGCGCGCAGCGGAATCAGGCACGGGAAATAGGCCCGTGCACAATTCCTACAGTTGTATACGGCACTTCTGTTAATCGTGGCCGCTCGGCGTGTGTACGGCGTGTTTCCAATTCCTCACCGCGCCGCCGCGCCGCGTCCCGCGCGCTCCGGCCGGCGCAGCCG
Organism: Streptomyces sp. NPDC001070; assembly: GCF_053598835.1. Lineage (NCBI taxonomy): Bacteria > Bacillati > Actinomycetota > Actinomycetes > Kitasatosporales > Streptomycetaceae > Streptomyces > Streptomyces sp. NPDC001070. Next base: position 27,405 of record NZ_JBSFLB010000017.1, read on the forward strand.
GTGCGCCGCGGTCGCCCGCTCGACGTGGGCCGCCATCAGCCTGCGGGCCCGCTCCGCGTCGCCGCGGGCCACCGCGTCCACGATCGCCCCGTGCTCCTCCCAGGACTCCACGGCGCGGCCCGGGGTGTCCACCGCGTACACCCAGGCGATCTTGTGCCGCAGCTGGGTCAGCAGGGCCACCAGGGTCGGGCTGCCCGAGGCCTGGGCCAGCGTCTCGTGGAACCAGCCGTCCAGCGCAGGCAGGTCCGACAACTGCCCCTGCAGGGAGCGCTCCTGGCCGAGCCGGACGAGGCCGCGCAGCACCTTCACATGCGCCTCGGTGCGCCGCTGCGCGGCCCGCGCGGCCCCCAGGGGCTCCAGCAGGCCGCGGATGTCCAGCAGGTCGGCGGCCTCCTGCTCGGTCGGCTCGGCGACGGACGCCCCGGCGTGCCTGCGGGTCTGCACGAAGCCCTCTGACTCCAGGGTGCGCAGCGCCTCGCGCACCGGGACCCGGGACACCCCGTAGCGCTTGGCCAGTTGCTCCTCGGTCAGCCGGCTGCCCGGCGCGAAGAACCCGCTGATGATGTCGTCACGGATCGCCGTGCACACCGCCTGGGCCGAAATTCGGCGCGCAGCGCCCCCGGTCCCGTTCACATCCGACCCCACATCGCCGGTTCCTTTCGGTGCGCGCCGACCGCCGTCGTTTAATCCCCGCGTAACGGAGGAGTCGGCGTTTCTGCGGCGACTCTATTCCAGCACGGCGCCGATTCCGACGGCAGCCCCGAATTCATGGAGCATTTTTGGACAGTCGGCGGCCGGGAAGCACCGGGTACGCCGAAGGCCCCGGCGGGGGACCGGGGCCTTCGTGTGGGGGGAGGGGATGGCTCAGATGTGGACGCCCTTGGAGCGCAGGTACGCCAGCGGGTCCACGTCGGCGCCGTACGTCGGGGCCGTACGGGCCTCGAAGTGCAGATGCGGACCGGTCACGTTGCCGGTGGCGCCCGACAGGCCGATCTGCTGGCCCGCGGAGACCTTCTGGCCGACCGACACGCTCAGGGAGGACAGGTGCCCGTACTGGGTGTACATGCCGTCCGCGTGGCGGATCACCACGTTGTTGCCGTAGGAGCCGCCCCAGCCCGCCTCGACGACGGTGCCGGCCCCGGCGGCGTGCACGGGGGTGCCGATGGATGCGTGGAAGTCCACGCCGGTGTGGTAACCGGAGGACCACAGACTGCTGGTCGCGTGGTACGGGGTGCCGATGGAGCCGGCGACCGGCAGCATCCACCCGCCGAGCGCGCCGCGGGCCTGCGCGCCGCCCCGCGACGCGTGCGAGGCGCTCTCGCGGGCGGCCTTGGCCTTGGCCGCCTTCGCGGCGGCTTCCCTGGCGGCCCGCTCACGGGCGACGCGCTTGGCGTGCGCGACGTGGGCGTCATGGCGCTTCTGCGCGACGTCGGCGGCCCGGTGCTGGGCCGTCGCCTGGTCGGCGATGTGCGCGGCCAGGTCGCCGGCGACCGCGGCGCAGCGGGCGAAGGCGGAACCGTCGGTCTTGGTGTCGGCGGCAGCGGCGGGCCCGACGAACGCGCCGGTGGTCATGGCGGTCAGCGCGGCGGCGCCGGCCAGGGTGGAGCGTATGGAGAACGACGCCATGGGCAGGCGGAGATCCTTTCCTTCCTTCTCGCCTACCGGGTTAGCTGACGGGTTCGGAGCAGGAAGGTCTCCTACGGGCGGCGGCAGGCCGCCCGATTCACCCCAGGGACATCTCGGATGGGTCCCCGGCTCCCCAGGCTCGCGCCTGACGGGGACTCGGCGATCGTTGCTCCGGTGCCGCGGGAGGCGGCTGCTTCCGCCGGGCAACCCGAGGACGCTAACCGGGTGTTGCGCCCGGGACCAAAAAAATCCGGCAATATGTGCCGGATGCCACACCGGCCCCCAACCGGCCGCAACGGTCCGTAATCCCGCGACACCACAGCTCCCGGGCTTCTCGCACCGCTCTGGTTCGCACCGCTGTCCTGGGACCCGGTCGTCATGGGCATGGACGGGCCCCCTTCGGAGGTCTGGTCCGCCCATATCCGGACCTATTACGACATGGAGATCCTGGACGAGGAGCAGGTGGCGCAGCTCCGCGCCGCGTTCCTGGAACGCGCCGCCGAACTGGCCGCTCCCGACGGTCGCATTCCATGAGGTATGAGGATCGATAGGGCCGCCGCGCGGCTGGACCGCTGAGGCCGTGCGTGCCGCGGCCCCGGGTGCCGCTGGGGCTCCCGGGGTCGCGTCGAAGGTGCCGCTCAGACGCCCGTGACGACCTCGACCGGGCCGATGCCCAGCTCACGGACGGGACCGGCGATGGCGGAGGCGTCGCCGACGAGGACGACGACGAGCCGGTCCAGGGGGAAGGCGCTGACGGCCGCGGCCGTCGCCTCGACCGTGCCGGTCGCGGCGAGCCGCTCGTAGAGCCGGGCCTGGAAGTCGTCCGGCAGATACTGCTCGACCTGGTCGGCGAAGGTGCCGGCGACCGCCGAGGCGGTCTCGTACCGCAGCGGGGCTACGCCCACCAGGTTCTGCACGGCGGCGTCGCGCTCCTCGTCGGTGAGCCCCTCCGCCGCCAGGGTGCGCAGCACCTGCCAGGTGTCGGCCAGCGCGGGAGCGGTGACGTCGGTCGCCACGGACCCGCTGATGCCCAGCAGGGAGACCCCGGTGCCCTCGGGTGTGGCGAGCAGCACCTGGCCGAAGGCCCGCACGCCGTACGTGTAGCCCTTCTCCTCGCGCAGGACGCGGTCCAGGCGCGAGGTCAGCGTGCCGCCGAGGCAGTACGTGCCCAGCACCTGGGCCGCCCAGACGGGGTCGTGGCGGTCGGCGCCGGCGCGGCCGATGAGCACCTGGGTCTGGACGGAGCCGGGCCGGTCGACGATCACGACGCGGCCGGTGTCGTCCGCGGTGATCGCGGGCAGCGGGCGGCGCTCGGCGGGCTTGCCGCTCCACTCCCCCAGCGTGTTGGCCAGGAGGTCGTCCAGCGCGATCCCGGTGAGGTCGCCGACCACGACGACGGTCGAGGTGGACGGCCGTACGTGCGTGTCGTAGAAGGCGCGGACGGCGGCGGCGTCGATGCGCGAGACCGTCTCCTCGGTGCCCTGGCGCGGCCGGGAGCAGCGCAGGTCGGCGGCGAAGAGCTCCTTGGACAGCGCCATGGCGGCGCGGCGCGCGGGGTTGGCCAGCTCGTGCGGGATCTCGTCGAGGCGGTTGCCCACCAGCCGCTCGACCTCGCTCTCCGGGAACGCCGGCGCGCGCAGCGCGTCGGCGAGCAGGCCGAGGGCCTTGTCGAGACGGGAGGCGGGGACCTCCAGGGAGACCCGGACGCCGGGGTGGTCGGCGTGGGCGTCGAGGGTGGCCCCGCAGCGCTCCAGCTCGGCGGCGAACTCCTCGGCCGTGTGCTTGTCCGTGCCCTCCGACAGGGCCCGGGCCATCATCGTGGCGACGCCGTCCAGACCCTCGGGCTCGGCGTCGAGCGGCGCGGAGAGCAGCACCTCGACGGCGACGACCTTCTGGCCGGGGCGGTGGCTGCGCAGCACGGTCAGCCCGTTGGGCAGCGTGGAGCGCTCGGGGGCCGGGAAGTCCCAGGGCTTGGGCTGCCCCGGCTTGGGCTGCGGGTGGAACGTCATGGTGCTGTGGACGTCGGTCACTGGTCCGCGCCCTCCTCGTCCTCGTCGGAGTCCTCGCCGGAGGCTGCCGGGGAGCCCGTGGGCTCGTAGACCAGCACGGCGCGGTTGTCGGGCCGCAGGGTGGCGGCGGCGATGTCGCGCACCTCGTCGGCGGTGATCTCCAGGATCCGCTTCACGGCGGTCAGCGCCAGCTGCGGGTTGCCGAACAGTACGGCGTACCGGCACAGTTCGTCGGCGCGGCCGCCGACCGTGGCGAGCCGGTCCAGCCACTCGCGTTCGAGCTGGGCCTGCGCCCGCTCCATCTCCTCCGGGGTCGGGCCCTCCTCGGCGAAGCGGGCCAGCTCCTCGTCGACGGCTGCCTCGATGGCGGGCACCTCGACGCCGCTGGAGGCCTTCACGTCGAGCCAGCCCAGCGAGGGCGCCCCGGACAGCCGCAGCAGGCCGAAGCCGGCGGCGACGGCGCTGCGGTCACGGCGCACGAGCCGGTTGTGCAGCCGGGAGGACTCCCCGCCGCCCAGGACCGTCAGGGCGAGGTCGGCGGCGTCGGCCGAGCGGGTGCCGTCGTGGGGCAGCCGGTAGGCGGCCATGAGCGCCCTGGACGGGACGTCCTCCTCGACGACCTCGCGCAGTTGCCCGCCCATCACTCCGGGGAGTGAACCGTCGCGAGGCGCCGGCTTGCCCTCGTGGGCGGGGATGGTGCCGAAGTACTTCTCGACCCAGGCGAGCGTCTGCTCGGGATCGATGTCGCCGACGACCGCGAGTACGGCGTTGTTCGGCGCGTAGTAGGTACGGAAGAAGGCGCGCGCGTCATCCAGGGAGGCGGCGTCCAGGTCCTCCATGGAGCCGATGGGCGTGTGGTGGTACGGGTGGCCGTCCGGGTACGCCAACGCGGTCAGCCGCTCGAAGGCGGTGCCGTACGGGACGTTGTCGTACCGCTGGCGGCGCTCGTTCTTGACCACGTCGCGCTGGTTGTCCAGGCTCTGCAGGTCCAGCGCGGACAGCAGGCTGCCCATGCGGTCCGCCTCGAGCCACAGGGCCAGCTCCAACTGGTGGGCCGGCATGGTCTCGAAGTAGTTGGTCCGCTCGAAGCTGGTGGTCCCGTTGAGCGAGCCGCCGGCGGACTGGACCAGCTCGAAGTGGCCGTTGCCCTTGACGTTCGCCGATCCCTGGAACATCAAGTGCTCGAAGAGGTGGGCGAGTCCGGTACGGCCCTTCACCTCGTGTCGGGAACCGACGTCGTACCAGAGGCAGACCGCGGCGACCGGGGTGAGGTGGTCCTCGGAGAGCACCACGCGCAGGCCGTTGGCCAGGCGGTGCTCGGTCGCGGTGAGGCCGCCGGATTCTGCCTCCGGCGTGGCCGTGTGACCCATGGGCAAGCTGTCCTTCCGGTCGCGTACTCGTTAGTTTTGTGCTGAGACCTGCCACTCTAGGCAGCGGACAAACGGCCCGCGAAGTTCCCGTCACCGCCACGAATGAGGCGGGGGGTGTCCGGGCTGTCGGTGGGGCGGTCCACAATGGTCCGCGTCAGTCCCGTGTTCTTACCCGATGAGGTCCAGCCGAAGGAGCAGCGCCCTGATGGCCCGCCGCACCACGAAGACCCCGCCGCCGGACGATTTCGAGGAGCGCATCCTCGACATCGACGTCGTCGACGAGATGCAGGGGTCCTTCCTCGAGTACGCCTACTCGGTCATCTACTCGCGCGCGCTCCCCGACGCCCGCGACGGGCTCAAGCCGGTGCACCGCCGGATCGTCTACCAGATGAACGAGATGGGGCTGCGCCCCGAGCGCGGCTTCGTGAAGTGCGCCCGCGTCGTCGGCGAGGTGATGGGCAAGCTCCACCCGCACGGCGACGCCTCGATCTACGACGCGCTGGTGCGCATGGCGCAGCCGTTCTCCATGCGCCTGCCGCTGGTCGACGGCCACGGCAACTTCGGGTCGCTCGGCAACGACGACCCTCCGGCCGCCATGCGTTACACGGAGTGCCGTACGGCCCCGGCCGCGATGCTGATGGTCGAGTCGATCGACGAGGACACCGTCGATTTCGCGCCGAACTACGACGGCCAGGAGCAGGAGCCGGTGGCCCTGCCGGCCGCGTACCCGAACCTGCTGGTCAACGGCGCCTCCGGCATCGCGGTCGGCATGGCGACCAACATGCCCCCGCACAACCTGGGCGAGGTCATCGCCGCCGCCCGCCACCTGATCCGTTACCCGAACGCGGATCTCGAGACGCTGATGCGGCACGTCCCCGGCCCGGACCTGCCGACCGGCGGCCGGATCGTGGGTCTGGACGGCATCCGGGACGCGTACGAGACCGGTCGCGGCACGTTCAAGATCCGCGCCACGGTCTCCGTCGAGGACGTGACGGCCCGCCGCAAGGGCCTGGTGGTGACCGAGCTGCCGTTCACGGTCGGCCCGGAGAAGGTCATCTCCAAGATCAAGGACCTGGTCGGCTCGAAGAAGCTGCAGGGCATCGCGGACGTCAAGGACCTCACCGACCGCGAGCACGGACTGCGGCTGGTGATCGAGGTGAAGAACGGCTTCCACCCCGAGGCCGTCCTGGAGCAGCTGTACAAGCTGACCCCCATGGAGGAGTCCTTCGGCATCAACAACGTGGCGCTGGTCGACGGCCAGCCGCTTACGCTGGGCCTGAAGGAGCTGCTGGAGGTCTACCTCGACCACCGCTTCGAGGTGGTCCGGCGGCGCAGCGAGTTCCGCCGCGGCAAGCGCCGCGACCGCCTGCACCTGGTCGAGGGCCTGCTGGTCGCCCTGGTCGACATCGACGAGGTCATCTCGATCATCCGCTCCAGCGACAACGCCGCCCAGGCCAAGGAGCGACTCATCGAGCGCTTCTCGCTCTCGGAGATCCAGACCCAGTACATCCTCGACACCCCGCTGCGCCGCCTGACCCGCTTCGACCGGATTGAACTGGAGTCCGAGCGGGACAGGCTGACCGCGGAGATCGAGGAGCTGACCCGGATCCTGGAGTCCGACGCCGAGCTGCGCAAGCTGGTCAGCGCCGAGCTGGCCGCGGTCGCCAAGAAGTACGCGACCGAGCGCCGCACGATGCTGCTGGAGCCGGGGGCGACCCCGATCGCGGCCGTGCCCCTGGAGGTCGCCGACGACCCGTGCCGCGTGCTGCTCTCCTCGACCGGGCTGCTGGCCCGTACGGCCAACGGCGAGGCGCTGACGCCGGGCGACGGCAAGCGGGTCAAGCACGATGTGATCCTCTCGGCGGTCCCGACGACCGCGCGGGCCGACATCGGCGTGGTCACCTCGACCGGGCGCCTGCTGCGGCTCGCCGTCATCGACCTGCCGATCCTGCCGGAGCCTTCGGGCGCGCCGAACCTGGCGGGCGGCGCACCGATCGCGGAGTTCCTGTCGCTGGAGCCGGACGAGCAGGTGGTGTGCCTGACCACGCTGGACGAGTCCTCGCCGGGCCTGGCACTGGGCACCGAGCAGGGCGTCGTCAAGCGCGTAGTGCCGGACTACCCGGCGAACAAGGACGACCTGGAGGTCATCACCCTCAAGGAGGGCGACCGGATCGTCGGCGCGGTCGAGCTGCGCACCGGCGAGGAGGACCTGGTCTTCATCACCGACGACGCCCAGCTGCTGCGCTACCCGGCGGGCCAGGTGCGTCCGCAGGGCCGCCCGGCCGGCGGCATGGCCGGCATCAAGCTGGCGGACGGCGCCAAGGTGATCTCCTTCAACGCGGTGGACCCGTCGGCCGACGCCGTGGTCTTCACTCTGGCCGGGGCCCGCGAGACGCTCGCCGGGGCCGAGGAGGGCACGGCCAAGCTCACGCCGTTCGACCAGTTCCCGCGCAAGGGCCGGGCGACCGGTGGCGTACGCTGCCAGCGCTTCCTCAAGGGCGAGGACATGCTGCTCCTCGCCTGGGCCGGCGGTACCCCCGCCCGGGCCGCCACCTCCACGGGTGCGCCCGCCGACCTCCCGCCGAAGGACCCGCGCCGCGACGGCTCGGGCGTGGCGCTCACCAAGCGGGTGGCGGTGATCTCCGGGCCGGTGTGACCGGCCCGCACACAGCGATGAGGGGCGCGGCGCCCGGTGCGGGTGCCGCGCCCCTCGGCGTCCGCGGTGTCAGGACGCGTACGCCCGCGGCCCGCCGGAGCGGGCCGCGGGCCTGTCCTCCGGATCGCCCCGGCGTCGCGCCGCAGGGATCCGATCCGGAGGAGGACAGGCACTTACTCGCCCAGGCGCAGCCAGACCGCCGTGTCCCGGGGCAGCCGGCCGTCCTCGGCGAGCGGGCCGCTGGCCAGCAGGAGCCGCCGGTGGGAGGGGAGCTCGACCGGGGTCGCGGACATGTTCAGCACGCAGGCGAAGCCGCCCTCGCGCCGGAAGTGCAGCACGTCGGCGGGGCCGTCGTACCAGCTCATCGGGCCCTCGCCGAGGCCGGGTTCGGCGCGGCGGAGCTCCAGGGCGGTCCGGTAGAGGCTCAACATGGAGGAGGGGTCGGCCTCCTGGGCCTCCGCGGTGTAGGCCGCCCAGTCGGCCGGCTGCGGCAGCCAGGGGCGCTCGCCCCCGAAGCCGTACGGCGGCGCGTCGCCCGACCAGGGCATCGGCACGCGGCAGCCGTCACGTCCCGGGTCGGTGCCCCCGGAGCGGAAGTACATCGGGTCCTGCAGCAGCTCGGCCGGGATGTCCTCGACCTCGGGCAACCCCAGTTCCTCCCCCTGGTAGAGGTAGACCGAACCGGGCAGGGCGAGGGTGAGCAGGGCCGCGGCGCGGGCGCGCCGGGTGCCGAGCTCCAGGTCCGTGGGGATGCCGTGGGCCTTGGCCGCGAAGGCGAAGCCGGTGTCCTGGCGGCCGTAGCGGGTGACCGTACGCGTCACGTCGTGGTTGGCCAGCACCCAGGTCGCCGGGGCCCCGACCGGCGCGTGCGCGGCGAGGGTCGAGTCGATGGAGGCGCGCAGCCGGCCGGCGTCCCAGGGGCAGGCCAGGAAGTCGAAGTTGAAGGCCGTGTGCAGCTCGTCGGGGCGCAGGTAACGGGCGAAGCGTTCGGCGTCCGGCAGCCACACCTCGCCGATCAGCACGCCGCTGTAGGAGTCGGCGACGGTGCGCCAGGAGCGGTAGATGTCGTGCAGCTCGTCACGGTCGATGTACGGGTGCGGGTCGCGGCCCTCCACGAAGTCCGGCAGGTCGGGATCCTTGGCGACCATGGCCGCCGAGTCGATGCGCACCCCGGCCACGCCGCGCTCGAACCAGAAGCGCAGCACGTCCTCGTGCTCCCGCCGGACCGCGGGGTGGGCCCAGTTGAGGTCGGGCTGCTCGGGCGCGAACAGGTGCAGGTACCAGTCGCCGTCCGGGAGCCGGGTCCAGGCGGAGCCGCCGAACTGGGAGCGCCAGCCGTTGGGCGGCAGTTCACCGTTCTCGCCGCGGCCGGTCCTGAAGTGGAAGAGCCCCCGCTCCGGACTCCCCGGCCCCGCGGCGAGCGCGGCCTGGAACCAGACGTGCTGGTCGGAGATGTGGTTGGGGACGATGTCGACGATGGTGCGGATGCCCAGGCCACGGGCCTCGGCGATCAGCTTCTCGGCGTCGGCCAGGGTCCCGAAGGCCGGGTCGATGGCCCGGTAGTCGGCGACGTCGTACCCGCCGTCGGCCATGGGCGAGGGGTACCAGGGGTTGAACCAGAGGGCGTCCACGCCCAGCGCGGCCAGGTACGGCAGTCTGGACCGCACCCCGGCGAGGTCGCCGGTGCCGTCCGCGTCTCCGTCGGCGAAGCTGCGTGCGTACACCTGGTAGATGGCGGCGCCGCGCCACCACGCGTCGGTGGCCTCGGCCGGGTGGATGTCTGCCACGTGACTGGTCCTTTCGGGCAGCTGGGACCGCGCCGCCCGCCCCGGGCGGGCGGCGTGGTGCTGGACGGGTGCGGCCGGGAGGCCGTCGGGGCCGGGTCTCAGCCCTTGAGGCCGCCGGCGGTGAGGCCGCTCATGATGTTGCGCTGGAAGATCAGGAAGATCAGCAGGGTGGGCACCGAGGCCATCGCGATGGCCGCGAGCAGCCAGTTCTCCGGAACCCCGCTGGCGAGCGAGTAGATGCCGACGTTGAGCGTCTGCTTCGTCGGGTCGGGCAGCGTCAGCATCGGCCAGAGGAAGTCCTTCCAGACCCCGACGATCGCGAAGATGGAGACCACTCCGAGGATCGGGCGGGAGATCGGCAGGACCACCGACCACAGGGTGCGCAGCTGCGAGGCCCCGTCGATCGCGGAGGCGTCGAGCAGTTCCTGCGGCACCGAGTCGAAGAACCGCTTCAGCAGGAAGATGTTGAAGGCGTTGGTGACCGCCGGCAGCCAGATCACCCAGGGCGAGTTGAGCAGGTTGCGCTGGAAGACCGGCACGTCCAGCACCGTCAGGTACTGGGGTATGACCAGGACCGTCGCCGGGATCATCAGCGTGGCCAGCATCATCCCGAGGATCACGTTGCCTAGCACCGGGCGGAGCTTGGAGAGCGAGTACGCGGCGGCGACGTCGAGGACCAGCTGGAAGGCGAGCGCCCCGAAGGCGTACCAGAGGGTGTTGAGCAGCAGGTGGGACAGGTCCATCACGTCCCATGCGCTCTTGTAGTTCTCGGGGTGGATCGCGTGCGGGAACGCGGTGGGCGGGATCTGCGCGAACTCCTCGGTGGACTTCAGGCCGTTGGCGGCCATCCAGTACAGCGGGCCGAGGAAGACCAGCGTGAAGGCGACCAGTACCAGGGCGAGGACGGTCCGGTAGACGGTCTTGCCGCGGCGGCTCGCCAGCTGCGTCGGCGATATCAGCGTTCGGGTGCTGCTGCTCATCGGTGGTTCCCCGCCCTACTCGTCCGTGGCGCGGCTGAGCCGCACGTACCCGGCGGAGAAGACCGCCAGCAGCACGAGCAGGACCAGACCGAGCGCCGCGGCGCTGCCGTAGTTGTTGAAGGTGAACGCGTACTGGTAGATCAGGTAGACGACGGTGGTGGTGGAGCCCTCCGGGCCGGTGCCGCCGGTCAGCAGGAAGGGCTCGGTGAAGACCTGCATCGTGGCGATGATCTGCATGAGCAGCATCAGCGACAGGATGAGCCGGGTCTGCGGGATCGTCACGTGCCAGACCTTCCGGAGCAGTCCGGCGCCGTCGAGCTCGGCGGCCTCGTAGAGCTCGCCGGGGATGCCCTGGAGCGCCGCCAGGTAGATCAGGGTGGCGCCGCCCATGTTCATCCACGTGGCGGCGATGACCACCGACAGCATCGAGGTGTCGGTGGACTGCAGCCACTGCTGCGTGGGCAGGTGCAGCAGCTCCAGGATGCGGTTGAACAGGCCGTACTCGGGGTTGTAGAAGTTCTTGAAGAGCAGCACGGAGGCCACCGGCGGCAGCATCACCGGCAGGTAGACCAGCAGCCGCAGATAGCCCCGCGCGTGCCGCAGTTCGTTGAGCAGCAGGGCGACGAGGAACGGCACTGCGAAGCCGAGCAGCAGCGCCAGACCGGTGTACAGCAGGGTGTTGCGCCAGGCCTGCCAGAACGCCGGGTCGTGGAAGACGTAGTTCAGGTTCGACCAGCCGGCCCAGGTGGTGTGCCCGTTCTCGGTCTTCTGGAAGGCCAGCAGGAATTCCCTGACCATCGGGTACCAGGAGAAGAACCCGAAGCACAGCACGGCGCCGATCAGGAAGCCGTGCGCGGTCAGGTTGCGGCGCAGGGAGCGGCCGGCCCGCCCCGGACGGCGGGCGTCCGGGGCGGGGCGGCGCACCGTACGGCGCGACCGGCTCTTCGCGGGAGTGCTGGTGGGCAGGGTGGGGGCGGACATCGTCGCTCCTGGGTGCCGGGGGCCGGGGAAGCCGGGGCTACTGGTTGGCGAGGACCTGGTTGACCTGGGTCTCCGCGGTGGACAGCAGCTTGGCCGGGTCCGCGTTCTTGTTGGTGAGGACACCGGACATCACGTTGTCCAGGACCTTGTAGATCTCCTGGGCCTTCGGCGGCTCGGCCTTGCCGGGGATCGGGTTGTCCATGAAGGCGCGGAAGTTCTCGACCGGCATCGTGGCGCTCTCGGTCTTCAGCTGGTCGTCCTTGGTCTTGCTGGCGCCGATGAAGAAGGCCGGCTGGGGCAGACCGACGGGCAGGCCGTCCGCCTTGGAGCGGGCGTACTCGAACTGGCCCTTGCCCACGCTGAGCGTCTTGAAGTTCAGCCACGCGATGGCGGCCTTGATCTTGTCGGGCGAGCTGCCCTTCTTGATCATGTAGTCGTTGCCGCCGAAGAGGGTGGTCTTGCCGCCGGGGATCGGGCCCATGCCGAAGTTGGCGTAGTCGGCGCCGAGCTGCTGGACCATGTACGTGATGTCGTCCGGCGCGGCCAGGAACATCCCGAGCTTGTCGGCGGCCATCTGCTTCTGCAGGTCGCCCCACTTGAGCAACTGCGTCTGGCCCATACTGTTGTCGGCCCAGCGCATGTCGTGCAGGTTCTGCACGATCTGCTTGCCGAGGTCGGAGTCGAACCCCGCCTTGGTGCCGTCCGCGGAGACGAGGTCGCCGCCCAGGCCGTACATCGCGGCCGTGAAATGCCAGCCGCCGGTGTTCTGGGCGCTGTAGTCGCCGTACCCGGCGATGCCCTTGCCCAGGCCGGCGATCGCCTTGGCCGCGGTGCGCACTTCTTCCCAGGTGGTCGGCGGCTTGTTGGGGTCGAGGCCGGCCTGCGTGAAGAGCTTGCGGTTGATCAGCAGGCCCATGGTGTAGTTGCTGGTGGGCAGGCCGTAGAGCTTGCCGTCCTTCTTCAGGACGTTCAGCACGTTGGGGTCGATGTCGTTCAGCGCCGGGACGGTCTTGTCGGTGACGTACGCGGAGATGTCCTCGGCTCCGTCGTTGTCGAGCACCTGCTGCAGGTCGGTGAAGTACGTGTAGAACACGTCCGGCTGGGACTTGGCCTTCAGCGCGGCCGTGAAGCGGGCCGGCTCCTCGCACTGCCCGGGCGTCGACTTACCGTCGATCGTCACGTTCGGGTACTTCTTGTTGAAGGCGGCGACGTCCTCCTTCCACTCCTTGAGTTCCGCCTTCTTCGCGGCCGGCGGCATGCAGTCGATGGTGAGCGTGACCTTGGCCTTCGGGTCCAGCGGGGCGGTGGGGTCGGACGAGCCGCCGCCCGCGTTGTCGTTGTCCGCGCTGCTGCTGGTGCCGCAGGCGGTGAGGACGGCCAGGGCCAGCGCCGAGACGAGCGCGGCCGCGGAGGCACGGCGGGCGGGGCGGAACCAGGAGCTTCTCATCGGTGGTCCCCTTCGGGCATGAGCGTGGAAGCCCCCGACCACACGCAGCGGGGGCGTCGCACACTCAAGCACCACAAACAGATGTCCGCAAGATCTCGCGCAGATTTCGCAAAAGATTGACGGCCTTGCGCAGCTCAGCTGCGAAGCCCGGGAACGGCGGGTACGGGGTCACATGCGGGCGGACGCAAACGCGGGCCGGGCCGCCCCGACAGTGTCGGAACGGCCCGGCCCGCGGCGCGCGCGACGGCTCAGCCCCGCACGGGCCCCGTCGTCCCGCGGACGACCAGCTCGGGCTCGTACAGCAGCTCGTCGGAGGCCACCTGCTTGCCCGCGATCTTCAGCGCGAGCAGCTCGACGGCGGTGCGGCCCATCGCCTCGATCGGCTGGCGCACCGTGGTCAGCGGCGGGTCGGTGCAGGTCATGAACGCCGAGTCGTCGTAGCCCACCACGGAGACGTCACCGGGCACCGACAGCCCCAGCCGGCGGGCCGCGCGCACCGCGCCGAGCGCCATCGGGTCGTTGGCGCAGATGATCCCGGTGACCCCGCGCTCCCACAGCTTGGCGGCCGCGGCCTGGCCGCCCTCCAGGGTGAACATCGCCCGCCCGACGTGCTCGTCGGGCAGCCCCGTCCCGCCCGCGGCCGCCGCGGCGGCCCGCGCCGCGGTCAGCTTGCGCCGCGACGGCATGTGGTCGGTGGGCCCGAGCAGCAGGCCGATCCGCTCGTGGCCGAGCGAGGCCAGGTGCCGCCAGGCCTGCTCCACGGCGACCGCGTCGTCGCACGACACCCTCGGGAAGCCGAGGTCCTCGATGGCGGCGTTGATCAGCACCACCGGCAGGTTCCGCTCGGCCAGCAGGCGGTAGTGGTCGTGCGGCGCGTCGGCCTGGGCGTAGAGGCCGCCGGCGAAGACCACTCCCGACACGTGCTGCTGCAGCAGGAGCGAGACGTAGTCCGCCTCCGACACCCCACCGGCGGTCTGCGTGCACAGCACCGGCGTGAGCCCCTGCTGGGCGAGCGCCGCCCCCACGATGTCGGCGAAGGCCGGGAAGATCGGGTTCTGCAGCTCCGGCAGCACCAGCCCGACCAGCCGCGCACGGTTCCCCCGCAACTGCGTCGGCCGCTCGTACCCCAGCACGTCCAGCGCCGTGAGCACCGCCTGCCGGGTGCCCTCCGACACCCCGGGCTTCCCGTTCAGCACACGGCTGACGGTGGCCTCACTGACCCCGACCTTCTTCGCTACTTCGGCAAGCCGTCGCGTCATGAACGCAAGCATACGACATGCCATGCAAGTGGTTTGCGCTCTTGCGCAAAACGCCCGGGGCGCGGGATGCGCGGGTGCTCCGCGGGGGCAGCTGGGGCAGCTGGGACAGCTGGGGCGCAAGTATCTCCCCGCCCACAGCCTGGAGCAATACAAGGTGCCCCTGGCCTGAATAGCGCGCTTCACGACCCTTCCCAGCGGGTAACACTCCTAGGACGGCGGGTGCCGGACCCGTGCGTCCCTGCGTGCTTCTCACCTCTCCGAGGCAGTCGATCAGAGCCGCTCGCACTTGCCCGGAGCTTCGTTTCTTCGGGCTGCGGCCGCCACGACGGGCGGTCATGCGCGGATCGGGGGGTCACATGGCGCGTTCCAGAGAGATGGGCGGAATCGCCGCACTGCTGGTCATCGGGGTCACCGCCGTCCTGGTGCTCACGGCCGCCGTCGCCGTGGCCCTCGGCAAGCTCATGGTCGCCCTCGCATCACCCTCGGGCGGCGCGGGCCCGGACGCCTCCGCGTCGACCTTCATGGCCGCGAACGCCGCGTTCTCCGGGCTGGCACTGGCGGCGGTGCTCGTGACGTTCGCGGTGCAGCAGCGGAAGGCGCGCCATCACCGGCGGGAGTTAACGCTCCAGCGCCGCGAACTCACTCGGACCCACGCGGAGTTGTACCGCAGCGCCGAGGCGGACGTCCGGGCCGTGCACGTCGAACTGCTCAAGATAGCCATCGAGAACCCCGAACTCATCAGCGTCTGGCCCGGTTTCGAGTCCATCCCCGCCGAACGGGGCAGGGAGCTCCTCTACACGAACCTGGTCTTCGCCCAGCACCTGCTGGCCTTCCGGCTGGACAACCTGCGCCCCTCCGAGATGCGGGGCCACCTCAGGGTCCTGGTGCAGAGCACCAAGTTCCGCGAGTACTGGGAGTTCACACGTCCGCACCGGGCCGTACTCGACCCCGACAGTGACGAGGTGCAGTTCGGCAGGCTCGTCGACGCGGCGGTCGCGGAGTACGAACAGGGCAGATCCATACAACCTTAGTCGCACTGCGTCGCGACGCCTGCCGCACTGGTATCAGGTCGGTAATTCCACGAACAACTTCCCCCCGGATGGCGTAATTTCACTTCCCTCTGCGGCGTGTCGGGAACCGGCACGTCCGGTTTTGTGTCACCTTTGAACCCCATTCGTCCAAAATCGCATCGCTGTCCGCGGGGCGGTCAGCGTGCGCACTTCCCACCCTCCGGGTGACCGCCGCCCCGGAGAGCGTTAGGGAGTGTCGTGGAGATCGTGCGTCGTCTCGGTGTGTCACCTCGTCTGCGCGGAAGCATGAGCGGGTCGACGTGTCCGGACATTTTCGAATTGGCGAACGGTGATTTCGCCGTCATCGGAACCGATGCGACGGCGACGCTCGACGGTCGACTCCCCGCCGATGCCGGCCGGGCCGATTACGAACGGATCGTGGTGATCTCCCGGGAGACCCTGCTGCGGGCGAAGGCGGACATCCCGGACGCCTGAGGGGCGGCTCGCGCACTACAGGTGGGGCAGGAGAGCCGGAGGTGATCCGCAAGGTTAGGCTTACCTTCATGAGCACCTGCACTTCCGCGTCCAGCTCTCTGGCGGAGCCCGTCGCCGCGACGGCGGCCACCGCGCGGACCTGGCTGCTGCTGGAGCAGCCGGGGCCGTGGGGCCCCAAGGCGCTGACGGGGAGCCATCTGGATCCCCGGGTGGGCAGGGCGCTGGAGCGGGCCGCTGCCGGAACCGGGGTACGGGTCGGGCTGATCCGGCGGCCGGGGCGGCATGCGGACCGGCACGACGTGCGCCGGCGCGTGGCGTACATGGCGCACACCGTGCCGGGCGGCTCCTGGGTGCGGGACGCGATCGTGGAGGACCCGGCCGCGCTGCTGGGCCTGGACTTCGAGGCGCTGGGCCGCGGGGACCACCGCGGCTTCGGGATGGCCTACGAGGGCGACCCGCTGGCGCTGGTGTGCACCAACGGCAAGCGGGACCGCTGCTGCGCCCTCAACGGCCGCCCGCTCGCCGCGGAGCTCGCGGCCTCGGGGCTCGGCCAGGTGTGGGAGGTGACCCACCTGGGCGGACACCGGTTCTCGCCGACGATGCTGGTGCTGCCGTACGGCTACGCGTACGGCCGGGTCGACGCCCGGCTGGCCAGGCAGGTGCTGGCCGCCGCCCGGGAGGGCCACATGGTGCTGGAGGGCTGCCGGGGGCGTTCGGCGTGGGAGCGGCCGGGCCAGGCGGCCGAACTGGCCGTCCGGCGGCTGACCGGCGAGCTGCGGGCCGAGGCACTGACCGTGGACGGCGCCCACGGCACCCGGGTGCGGCACCTCGACGGCCGGGTCTGGGACGTCGGGGTGACCCCGGTCGCGGCGGAGCCGCCCCGGCCCGAAAGCTGCGGGGCGGCCCTGGGAGCGCCGTTGCGGATGGAGATCAGCGGCATTCAGCCGGCGCTCTTGACGAACTCCGTGGTGTAGGTCCTGCTCAGGTCCACCTTGGCGTTCTGCAGGTTGGGGTTGAAGGCCTTGAGGACCCGCTCCACCGTCTCGGGGCCGCCCTCGGGCATCACGCCGTCCTTGGTGAACATCGGCAGCGTGCTCTGGATGGCCTTGACGTACAGATCCTGGCCGCCGCCCTGCGCGTAGTCGGAGGGCATCTTCGCGGCGATCTCCGCGGCGCTGTGCGTGGACATCCACTGCAGCGTCTTCACGAAGGCGTTGGCGAGCTTCTGCACGGTCTCCTTGTGGCTGTTCACCCACTCCGTCTGCATGTAGAGGCTGGACGACGGGTACAGACCGCCGAGCGCCTGCTTGGAGCCCTCCGGGGTGCGCATGTCGATGAGCACCTTGCCGAGTCCCTTGTCCAGGATCGTCGCGACGGTCGGGTCGGTGGTCATGCCGCCCTGGATCGAGCCCTGCTCCATCGCGGAGATGAAGGTCTGGCCGGCGCCGACCGCGACCGGGGTGAACTCGCTGGTCTTCACACCGCTGCTGACGGCCAGGTACTTGCTCAGGAAGTCCGTGGACGAGCCGATGCCGGTCACGCCCAGCTTCTTGCCCTTGAAGTCCTTGGCGCTCGCGATGTCGCCGGCGGCCTTGTTCGAAACGATCTCGACCTCGCCGGGCGCCTGTGAGAACTGCACCACGGACTCCACCTGCTTGCCCTTGACCTGCAGGTCGAGCGTGTGGTCGTAGAAGCCGACGGTGCCCTGCACATCGCCGGAGACGAGCGCGGTCTCGGCCTGGACGCCGGCCGGCTCGGTGAGCAGTTCGACGTCCACGCCCTCGGCCTTGAAGTAGCCGAGCCGCTCGGTGAGCATCGCGGGCAGGTAGATGACCTTGTCCAGGCCGCCGACCATGATCTTGACCTTGTCGCCCTTGCCGCCGGAGGCGGAGGCGGAGGAGTCGCCGCCGCAGGCGGTGAGCGTGGTGAGGGCGATGGCGGAGGCGGCGACGGCGGCCGAGATCCTGAGGGTTGCGCGCATCTGGTTCACGTCCTTGTGAAAAGTGGTTCGTGGGAGGCGGGTGGTGAGGGGGTCAGCGGGCGGAGCCGGCTTCGGCCGGCTTCCAGCGGAAGAGCCGCTTCTCCAGGAAGGTCAGCAGCCCCTCGGCGAGCAGCGCGACGACTGCGAGGATCGCCATGGCGGCGTACACGCCGGCGGAGTTGAAGGTGCCCTGCGAGGCGGCCACCAGCAGGCCGAGGCCCTTGGTGGCGCCGATGTACTCGCCGACGATGGCGCCGATGAGGGCGAAGCCGAAGCTCACGTGGAGGCTGGTGAAGATCCAGGACGTCGCCGAGGGGATGACCACCTGAAGGGTCACCTGACGGCTGCTGGCGCCCAGGATGCGGGAGTTGGCCACGAGGTTGCGGTCGACCTCGCGGGCGCCCTGGAAGGCGTTGAAGAAGACCGGGAAGAAGACCAGGACGACGGCGGAGGCCACCTTCGAGGCCGGGCCGAGGCCGAACCAGATCAGGAAGATCGGCGCGAGCACGATGCGCGGCAGCGCGTTGAGCACCTTGATGTACGGGCCGAGCACATCGGCCAGGAAGCGGATCCGCCCGAGCGCGATGCCGAGCACCACACCGCCGACGACGCCGATGATCCAGCCGAGCAGGGCCTCGTAGAGGGTGTACCAGATCTGCTCCCACAGCGAGCCCTGGGCGGTGCCGTCCACCATCCAGGTTCGCATCTGCTCCCAGATCCGCGAGGGCATCGAGAAGTGGAAGGGGTCGATGACCTCGGCCCGGGCCAGCCACTCCCACAGTCCCAGGACGGCGAGCAGCAGCAGCACCCGGCTGCCGTAGACGAGGTAGGCGCGGTTGCGGGCGGCCCGGGCCCGGGCCCGGGCGCGGTCGGTGCCCGCGCCGGTCTCCTTGGTGACGGCGGCCGCCGGGGCCGCCACGGTCTCAGGCGACATTCGCCGCACCCCTCTCGCGGGTGATGCGGACCTCTTCGCCGAGCGAGGCCCAGATCTCCCGGTAGATCTCGATGAAACGCGGCTCCAGCCGCACGGACTCGACCTTGCGCGGCCGCGGCAGGTCGATCTCGAAGACCTCCTTGACCGTGGCCGGTCCTGCGGTCATGACGACGACCTTGTCGGCGAGCGCGATGGACTCCTCCAGGTCGTGGGTGACGAACACGACCGAGGCCCCCGTGCCGGACCACAGCTCCAGCAGCTCGTCCGACATCAACGCGCGGGTCTGCACGTCGAGCGCGGAGAACGGCTCGTCCATGAGCAGGATCTCGGGGTCGTTGACGAAGGTCGCGGCGAGCGCGACGCGCTTGCGCTGGCCGCCCGACAGCTGGTGCGGGTAGCGGTCCTCGAAGGCGGTCAGGCCGACGCGGGCGAGCCACTCGCGGGCCCGCTCCCTGGCCTCGGCCTTGGGCACGCCGCGGAAGCGGGGGCCGGCCATGACGTTGGACAGCACGGTCCGCCAGGGGAAGACGGCGTCCTGCTGGAAGACGAAGCCGACCTTGTCGCCGATGCCGCGGACCGGCTCGCCGGCGACCAGCACCTCGCCCTCGGTGGGCTCCTCCAGCCCGCTGACCAGGGTCAGCGTCGTGGACTTGCCGCATCCGGTCGGGCCGACCACGGCGACGAACTCACCGCGCCCGATGGTCAGGTCCA
The DNA here is from genome assembly GCF_053598835.1 of Streptomyces sp. NPDC001070. Classification (NCBI taxonomy): domain Bacteria; kingdom Bacillati; phylum Actinomycetota; class Actinomycetes; order Kitasatosporales; family Streptomycetaceae; genus Streptomyces; species Streptomyces sp. NPDC001070. The sequence continues at coordinate 46,651 of NZ_JBSFLB010000017.1, forward strand.
GATCGCGGACGGCGGTGTGGAGGGCCCCGGACGGGGTCCGGAACGCTTTGCTCGCACCCCGCAATTCGATGGCGGGGCTGGTGTGTGTGCTCATGCGCCGGGACGCTAGATGTGGCCCGGGCCACAGCGGCAGCCTTGCGGTCACAACTCCGTGTTGTGCCCACAACCCCCTGTTCTGCTCGTTTTGCTCGCGCTACAACAACGAAAGGGCCACAGGGGCTGGGCAGCGGGCCCCGGCCGCGTTTACGTTGCGTTCACAGCCAGGCAAACGGACGAGCGAATTCCGCATGGCGCGGAACACCGGAGAGGACGGGGGTGACGAACATGCGCATCCGCTGGCCCCGCCGCGTCTTCGCCCAGGTGCTGCTCGTCCAGGTGGTCCTCACCACCGGCGTGATCACCCTGGCCACGGGGCTGTTCCTCGCCCCGCTGAGCTCCCAGCTCGACCAGCAGGCGATGCGCCAGGCCCTGTCGATCGCGCAGACCACCGCCGCCACGCCCGGCCTCGCGCACGATCTGGTCAGCACCCGGCCGAGCGTCACCGGGCCGGTGCAGGAGGAGGCCGAGCGGATCCGCCGCGCCACCGGCGCCCTGTACATCGTCGTCATGGACACGCGCGGCGTGCGCTGGTCGCACACCGACGTCGGCCAGATCGGCCGGCACGTCTCCACCGACCCCAGCGTGGCACTGTCGGGGCAGGAGATCATGCAGATCGACCGCGGCACCCTCGGCCGCTCAGCGCGCGCCAAGGTGCCGCTGCGCGACGGCGACGGCCGCATCGTCGGTGCCGTGTCGGTGGGCATCGCCTACGACAGCGTGCGCGAGCGGCTGCTGGCCACCGTCCCCGTGCTGCTGCTGTACGCGGGCGCCGCGCTCGGCGTCGGCGTCCTCGCGGCGCTCCTGGTGTCGCGGCGGCTGCAGCGCAGGACGCACGGGCTGGCGTTCGCCGACATCTCCGCGCTGCTCGACGAGCGCGAGGCGATGCTGCACGGCATCCGCGAGGGCGTCATCGCCCTGGACGCCCAGGGCAGGGTGCGGCTGCTCAACGACGAGGCGCAGCGGCTGCTCGGGATCGGCCCGGACGCCACGGGCCGCGCGCTGGACGACGTGCTGCCCTCCGGGCGTACGACCGACGTGCTGACCGGCCGCGTCGCGGGCACCGACCTGCTGACCGTCAGCGGCGCGCGGGTGCTGGTCGCCAACCGGATGCCGACCGGGGACGGCGGGGCCGTGGCCACCCTGCGGGACCGCACGGAACTGGAGCGGCTGGGCCGGGAACTGGACAGCACGCACGGCCTGCTGGACGCGCTGCGCGCCCAGGACCACGAGCACGCCAACCGGCTGCACACCCTGCTCGGGCTCCTCGAACTCGGCCTGTACGACGAGGCCGTGGACTTCGTCGGCGAGGTCGCCGACGCCCAGCGGGCCTCCGCCGAGCAGGTCGCCGAGCGGGTCCGGGACCCGCTGCTGTCCGCACTGCTGGTCGGTAAGTCGGCGATCGCCGCGGAGCGGGGCGTGACCCTGTCGGTCTCCCCCACCACCCTGCTCCCGGACCGGGTGGTGGACCCGCGCGACCTGGTCACCGTGCTCGGCAACCTCATCGACAACGCCCTGGACGCGGCCGGTTCGCTCGTCGAGGTGGAGCTGCGCGCCGAGGGCACCACGGTCGTGCTGCGGGTGTCCGACGACGGGCCCGGGGTGCCTCCGGAAGCGCGCGAGCAGATCTTCGCGGAGGGCTGGACGACGAAGCAGTCACCGGCGCACCGCGGTCGCGGACTCGGCCTCGCGCTGGTGCGGCGGCTCGCCGAACGGTACGGCGGCATGGCCCGGGTGACCGCCCGCGCGGGCGGCGGCGCGGTCTTCACCGTCGTCCTGCCGGAGGCGCTGGCCGGCGCGGAACTCACCACGGCGGCAGCTGCGGCAGCCGCTGCAACCGCCGTCTCCGCAGGGGGAACACGATGATCGACGTCATGGTCGTGGACGACGACTTCCGCGTCGCCGAGATCAACGCGGCGTACGTCGCCAGGGTGCCCGGTTTCCGGGTCACCGCCCGGGCCCACACCGCCGCCCAGGCGCTGGCGACCCTGGAGCGCATGCACATCGACCTGGTGCTGCTCGACCACTACCTCCCGGACGAGACCGGTCTCACCCTGGTGAGACGCATGCGGCAGCTCGGCCACGCAGCGGACGTGATCATGGTGACGGCCGCCCGCGACGTGGCGACCGTGCAGGCGGCGATGCGCTTCGGCGCGCTGCAGTACCTGGTCAAGCCGTTCAGCTTCGCCGGTCTGCGGGCCAAGCTGGACGGCTACGCCGTGCTGCGCCGTACGCTCGACGGTGTCGGCGGGCGGGGAGAGGCCGGCCAGGAGCAGGTGGACCGCATCTTCGGCGCACTGCGCACGGCCGGTGCGGCACCTGCGGAGCTGCCCAAGGGGCACTCGGCGCCGACCGCGGACCTGGTGCGCAAAGTCCTCACCGAGGCCGGGGAGCCGCTGTCCGCCCACGAGGTCGCCGAACGCGCGGGGATCAGCCGCTCCACCGCCCAGCGCTATCTGAAGTTCCTGGAGCGCGAGGGCCGGATCAGCCTCACCCTCAAGTACGGCGACACCGGCCGTCCCGAACACCGGTACGCGTGGGCGCAGGCCGGCTGATCCGGTTCGCCCGCCTCCCGTATCCGCTCGCGGGCGGCGTGTTCGGGGACGTGCCGGGCCAGGTGCCCGGCGAGGGCGGCCGGCGAGGAGGTACGCGGTCGCAGAGTTCGGCCGCTTTCCCTTCTCCTTGATCTTGATCCGGCCGAGGTTGTGGCTGTCGGCGTCGCCCAAGCCGAGGAAGGCCAGGGCTTCGGGATTGGCGTGCGCCTGGGAGAGCCAGGCGCCGTAGTTGGGCCGGGTCGCTGTAGGTCTGGAACGGGCCGAGCACCTTAGTGCCGGGAGCCTTGGCGGCGAAGGTCTCCTTGATCCCCTCGGCCCGGCTGTCGAGCGCGGGGGTACGGGGTTGGGGACGCCGAGGACGACGGTGCCGGCGGGGTTTCCCGGCAGGCGCTTGAGGGCCTCCTCGGCGAGTTCGGCGCCCATCTCGTAGTTGTCGTTGCCGACGTGGAACGTCACTTTGGAGCCGAGGACCATGTCGGCCGCCATCAGTTCCACGGAACCGGCGTTGTGCGCGTCCCGGTCAGATTCGACCGCGTGACGAAGTCCGGCTGGGCGATGCCCACGACCAGCACCAGCAGGACCAGTACCGCTGCCACGCCCGTCTCGTCACGCAGCAGCCAACGCATACGGTTCGATGGCATGCAGCACAGCGTGGAGGCGGCGCGGGTCTGCGGCAATCGGACTGTTCCGCCAGGCGGAACGGAAGGCCCGGGGGCGTGTTGTGACGCCGTGTCCGGCGACGCTGCCCTCCGGGGCCCGGGTCAGACGGCTCCGGCCCCGGTGAGCGAGCGCACCTCGACCTCGGCGAACTTGTCCTCGTCCGCGCCCTCGCGGGAGAGCACCGTGCCCAGCCACCCCGCGACGAAGCCCAGCGGGATGGACACCAGACCCGGGTTCTCCAGCGGGAAGAACTGGAAGTCCACGCCGGGGAAGAGGGACCGCGGACTGCCCGACACCACGGGTGACAGCACCACCAGCGCGACCGCGGGGATCAGCCCGCCGTAGATCGCCCACACCGTTCCGCGGGTGGTGAACCTGCGCCAGAACAGTGTGTACAGCAGCGCCGGCAGATTGGCGGACGCCGCGACCGCGAACGCCAGCCCCACCAGGAAGGCCACGTTCTGGCCCTGCGCGAACAGGCTCAACCCGATGGCGACCCCGCCGATGCAGACCGCGGCCACCCGGGCCACCCGCACCTCCTGGTGCTCCCCGCGCTCCCCGCGCTCGCCGGTGCCTGCCGTGCGGCGCCGGCGCAGCGTGGCGTGGAGGTCGTGCGCGACCGAGGCGGACGAGGCGAGGGTGATCCCGGCGACGACGGCCAGGATCGTGGCGAAGGCGATCGCACCGACGACCGCGAAGAGCACCGTTCCCCCGGTGGATCCCGCGCCTCCGCCCAGGTCGAGGGCGAGCAGCGGCACCGCGGTGTTGCCGGCGGCATTGGAGGCGCGGACGGTGTTCGAGCCGACCACCGCCGCCGCGCCGAAGCCGAGGACGATCGTCATCAGGTAGAAGCCGCCGATGAGGCCGATCGCCCAGACCACGGAACGCCGCGCCGACCGCGCCGTGGGTACGGTGTAGAAGCGGGACAGGATGTGCGGCAGCCCGGCGGTGCCCAGGACCAGGGCGAGGCCGAGGCTGATGAAGTCCAGCCGGTCGGTCCAGCTGTCCCCGTACAGCCGGCCGGGCGCGAGGAACCCCCGGCCCTGGCCGCTGCCGTCCGCGGCCGAGCGCAGCAGCTCCCCCAGGTCCCCGTGGAAGCGGAGGACGACCAGGACCGTGAGGGTGATCGTGCCGCCCATGAGGAGCACGGTCTTGACGATCTGGATCCAGGTGGTGGCGCGCATGCCGCCGAAGGCCACGTAGAAGACCATGAGTCCGCCGACGCCGATGACCGTCCAGGTGCGGGCCGCCGATCCCTGGCCGCCGAGCAGGAGGGAGACCAGGCTTCCGGCGCCGACCATCTGCGCGACGAGGTAGAGCACGGAGACGGTGACCGAGGAGGTGCCCGCCGCGATCCGGACCGGGCGCTGCCGCATCCGGGCGCTGAGCACGTCGGCGAGGGTGTAGCGACCGCAGTTGCGGACCAGTTCGGCGACGAGGAGCAGCACGAGCAGCCAGGCGACGAGGAAGCCGACGCAGTAGAGCATGCCGTCGTAGCCGAAGAGGGCGATGAGTCCGGAGATGCCGAGGAAGGACGCGGCGGACATGTAGTCGCCGGCGATGGCGAACCCGTTCTCCAGGGGCGAGAAGAGACGGCCGCCCGCGAAGAACTCCACCGACGAACTGCGCCGCCGGCCCGCCCAGGCCGTGATCGCCAGGGTGACGGAGACGAAGACGGTGAAGAGGACCAGCGCCAGACCCTGGTGGTTGCCGGTCACCGCATCCGCTCCTGGGTGTCCCAGCGCAGCTCGAGGGCGGCCCTATCGCGGCGCAGCCGGGCGTGCCGGGCGTAGGCCCAGGTCAGGAGGAAGGTCGAGGCGAACTGGGCGAGACCCAGGGCCATGGCGACGTTCAGCTCGCCGACCAGCGGCCGGGCCATCAGCCGCGGCGCGCTCGTCGCGAGGACGACGTAGAGCAGATACCAGGCGAGGAAGGCGGCCGCGGCGGGGAAGACGAACCGGCGGTACCGGGAGCGCACCTCCTGGAAGGGGCCGCTGGCCTGCACTTCCCGGTACACCCCGGCGTGCCCGTCGGCGGGCCGGGCCTGCGACGGGAGGCAGACGGGCGGTGGCTCGGGACCCTCCCACTCCCCCGCGGCCAGGACGTCGTACCAGGGGTCGTCCACCCGCAGCCCTCCGGTTTCCGCCCGGTCGTGCTCTTTCACGAACTCTCCTCGCCTCAACGGCCGATCGGCCGTGCGCCCAAGCATGGACATTGCGGGAAGATCCGGGAGCCCCCAAGCAGAAACCTTCACCTCATCGGGTGACGCTCCCCCACTCCTGGGGGTGGGGACGTGTCGGCGTCCTCCACGGCCGGGTGACCACGGAGGACGCCGACGCGCGGGCGTCGATCCGTCAGGCGTCGATCCGGGAACGGTCGAGCGTGGCGGCCGAGTTGGTGATGAACTCGCGGCGCGGCGCGACCTCGTTGCCCATCAGCAGATCGAAGGCGAGCTCCGCGCCCTCCAGGTCGCTGATGTTGATCCGGCGCAGGGTCCGGTGGCGCGGGTCCATCGTGGTCTCGGCCAGCTGGTCGGCGTCCATCTCACCGAGACCCTTGTAGCGCTGGATGGACTCCTTGTAGCGGATGCCCTTGCGCTCGAACTCCAGCAGCGTGTCGCGCAGCTCGCGGTCGGAGTACGTGTACACGTACTTGTCCTGGCCCTTGCGTGGGTTGGTGAGCTCGACGCGGTGCAGCGGCGGCACGGCGGCGAAGACCCGGCCGGCCTCGACCATGGGACGCATGTAGCGCTGGAAGAGCGTCAGCAGCAGACAACGGATGTGGCTGCCGTCGACGTCGGCGTCCGTCATCATGATGATCTTGCCGTAGCGGGCCTGGTCGATCTCGAAGGTGCGGCCCGAGCCGGCTCCTATGACCTGGATGATGGCGCCGCACTCCGCGTTCTTCAGCATGTCCGAGACCGAGGACTTCTGAACGTTGAGGATCTTGCCCCGGATCGGGAGCAACGCCTGGAACTCGGAGTTCCGCGCGAGCTTGGCGGTGCCGAGCGCCGAGTCGCCCTCGACGATGAACAGTTCGCTGCGGTCCACGTCGTCGCTGCGGCAGTCGGCCAGCTTGGCGGGGAGCGACGAGGACTCCAGCGCGGTCTTCCGGCGCTGGGCCTCCTTGTGCTGCCGGGCGGCGATCCGGGTACGGGCCGCGGCGACGGCCTTCTCCAGGACGGCGCGCGCCTGCTGCTTGTCGTCCCGCTTGACGGAGGTGAGGAAGGCCTTCAGCTCGCGGGAGACCACATTGGCCACGATGCGGTTGGCGGCCGAGGTGCCCAGCACCTCCTTGGTCTGGCCCTCGAACTGCGGCTCGGCGAGGCGGACGGTGACCACTGCGGTCAGGCCCTCCAGGGCGTCGTCCTTGACGATGTCGTCCTCTGCGACGCGCAGCAGCTTGGTGGCGCGCAGCACCTCGTTCATCGTCCTGGTGACGGCGCCCTCGAAGCCGCGCACATGGGTGCCGCCCTTGGGGGTGGCGATGATGTTCACGAAGGAGCGCAGCGTGCTGTCGTACCCGGTGCCCCAGCGCAGGGCGACGTCGACGCCCAACTCGCGGGTGACCTCGGTGGGGGTCATGTGACCGCGGTCGTCGAGGACCGGGACGGTCTCCTTGAAGGTTCCGCTGCCGGTCAGCCGCAGCACGTCGCAGATCGGCTTGTCCGGCGTGAGGTACTCGGCGAACTCGCTGATGCCGCCGTCGAAGTGGAAGCGCTCCTCGACCGGCTTCCCGTCCTCGGAGCCGCTGTCGGGGCGCTCGTCGCGCACGACGATCGTGAGCCCGGGGACGAGGAACGCGGTCTGGCGGGCGCGCTGGTACAGCGTCTCCAGGGAGAGCTTGGCGTCCTTGAGGAAGATCTGACGGTCCGCCCAGTAGCGAACCCGGGTCCCCGTGCGGGTCCGCGGCACCTTCTTGGTCTTGTCGAGGCCGTTGCCCGGCTCGAAGGGCGCCTCGGCGCCGGCCTTGGCGAAGCTGCCCGGGACGCCGCGGCGGAAGCTGATCGCGTGCGTGTGGCCGCTGCGGTCGACCTCGACGTCCAGCCGGGCGGAGAGCGCGTTGACGACGGAGGCGCCGACGCCGTGCAGACCGCCCGAAGCCGCGTAGGAGCCGCCGCCGAACTTCCCGCCGGCGTGCAGCTTGGTCATGACGACCTCGACGCCGGACAGACCGGTCTTGGGCTCGACGTCGACGGGAATGCCGCGGCCGTTGTCCCGCACCTCGACGGAGGCGTCGTTGTGGAGGATGACCTCGATGTGGTCGCAGTGGCCGCCCAGGGCCTCGTCCACCGAGTTGTCGATGATCTCCCACAGGCAGTGCATGAGGCCGCGGCTGTCGGTGGAACCGATGTACATGCCGGGACGCTTGCGGACCGCTTCGAGACCTTCGAGAACCAGCAGATGTCGCGCGGTGTAGTTGGAGCCGTCACGATCTGCACCGGTCAGCAACGCGGTGGACGGCACGGATGTTTCGGCGGTCACGCGAACGTCTCCTCGATGAAGTTCTTCAGCCGTATCGGTGAGAGGGTACCGAGGTCACGCGCGGCCGTTTCGCCGCGACCCGGTATGGGCACCATGCTAGCCCGTTATCGAAGGTACGTTCGATCCCTCGTTTGAGTGATACACATGTCACGTTCCCCTGGAGGCATGAACCATTTAGGCTCGGGGCACGTCCTCCTCAACAACCGACCGCAAGGCCGGTGGGACATAACTGAAGAATCTGACCAGATCTGCCAGAACGACCCGAAGCCGACAGATAAGACGCCAGAGGATCATTCGCCGCCAATCGGTAGCATCCGGCCGCTATGTCAACAGTTTCCAAGGAAAAGACATGAGCGGGAACAGTTTCGGCCTGGTTGGATGTTGACCCTGGTACGACAGCTCGTCGAGCTAGAGAAGAGGCGACGTGACTACAGTTCTGACCCCCGCGAGCCCGCTGACTGCGGCGGACCGCTGCGACCGTTGCGGCGCCCAGGCCTACCTGCGCGTCGTACTGATCAGCGGCGGCGAGTTGCTCTTCTGCGCGCACCATGGGCGTAAGTTCGAGCCCGAATTGAAGAAGATCGCTGCGGAAATACAGGACGAGACCGGTCGGCTCACCGCCACCCCGACCGTCGCGGCCGATGACGAACGCTGACGCGTAGCACTGCGACGAGCTCTCAAGGACGGGCGGCCTCCCGCGAGGGAGGCCGCCCGTCGGCTTGTCCGCCCCGCGTCATGAAAGCTGGCTGACCAGTCCCGCCACCGCGGAGACCCTGGTGTAGACGCCCGGGTGTCCCGCCTGCGCGCATCCCGCGCCCCAGGACACCAGCCCGATCAGCCGCCCGTCCGCCACCAGCGGACCGCCGCTGTCCCCCTGACACGAGTCGTGCCCACCGGCGAGATCACCGGCGCAGACCATGTCGCTCTTCTGGTACTTGCCTTCCACACTGCCTGGATAGGCCTGCTCACAGACCGAGTCGGCGAGCACCGTGACATTCGCCGCCATCAGGACGTTCGAGTAGGTCCCCAGTCCCGCCGTGTCCCCCCAGCCGAAGACCTGCGCCGGCGTGCCGGCCTCGTAGGCCGCCGTGTCCCCGGGTGCCGCCATGCGTATCGCGCTTCCCGCGGGAAGCGGTCGGGCGGTTGTGACGATCGCCACATCACCGCTGTTCGTCGTCGGGTCGTACGCGGGATTGACCCAGACCTTGCGCACCGGCACTTCCCTGCCCGCGGAGCCCGCGAGGTCCGTCCGGCCGGCGATGATGCGCAGATCGGGCACCTGGCTCCAGTCCCCGCCCAGCGCGGTCGGGCTGAAGCAGTGCGCGGCGCTGACCACCGTGGTCGGCCCGACGAGTGCTCCGCCGCAGAACTGCCCCGAGCGGCCCGTTCCGTACCGGGACCGGCTCGACAGGGTCACCGCCCACGGATACTGCTCCGTGGTGACCGGCGTACCACCTATGACACCGTTGTCGGCGCTCGAGGCGCCGGGGGCGTACTCCACCGCGGCGGTGGCGGAAACCGGCAGCGACAGCGCGAGCGCAGACCCGGCTATGAGCCCGCCGATCAGCGTGCGGATCGAGGAACGCATGCATTCTCCTCACCGTCCGGAATGCTCAGAGCACCCACAGTGACCTGACCGGGCGACGCCCGCATCCGGAGAACTGTCCGGAAAAGCCGACGGGCCCTCGACCGCCGATGGCGGTCGAGGGCCCGTCCGGGCGTTCCGCCGGATCAGTCCAGGTAGTCGCGGAGCACCTGGGAACGCGAGGGATGACGCAGCTTGGACATGGTCTTGGACTCGATCTGGCGGATGCGCTCACGGGTGACCCCGTACACCTTGCCGATCTCGTCCAGCGTCTTCGGCTGGCCGTCGGTGAGGCCGAAGCGCATGGAGACCACGCCCGCCTCGCGCTCACTCAGCGTGTCCAGCACCGAGTGCAGCTGCTCCTGCAGCAGCGTGAAGCTGACGGCGTCGGCCGGGACGACCGCCTCGGAGTCCTCGATGAGGTCACCGAACTCGCTGTCGCCGTCCTCGCCGAGCGGGGTGTGCAGCGAGATGGGCTCGCGGCCGTACTTCTGGACCTCGATGACCTTCTCGGGGGTCATGTCGAGCTCCTTGGCCAGCTCCTCCGGGGTGGGCTCGCGGCCCAGGTCCTGGAGCATCTGGCGCTGGACGCGGGCCAGCTTGTTGATGACCTCGACCATGTGCACCGGGATACGGATGGTGCGGGCCTGGTCGGCCATCGCGCGGGTGATCGCCTGGCGGATCCACCAGGTCGCGTACGTCGAGAACTTGAAGCCCTTGGTGTAGTCGAACTTCTCGACGGCGCGGATCAGACCGAGATTGCCCTCCTGGATCAGGTCCAGGAAGAGCATGCCGCGGCCGGTGTAGCGCTTGGCCAGCGAGACCACCAGACGGAGGTTGGCCTCCAGGAGGTGGTTCTTGGCCCAGCGGCCGTCCTCGGCGATGATCTCCAGCTCGCGCTTGAGCTTGGGGGCGAGCTTGTCGGCCTGGGCCAGCTTGTCCTCGGCGAACAGACCGGCCTCGATGCGCTTGGCGAGCTCCACCTCCTGCTCGGCGTTGAGCAGCGGGACCTTGCCGATCTGCTTCAGGTAGTCCTTGACCGGGTCGGCGGTGGCGCCGGCCGCGGCGACCTGCTGCGCGGGCGCGTCGTCCTCGTCCTCGTCGGACAGCACGAAGCTCTCCGCCTCGGCCTCGGCCGGAACGTCCTCGTCCTTGCCGGGAGCGACGTCCTCGAGGAGCTCCTCGCCCTCGACGAGCTCGTCGTCCTTCTTGGTCTTGGTGGCGGTGGTCTTCTTCGCCACGGTCTTCTTGGCGGTGGCGGTGGTCTTCTTCGCCGCAGTCTTCTTGGCGACGGCCTTCTTCGCGGGTGCCACGGCCTCGTCCTCCGCTTCCTCCACGGGCTCCGCCGCCAGAGCAGGGGCGGCGGCCGCGGGGGTCTTGGCCGCGACGGTCTTCTTGACCGGGGCGGCCTTGGTGGCGACGGTTTTGGTGGCAGTACGCTTCGCCGGGCTCTTGGCTGCGACGCTCTTACGGGTGCGCTTGGGCGCCTCGGCGGCACTCACCATCAGCGTCACACCCTCCTCGTCGAGGACCTGGTTGAGGCTGCGCAGAACGTTCTTCCACTGGGTTGCCGGGATCTGGTCCGCTTCGAAGGCTCGGCGCACGTCGTCGCCGGCGATCTGACCCTGAGCCTTACCCCGCTCGATGAGCGCCATCAGAGACTCGGACTCGGCGATCTCCGGCGGGAGCGTACGGGATGTGCTGGCCGACACGAACAACCTCTCGGAACGATGGAAAACGACTACGGTGGGAACCGCTCAGCAACTCAGCGTCATGTTCGTCGCGGATATTCCTAGTGCGGCCGCCACCTCTTAGCTCATCGCGCTGCCGCCGAGAGCGTTACGCCCAGCTCCACGTGGTCCGAGTCACACCCCGGATCGGCACCAAACCGTCAATAGCCGGACACTCGCCGTACACCGGGCGACTGTGCGAGGCGGACGCGCAGGGGGAACGCGGCGGACGGCTCCGCCGCCGGGCCCGGAGGGCGTGGGCCGGCGGCGGAAGTCGGTGCCGTCTCGTGCTGCGTCGGAACGGTCAGTGCTCGCGCGGGGCGGGGACGACATGGTCCGGGGACCCGCCCGAGCCCGCGTCGGGGTGCACGGCGAGCAGCTGGCGCATGGCGGTCTCCGCCTCGGCACCGTCGGAGGCGGCCAGCGCCTCGACGACCCGCGTGTGCAGGGCCACCGAGTGCTCACCGGGGCGCTCGCAGCCGGTGACGGGGCCGCCGGAGACCTGAAGCGCGGCGGAAACGATGCCGGACAGGTGCTCCAGCATGCGGTTGCCCGCGACCTGGAGCAGCAGGGCGTGGAACTCGGCGTCGGCGCGGCAGAAGGTGAGGCCGTCACCTTGCGCCACGGCGTGGGCCATGATGTCGGTCATGTCGATGAGGCGCTGCTGAACGTCCTCGCGGCCGTGTCCCGCCGCGAGCCGGGCGGCGAGCGGCTCGATCGTCCAGCGCAGCTCGAACAGCTCGCGGCGCTGGTCGTCGCGCTGCGGGCCGAAGGCCCGCCATTCGATGATGTCGGGGTCGAGCAGGTTCCAGTCGCTGACCGGGCGGACCCGGGTGCCGACGTTGGGCCGGGCGCTGACGAGGCCCTTGGCCTCCAGCACCCGCAGCGATTCGCGGACGACGGTACGGGAGACCTCGAAACGCTGGCCGATCTCCTCGGGGACGAGCGGGCGGTCGGCCCCGAGATCGCCGGAGACGATCATCTGGCCGAGTTGCTGGACGAGTTGGCCGTGCAGCCCGCGGCCACGGCTCCCCGCGGTCCGGCGGCCGACCCGGCCCATGTCGGTGTCGCCGCCGTCCCAGGAGGGCACGGGGCCCGGACGGTCGAGGGGGGAGCCGGCGGGGGCGTCGGCGTACGGATAGCGGTCGAGGTCCCCGCCGCCGAGACTGGAGTCGGCGGGGCGGGCCGCGGTCATCATGGTGTGCGCAAGGGTACTCACGCATCCTTTGTCGGCGATGGCGCCGGAAGCCTTGAGGGCTTTCCTGAAAAGCACACGAAAGGGTGAGCACTCATCACCTGATAATTGACGCTTTATCGGAAGGAAATGGGGTTTCTCCGGCGCAAGACCGTTGCCACATAGGCACACAAGAGAGCGAACAGCGACAAAGCGAAGGAATAGCGCACCGGTTGGGTCGCCAAGCGGGCCGCGTCGATCGCCGGAGTGGTCGCCGCCCGCCTGACCAGCGGGGCCACCAGCAAGGGCACCGCGAGCACACCGGCCAGCCCGAGTGCCGTGGTCCGGAACACCCCGGCCGCCAGCACCCCGGCCCAGCAGCAGACGAGCGCGAGACCGGACCAGGCCGCCATGGCGGACGCCAGCGCGGACGGGGACGGCTCTCCGGACGGCCCGAGTTCGAGGTCCATCGCGACGAGACCGAGGGCGGCGCCCGCGAGGGCGATCAACACGGCCGCGGACCCGTTGACGACGAGTTTGGCGAGCAGCAAACGGAGTTGGCGGGGCACGGGCGCGTTCGCGGGCGCCAGCGCGGGATAGCGGAACTCCTGGCCGTAGGCGAGCGCGCCGAGGAGTCCGCCGCCCAGCGCGGCGGGCGGCAGCGGCAGGGAGTGCGACCAGCCGGTCAGCAGGCGCAGGGAGAAGGCGTGGTGCCCGGTGCGCAGCAGCACCAGGGTGGCGAGCCCCGAAGCCAGGACGGAGGCTGCCGTGACCACCCAGGGACCGCGGACGCCGGTGAGGCGGCGCAGTTCGTAGCGGACGGGCCTGGCGGGTCCTGCGGGCGGCACGGCGGCGCGCGCCACCGCCAGGGGCACGGTGGGCCGGTCGCGGCCGCCGTGGGGCCGCTCCGGCACACCGGTGTCGGCGATCTCGTCCGCGAGGCGGTGCAGGAGGATGCCGTGCCGGAAGGCCGTCTCGCCGACCTGCGCGGTGCTGGCGCCGTGGACGCGGATGCGGCTGCCGCTCTCGTGGGTGATCTCGGTCTCGTCGTCGGCGAGCAGCAGGGCCAGGCGTTCGGCCTGGGGCGACTGGACGGCCACGTACGGACGGAGCCGGCGGCGGCCGAACTCGTGGGCGGACTGGTCGGCGACGAGCCGCCCCTTGTCGAGGGTGACGATGCGATCGGCGAGCCGGGCTGCCGCCCTGGGATCGGCACAGGTGACGACGACGGTGCCGCCGCGCGCGGCGTAGGCCCTCAGCAGACCGTACAACCAGGCGGTGTCGTGCGGGGAAAGCCCTTGCGCGGGGTCGTCGAGGAGCAGCGCGGGCGGGTCGCCGAGGAGCGCGGCGGCCACGCCGAGACGGCGGTCCATCCCGAGGGAGAAGGTCGCCAGGCGGCGGCCGGCCATCTCGCGCAGACCCACGATCTCCAGGACCTGGTCGGCGCGTTCGGACGGGGCGCCGGCCGCGGCGGCGAGCATGCGCAGGTGGCCGCGGGCGGTCCGGGCGGGGTGGCCGGGGACGTCGCCGAGGAGGACGCCCACCGCGCCGGCCGGATGGGCGTGGCGGTGCAGGGGGCGGCCGCCGAACAGCGTGATGCCGCGGCCCGGTTCGAGTTCGAGCATCAGCCGCAGGGTCGCGGACTTGCCGGCGCCGCTCTCGCCGAGCAGAACGGTGATCTCGCCGGGGCGGGCGTCGAAGGTGAGGTCGTCGACGGCAGGGGGTTCTTCGCCCCGGGACGCGCTGGTCAATCCGATGGCCTGGATCACCATTGCACCATAACGCGCAAATGACCCGGAATTTATACCTCTGGCCGCAACATGGGCGGATTGAGGATGGTTGCTCCCCCCGCTCGGAACAGCTGTGCGGGGCGACCGCCCTGACGGGTCGTCGTGCCGCCGGTGGGCACGAGGAAGCCGACCGTGCCCGTCACCTTGCGGTGGAAGTTGCGCGGATCGAGGGCGACGCCCCACACCGCCTCGTAGACCCGGCGCAGCTCGCCGACGGTGAACTCCGGCGGGCAGAAGGCGGTGGCCAGTGCCGAGTACTCGAGCTTGGAGCGGGCGCGCTCCACGCCGTCGGCCAGGATGCGCGCGTGGTCGAAGGCGAGGGCGCCTTCGTCGCCGTTGCGCAGCAGTTCCTCGACGGGGGCCCAGCGGGCGCTGCGCGCGTCGCCCCCGGCGCGCGGTGCGGGCAGGTCGGGGGCGAGCACGAGATGGGCGACGCTCACCACGCGCATGCGCGGGTCGCGCTTGGGGTCGCCGTAGGTGGCCAGCTGCTCGAGGTGGACGCCGCTGCCGGCGCGCAGTCCGGTCTCCTCCTCCAGTTCGCGGGCGGCCGCCTCGGCCAGGTCCTCGTCACCGCGTACGAAGCCGCCGGGCAGCGCCCACCGGCCCTGATAGGGCGGTTCACCGCGGCGGACCGCGAGGGCGCACAGGGCGTGGCTGCGCACTGTGAGCACGACGAGATCGACAGTGACGGCGAAGGGGGGAAAAGCTGACGGGTCGTAGGGCGCCATGCCCGCGATCATAGTCGTCTGCCTGACGATAAACAGCAGGTTGGCGGGATGACGAGGACTCCTTTCGGCCTGTTGTTCGACATCTCGGCGGCGGCTTTGCGAGCTGATGCCGCCCGACGGATCAGGCGCCCAGCTGGAGTCCTGGAGCGGCCTCCTCGATCACGGCTGTGCCGGAGGCGCCGACCCGCAGGGCGAAGGGCTCCTCGGCCAGCCGCAGACCGCCGAGCCACAACTCGCCGAGCGGGGTGTTGCCCAGCGGACGCACGGCCACGATCCGATCGGGGGCGTCGGGGCGGATTCCGGCGAGGGCCGTCAGCATGTGGACGGCCCCGGCGGCGGCCACCGCGGCGGGCCGCGAGGCGGTCGGGTGGGGGGCGGGGCGGCGGGATTCGTCGCGCTGCTCGCCCGCGTACATCTCGGGGAGGCGGTACCCGAACGCACCTGCCGCGTCCAGCACTCCCAGCAGCAGGGCGGCGGCCTCCCGTTCGTAACCGCCCGCCGCCAGCCCGGCGACGGCGACGGCCGTCTCGTGGACCCGGACCGCACCGCCGCGGTGGCCGAAGGGGTTGTAGCCGGGGGCCTTGGCGGACAGGGTGCGCAGGCCCCATCCGGCATCGAGCTCCGGCGCCGCGAGGAGGCGGGCGAGCTGCTCCGTCTGCACCTTGTCCAGCAGGCCCGGGGCGAGTTCGCAGCCGCCGAGCAGGCCGGTGTCGAGCAGATGCGCGGCGGCCGAGCCCAGGTGGGGCACGGGTCTGCCGTCCGGGGTGAGCGCCGCGGCGGGGCACCCGCCGCCGGAGTCGTCCAGCCAGAAGTCCTCCCGGAACCTCCGGCGCAGTGCCTCGGCCCGCTCCCGCCACTCCTCCGCGCCCGGGCGCCCGTGGGCGTTCAGCAGATCGGCGCCGTGCAGCATGGCCCGGTGGGCGTGTGCCTGCACGTCGCAGCGCAAGGGGCCGCCCGGTGCGGGGTCGGGGACGTATCCGCCCTCGCCCACGACGGACCGCAGCCACCGCAGGCTGCGCTCGGCGGCGGGCAGGAGTTGCTCGGTGTCCCGCTCCGGCAGCCCCCAGCGGCGGGCCTCGGCGAGCAGCGTGACGAAGAGCAGCCCTGCTTCCACCCCGGAGGAAGTGGGCGGCAGATGCGGACCGGCGTGCCGCAGCGGCCCCGGCAGGCCGCCGGTCTCCGGGTCCTGGCGGCGGGCGAACGCCCGCAGGGTGCCGGCCGCCAGGCGGGTGCCCAGCGGCAGCAGCATGCGGGCCGCCCACAGGGCGTCGGCCGGGGCGGGCCCGAGCCGCCAGGGCGCGCCGGCGGCCACATGGACGTCCAGCGGGTGCCCCGGATCGCGCAGCAGCAGCGCGCGCAGATCGTCGAGGGCGGCGCGCAGCAGCGTCTCCCCCCGGCGGTCGCTGCTGCGGAGTTCCGCGGCCGACCAGGGCACGGGGACCGCCGGGGCGGATCCACCGTTCACGCCGGCCACGGGGGGCTCCAGCGTCGCGCGCAGCTCGATCGTGCGGGACGCACCGGCGGGCAGGGCCAGCTCCCAGCACAGCAGCCCGGCCGAGGCCAAGGCGCTCTCGGGTGCCGGCACGGCGGTGACCCGGGCACGGAGGCCCTCTGCCGACCACAGCAGTCCGGCGTCGCAGACGCTGGCGGACAGCTCGGGCCCGGACGATCCGGCGGCGATCGCCGCCAGCTCGGCGAGATCGGTGGCCAGGGCCACTTCGAACGGGATGCGCAGGTCGCGGGAGCCGGTGTTGTGCACCGTGATGCGCTCGGTGCCCCCGGCGGTGCGGAGCCTCTCGATGGTGAGGGCCGGGTCCGGGGCCGTGTCGCCTGGAACGCGGGCGACCGAGGTGAACCGGGCGCGCCCCGCAGTGACCAGCCCGCCCTGCACGGGCACGGGTGCCGCCCCGGCGATCCGGAGCTCGCACCGGGCCAGCACTCGGCGGCCGCCCTGGTAGAAGCCGTCGAGGCCGCTTCCGTGCAGCTGTCCGTGCTCTGCCGAGACCGCCAGGGCCGGGGCCGCGACGCAGATCACCGCGTCGTGCACCGGCTGCGGCCCCCGGTCCTGCCGGGACGGCCGATTGACCGGCTGCGGGCTCATGCCACCTCCTCGTCGACTCGGTCGCTCGGGCGCTGCCGCCACTCACCACATGAACGGCCGTGTGGGCACTCGGGTCACGCGCCGTCTACCGTTCCTGATCGAGAAGCCGTCCGTATCACCGGAAAGAGAGCCATGGCCGTCTACCGCCAGCCGGGAACCGTCATCACCGATCACACCTTCCAGGTGCCGCTCGACCACGCGGACCCGGGCGGTGAGCGGATCGAGGTGTACGCACGGGAGGTCGTGGCCGCCGGCAAGGAACGAGATCCGCTGCCCTGGCTGGTGTTCCTGCAGGGCGGGCCGGGCGGCCGTTCACCGCGGCCGCTGGGCCGTGACGGCTGGCTGACCCGCGCGCTGGACGACTACCGGGTACTGCTGCTCGACCAGCGCGGCACCGGCCGCTCCACCCCCGCGAACCGGCAGACCCTGCCGCTTCGCGGGGACGCGGCCGCCCAGGCCCGGTATCTGGAGCACTTCCGGGCCGACTCGATCGTCCGCGACTGTGAGCTGATCCGCCGTGAACTCCTCGGCGAGGACGGCCGGTGGAGCCTGCTCGGCCAGAGCTACGGCGGATTCTGCACGCTCACCTATCTGTCCTTCGCCCCCGAGGGGATCCGCGAGGCCTTTGTGACGGGCGGGCTCGCGGGCCTGCGCAGCACGGCGGAGGACGTCTACCGCGCCGCCTACCCTCGCGTGGAGCGGAAGGTCGAGGCGCACTACGCGCGTTACCCGGACGATGTCGAGACGGTCCGCTCGATCGTGCGGCACCTGCGCGAGCGCGAGGTCAGGCTGCCGGGCGGCGGTCTGCTGACCGCGGAGGCGTTCCAGGTCACCGGAATGCTGCTCGGCACCGGCACCGGCTCGCACACGTTGCACTATCTGCTCGAGGACGCCTTCGTGGCCGGAGGGTCGGGCCGCCAGCTCTCCGACTCCTTCCTCGCCGAGGTCCAGGGCCACCTCTCCTTCGCCGCCAACCCGCTCTACGCGGTGCTGCACGAGTCGATCTACGGTCAGCAGTCGGTGTCCCCGCGGGCCACGGGCTGGGCCGCCGAATCCGTCCGCACGGAGTTCCCGCAGTTCGACGTCGACAAGCCCCTGGCTGACGACGCGCCGGTGCTGCTGACCGGCGAGATGATCTACCCCTGGATGTTCGCCACGGATCCGGCGCTGGCCCCGCTGCGCGAGGCGGCGCATCACCTGGCTCAGCACGAGGAGTGGCCGGACCTGTACGACCCACAGCAACTGGCACGGAACGAGGTCCCGGTGGCGGCGGCCGTCTACCACGAGGACATGTACGTCGACACGGCCGACTCGCTGGCCACGGCGCGCTCGGTGCGCGGCCTGCGCACCTGGGTCACCGACGAGTACGAGCACGACGGGCTCCGGGTGAGCGGCGGCCGGGTCCTCGACCGGCTGATCCGGCTGGTCCGCGGCGAGCTGTGAGGATGGCGGCGCGCCGGGCGCGCCCGCTGCGCTGCCGGCGCAGATAGAGGCGCAGCGGCTCGGGCGAGATCCCGTTGTTGACGGCGGCGTGCAGCAGTCGGGCAAAGGTGTAGTCGGGGGCGAGGTGGAGGGCGCGGCCGAAGGCCACGCGTGCCGACGCCTCGTCCCCGGCGGACCAGGCCACCCAGCCCGCGAGGGTCAGGGGCGCCGCGGCGTGCTCGTGGTAGGGCTCGACGCAGCGCCGGGCGAGTGCCCGCCACAGGCGCATCGCCGGGTCGGTGTGCGGCGGGTCCATCCACTCGGCTGCCTCGTCGCGGGTCGCGCGGTCCTGGAGGCCGAGGATCATCGTGGCGGCCTCGTCGTCGCCCAGCAGCGCGTCGTCGTCGCGGTCGCCGTCCGGCCCGTCGTCCACCGGGGTGGCTGCCCGGAAGCGCTCGAGTGCTTCCCTCAGCAGGCGCAAGGTCATCCGGCGCACCTCATCGGAGTCGTCGCGCTCCAGCATGCGGGGGACGAGTGCGGCGGCCGCCGCGTCCAGGGCTTCCCCGCGGGCGGCGGAGGCCGGAGCGCCGGGTGGCGGCGGGGTGAGGCGGTCCTCCATCTCCTTGAGGGAGCCGCTGATGCGGAGCCCCGCGTAGGCGGCCGCCGCGGCCATCACGGAATCGCCGGACCGCGTGATCCCGAGGCCCTCGGGTGGGAAGTGCTCCGCGTCCGGGCAGCAGTAGGACCACCAGCGGCCGGCCGAGACGCACAGCGCCTCGACGACGGGGACGTCGAGCGTGCCGCAGGCGATCCGCAGCCGCTGGGCCAGCGGGCGCAACCGCTCCATGACCTGGGCCGGGCTCTCACCGGGCGCGGGGTCCTGGACGAGGAAGAGCACGATCGCGTCCGGCCGTGCACTGCGCTGCTCGCTGCCACGCACCAGGCACTCCGCCAACTGCTGTGCCGCATCCGGCCATTCGCCGGCGTCCCGCGGAATACCCAGCCGGGCCCGGCCGCCGAAGCGGCCGCGCTCGCCGTGCAGGGCGATCATGAGAATGCTGTCGTCCGGATGGAATCCGCAGAGGTACGGGAGCGCGGCGGCGAGTTCGGCCGGGCTGCGCAGCGTGACCTTGGGGTCGTCCGAGGGGCGGGGGGATTCGGTGTGCTGAGTCATGATCCGAAGGTCCCCTACGCCGTGGATCTCCGCCAGGCCCCTCGGATACCTGTGGATAACTCGCGCATATCATCGCAATTATCTATGCCGCGTTGTCCACAGGCCGCATCCGCGCGGTTGGCGCGGTGCCGGTGTCATCGGGTTGCATGGGGCCATGACCACCGCACTGCGCACCGCCGCCGACACGATCCTCAGCCGGCTCGTCGGGGACCCGACGGGCACCGCCCGCCTGCGCGAGGACCAGTGGCGCGCCGTCGAGGCGCTGGTCGCGCACGGCCGCCGGGCCCTGGTGGTGCAGCGCACGGGCTGGGGCAAGTCGGCCGTGTACTTCGTGGCCACCGCACTGCTACGTGAGCGCGGCAGCGGTCCCACCGTGATCGTCTCCCCGCTTCTGGCGCTGATGCGCAACCAGATCGACGCCGCGGAGCGCGCGGGCATCCGGGCCCGGACGATCAACTCGGCCAACCCCGAGGAATGGGACACCGTGCAGGCCGAGGTCGCTTCGGGCGAGGTCGACGTCCTCCTGGTGAGCCCGGAACGGCTCAACAACCCGGATTTCCGCGACCAGGTGCTGCCCAAGCTCGCCTCCACGACCGGTCTGCTCGTCGTCGACGAGGCCCACTGCATCTCCGACTGGGGCCATGACTTCCGGCCCGACTACCGCCGGTTGCGCACCATGCTCGCCGATCTCACGCCGGGCGTACCCGTGCTGGCCACGACCGCGACCGCCAACGCCCGCGTGACGGCCGACGTCGCCGAGCAGTTGGGGACCGGCGACCACGAGGGTGCGCTCGTACTGCGCGGGCCGCTGGAACGCGAGAGTCTCTCGCTCGGGGTGCTGCGCATGCCCGACGCCGCCCACCGGCTCGCCTGGCTCGCCGACCACCTCGGTGACCTCCCGGGTTCCGGCATCGTCTACACCCTCACGGTGGCGGCCGCGGAGGAGGTCACGGCCTTCCTGCGGCAGCGCGGCCACCGGGTCGCCGCGTATTCGGGACGCACCGAGGACGCCGACCGCCGCGCCGCCGAGGCCGCACTCCTGAACAACGAGGTCAAGGCCCTGATCGCCACCTCGGCTCTCGGTATGGGCTTCGACAAGCCCGACCTGGGATTCGTGGTGCACCTGGGCTCGCCCTCCTCCCCCATCGCCTACTACCAGCAGGTCGGCCGCGCCGGACGCGGCGTGGACCACGCGGAGGTCCTGCTGCTCCCCGGCCCCGAGGACGAGGCGATCTGGCGCTACTTCGCCTCGCTCGCGTTCCCCCGCGAGGAACAGGTGCGGCGCACCCTGGAGACGCTGGGGGCCTCCGAGGGCCCGATGTCGGTGCCGGCGCTCGAGGCCCGGGTGGATCTGCGCCGCAGCCGGCTGGAGACCATGCTCAAGGTCCTCGACGTGGACGGCGCCGTGCGCAGGGTGCGCGGGGGCTGGACGGCCACTGGACAGCCCTGGACGTACGACACCGAGCGGTACGCGTGGGTCGACCGGCAGCGCAAGGCGGAGCAGCAGGCGATGCGCGAGTACGCCACGACCGCCACGTGCCGCATGGAGTATCTGCGCCGCCAGCTCGACGACGAGGAGGCCGCGCCCTGCGGCCGCTGCGACAACTGCGCCGGGCCCCGCTTCACCGCGGACGTCTCCCGCGAGGCCCTGGAGGCCGCGCGGGCGGCCCTCGGCCGCCCCGGCGTGGAGGTCGAGCCCCGCCGCATGTGGCCGACGGGCCTGCCGGCGATCGGCATCGACCTCAAGGGGAAGATCCCGCCGGGCGAACAGGCCGCGACCGGACGGGCGCTGGGTCGGCTCTCTGACATCGGCTGGGGCAACCGGCTCCGTCCGCTGTTCGCCGCGAACGCGACGGACGGGCCCGTTCCGGACGACGTCGCGCAGGCGGTGGTGCAGGTGCTGGCGGACTGGGCTAAGGGACCGGGCGGCTGGGCGAGCGGCGAGCCCGAGGCCCCGCAGCGTCCGGTCGGCGTGGTGACCGTCGCCTCGCACACCCGCCCGCAACTCATCGCGTCACTCGGCGCGCGCATCGCCGAGGTCGGCCGCATGCCGCTGCTCGGAGAAGTCGCGCACAGCGGTGACCTCGAGCCCTCCCGGGTGCCGCGCAGCAACAGCGCGCAGCGACTGCGTGCCCTGCACGGGGCGTTCACCGTCCCGCCCGGGCTTTCCGAAGCCCTGGCCTCGGCCCAGGGGCCGGTCCTGCTGGTCGACGACTTCACCGAAACCGGGTGGACTTTGGCCGTCGCAGCGCGGCTGTTGCGCCGTGCCGGTGTAACGGCGGTGTTTCCGCTGGTCCTGGCCCTGCAGGCCTGACCGGTAGTCACCATGTGAGATGGAGAAGGGATCTATGCGGCGGAGGGTCAGATAACAGACAGGTCGACAAAATGACCGTTGCCGCTCGCGTGTGCGGCAGGAACAATTGAAGCCGGATCCCCGCATCGGCTCTTCGAGCCCTACGACCGGCATGCTCACGCATGCCCGGTCGCGGACGCATACCCGAAGGGAGGACCGTGGCCATCGGCTTCGCTCCGGAAACCACTTCCGTGACTTCCTCCCGCCGTGCCGGACGGCATCGCACCGTCGAACCGGCCGAATGGACCGCCGCGGGCATCCCCTTGCTCATCAACCCGCGCGAGGTGGTGACGGACCTCCACGCGCGGCATCTCCCGGCGCCGGGCACCGCCGTGGTCGCGGTCTACTCCCCCGACGGACGGCTGACGGCCAGCGCCTCCTTCGCGCAGCGCCCCGGCGTCACGGACGGCTGGGAGCGGCGGAACGCGATCCTCGCCCACCTGCGTCGGATCACCGCGGACGACCTGCGGCGCCGCAGGCCGGTGCGCACCGCGGTCCTGCTCGTCTGCCGTGACGGCGACGCGGGATGGACCGAGGTGGACGGCGCCTGGATGTGGGGGCTGCGGGACGCCTGCTCCCTGTACGGGCTGCGCCCCGGTTCGTACATCACGATGACCGAGGAAGGGTGGCGGGTCCAGGGCGAGGACCGCACCGGGCGGACACCGAACGCGACCTCCTGGTCGGCCACGAGCCGCGGCGCAGCGACCCTGCGTCCCACCGGGACGCCGCCCCTGCGCCGCGCGGCGGCGCGCTGATCAGGCGTTCGCGCCGAGCAGCGCGTTGATCCGCTGCGGGTCGCCGCAGACGATCAGCAGCGTTCCGGCACGCGTCATCGCCGAGGGCAGCAGACGCGCCACGGACTCGTCGGATCCGCCGTTGACGGCCACGACCACGACGGGCCGGCCCTTGGCGCGGTCGGCGTCGTGAGCGGCGTAGAACACGTCGTCGCCGGCGTCGTGCTGGGCCCAGTAGGACGCCTCGCCGAAGCTCAGCTCGTGGGCCGCCCACGGGTGCTGCTCGCCGGTGGTGAGCACCAGGACCTCACCCGGCGCGCGCCCGCTGTCGAGCAGCAGGTCGACGGCCTCGTCGGCGGCGTCGAGCGCGCCGTCCACCGAGGCGGGGATGAGCTGGATCTGCGCCGCCGCGGAGTCGGCGGAGACGGGGGCCACGGCCTCGGGGTCCCGCGGCGAGCGCTGCTGCGGGGGTACGACGGGCCCGCGGGCCGGTCCGGGACGGCCGGGACGGGCGTTCGCCGCCGGAGCGCCACGCGGAGGCGCGGGACGGGGGCCGGGGCCCGGTACGGGGCGGGGGGTCGACGCGGACCGGCCGGCGGCCGGGGCTACGCGGGGACCCGGGACACTCTCGTGAATCTGAGGCTCCTCGGGGGTGAGAGGCATGTGCTGATGTCTATCAAATGCACCGGAACAACGCAGCGGCGGGTAGGTCACAACTCGGCTCAGAAATCGAACCCGAGCTGCTCACCCGTCTCCCCCGCCTCCGCGGTCTCCCGGACCTTCTTCAAGTGCTGCCAACGCGGCAGCGTATCGAGATATGCCCAGGACAGTCGGTGGAGGGGGGTGGGCCCCAGCTCCTCCAGTGCCGCCCGGTGCACCGGCGAAGGGTACCCGGCGTTGTCCTCGAAGCCGAACGGAGCATAGTCGACGCCCAGTTCCGCCATCATGGCGTCCCGCCGCACCTTGGCGATCACGGACGCGGCCGCCACGGCCACGCACGACCGGTCGCCCTTGATGACCGTGCGCACGCGCCACGGGCCGCCGAGGTAGTCGTGCTTGCCGTCGAGTATCACCGCGTCGGGCCGCTCGGGCAGGGCGTCCAGGGCACGTGTGGCGGCGAGCCGGAGCGCAGCCGTCATCCCCAGCTCGTCGATCTCCTCGGGCGACGCGTGTCCGAGCGCGTAGGAGTTCACCCATCCGGCGAGCAGCCCGGCGAGCGCGGTACGGCGCTTGACCGTGAGCAGTTTGGAGTCGGTGAGGCCCTCGGGCGGTCGCCGCAGTCCGGTGACGGCCGCGCAGACGGTGACCGGCCCGGCCCAGGCCCCCCGTCCGACTTCGTCGACGCCCGCGACGACCTTGACGCCGAGGGTCGCGCGCAGCGAGCGCTCGACGCTGTGAGTGGGAGGTTCGTGGACCATGGCAGGGCTTAGCCTACGCTTCCGTGTTGGGCCCCCTGGCGGCGACCGCCCTCACGGGCGCAGCAGCGGCAGCATCACCTGGTCGACGACCTCGATCAGGTCCTCCTCGGTGATCTCCCGGCCGCCGATCTTCGACCGGTACATCATCAGCGCGGGCACGACGTCGGCGACGATGTCACCGGTGGCGTCGGGCCGCACCTCGCCCCGCTCGATGCCGCGCCGCACGACGTCCAGGATGCGGTGCTTGGTCGGTTCGACGACCCCCTCCATGATCAGCCGGAAGAAGCAGTGAGCGGCCTCCTGGTCGCACTCGTCGATCACCGAACGCAGGGCGAGCCCGCCGCGCGAGTACATCGCCTCGCGCATCCGCAGCACGAGGAAGACCAGGTCCTCCCGGAGACCGCCCAGGTCCGGGACGTCGGGGACCTCGGGGAAGGCCGACTGCAGGGCATCGGCGACCAGCGCCTGCTTGGAGGGCCAGCGGCGGTAGACGGCCGCCTTGCCGGTCTGGGCGCCGGCGGCGACGCCCTCCATGGTCAGCCCTCGCCAGCCCACCGTGCTCAGCTGCTCCAGGGCGGCCCCGAGGATCGCCCGCTCCAGAACGAGCCCGCGACGACGGGTTCCCGTTCCCTGCGACATGGCCATGCCAACCTTCTCATTCGCTCCGTAGTGAACGCTTGCGTTCCCTACCGCCACCACTCTACTGTCGTGAACAGTGAACGTAACCGTTCACTAAGTCACCGACTGGGGGACCTCGTGACGACTGAGCAAATCACCTCACCACGAAGGCCCGGCGCCGCGCGACGCGACGGCAGGCCGGGCATCGCACTCGCGGTGATCGCGGCCTGCCAGCTCATGGTCGTGCTGGACGCCACCATTGTGAATATCGCGCTCCCGCACATTCAGGACGCGCTCTCCTTCTCCACCACCGATCTGTCCTGGGTGCTGAACGCCTACACGCTCACCTTCGGCGGGCTGCTGCTGCTCGGCGGGCGGGCCGGCGACATCCTGGGACGGCGCCGGGTGTTCGTCTTCGGCATCCTGCTGTTCTCCCTCGCCTCCCTCCTCGGAGGCTTCGCCCAGGAGCCGTGGCAGCTGCTCGCGGCCCGCTCCCTGCAGGGCGTCGGCGGGGCGATCGCCTCGCCCACCTCCCTCGCCCTCATCACCACCAACTTTCCCGAGGGCCCGGAGCGCAACCGCGCCTTCGGCGTCTTCGCAGCGGTCTCGGCGGGCGGCGGCGCCGTCGGCCTGCTGGCCGGCGGCATGCTCACCGACTGGCTCGACTGGCGCTGGGTGCTCTTCGTCAACGTGCCCATCGGCCTGCTGATCGCGTTCCTGGCGCCGAAGTTCATCAGCGAGTCGGAGCGGCACCCCGGGCGCTTCGACATCGCCGGCGCCGTCACCTCGACGCTCGGCATGGCCTCGCTGGTCTACGGCTTCATCCGCGCCGCCGACAAGGGCTGGCGGGACACCCTGACCCTCTCGTCGTTCGGGGCGGCGGTCGTGCTGCTCGCCGCGTTCGTGGCCATCGAGCGGCGGGCACGGGAGCCGATCACCCCGCTGAAGATGTTCGCGGACCGCAACCGCTCGGGCACGTACGTGATGATGCTCAGCCTGGCCGCGGCGATGTTCGGCATGTTCTTCTTCATCGTCATCTTCGTGCAGAACGTGCTCGGGTACAGCGCCATCGCGGCGGGCTTCGCCTTCCTGCCGGTCACCGTCGCGATCGTGACCGGGGCCGGGCTGTCGACCCGCTTCCTGCCGGTGCTCGGCCCGAAGCCGTTCCTCGTCGCCGGCTCCGCGCTGACCGGTCTCGGCATGGCGTGGCTGACCCTGATCGACCCCGGCAGCAGCTACGCGGGCGGGGTGCTGGGCCCGATGCTGCTGTTCGGCTTCGGCATGGGCCTGAACTTCGTCACGCTGACCCTGACGGCCGTCTCCGGCGTCGCCCAGCACGAGGCGGGGGCAGCCTCGGGCCTCCTCAACGCGATGCAGCAGGTGGGCGGTTCCCTCGGGCTGTCGATCCTGGTCACGGTGTTCGGCACGGCAAGCCGCAACAAGGCCGCCGACCTCGTCCCGGACTTCCTCGCCCACGCCACACCGGAGCAGCAGGCCGCCTTCCAGCGGACGCACGAACTGCCTCCGCCGTGGGGCCACGAGGTCCTCGCGCACGGCATCTCGACCGCGTTCTACGCGGCCGTGGGGCTGGTCGTACTGGCCCTGGCCACCGCGCTGTTCGTGCTCCGGGTACGCAAGAGCGACCTGGAGGCGCTCAGCGGCACCGCGGGGATGCCCGCGGCCTGACGGGGCGCCGCCGCCCGGCCCGAGGGGAGGCCGGGACGGCGGCACACGGCGGTCCGTCAGGGGAACTCGGGTTCGCGCCACTCGTCGTAGAAGCCGTCCAGCCCCGCCGCCCGGCACGGCTGGTGCATGGTCGACGGCGGGCGCTCGTCCAGGAGCGACCGCGCCCGGAACTCGCTCAGGCTGTCGGTGAACCACCCCCGGCC
The DNA here is from genome assembly GCF_053598835.1 of Streptomyces sp. NPDC001070. Classification (NCBI taxonomy): domain Bacteria; kingdom Bacillati; phylum Actinomycetota; class Actinomycetes; order Kitasatosporales; family Streptomycetaceae; genus Streptomyces; species Streptomyces sp. NPDC001070. The sequence goes on from NZ_JBSFLB010000017.1 coordinate 73,162, forward strand.
CTCGTCCTCGTTCAGGTGCTCCACGATCTTCCCCAAGGCACAGGAGCGCTGCGGCTCCGGCAACCGGTCCAGCTCCGGGACGGCGTCCGCCGAGAGGTTCCGCAGGTACGCCAGGTCGATCTTCCCGCTGTTCTGGTAGCGGCTCACCTGCTGGTCGGCGATGAGCCCGTCCGGTGACACCAGGCCGAAGGCGAGTACGGAGGCCGCGGCGCTCACCACCACGGCCCGCGGCAGCCAGCGCGCGCCGAACACCCCGGCGGCCATGATGAGGATGATCAGCAGCCCGAGCCACAGCTCCGCCCCCGCCACCGATATCCGCAGCCGGGTCAGGCCGTACGCGTCGACGTACAGGTCCATCCTGCGCAGCGCCGATGCGACCACGACCAGGGTCAGCACACAGATCACGCCGAGGACGGCGCGCACCAGCAGACGGTCGCGGTCGGTGCCTCGCGGCGCCCAGCGCAGGGCGAGGGCGATCACCACCACGGTGAGCAGGGTGACGACGAGCAGTTGCCAGAAGCCCTGCCGCGCGTACTCCGCGTAGGTCAGGCCGGTCTTGGCGAGGACCTTCTCGTAGCCGCCGAACAGCACGGCGAGCTGGACCGCGTTGAAGGCGGCGAACAGCGCGGCGAGGACGATCAGCGGCAGTGCCCACTCGGTACGGCGGCGCGCGCGGCCCGGCTTCACCTGGATCCGGTCCCAGCGGCGCGGCGCGGCGGCGGTCCACGCGGCGCAGAGCGCGAAGAGCGTGCCGGCCGCGAGGAGCAGGACGCGCAGCGGGACATCGGTGACGGTCACATCGGGTGTGAGGTCGCCCAGCAGGTCGGCGAACGCCGCGTCGGCACCCGCGAAGAGCCCGCCGAAGACGACGAGGAGCACGACGGTCACACCGACGGCCTTCAGCATGGGCACCACGCGGTGCCGGTCCTGGGTGGTCCGCTCACGCAGCCCGCGCAGCGCCCAGCCGATCGCGGGCACCGGGGCGAACCAGAGCCCGGCGCCGCCCAGCAGGACGCCCGGCCAGCGACGTCCTCCGTGCAGCGCCAGCGAGCCCAGGACGGCGGCGGCGGCGACGGCCAGGAACGACGGCCACCAGGCGTCCCGCAGTGCCGGGATCAGCAGCAGTGTCAGACCCGCCACCGCCCAGACCGCCGTCCAGGGCCTGAGCCGGCGGCCGTGGTCGAGGGCGGCGACCGCGGCCGCGACCGCGGCGGGGACGGTGACCAGCAGGAGGTTGATGCCCAGACCGCCGCGCATCAGCACCGCGGCCAGTACTCCCGTGAGCAGGGCCGTCCACAGCACGGCCGGCCGCACGGCGCGCGGGGTCTTCGCACGGCTCGCGGTCACCCAGGCCGGCGGCGGAGGCGGGGGTGGCGGCGTCCAGGGGCGCGCGTACGGCGCCGTCGGGTGGACGGGTGGACGGTGCGCCTGCGGAGGCGCTTGCGCAGACCGCGGCGGCGCGGCGTCGGACGGCTTGTCGGACAAGAGAACCCCTCCCCTCCGGTCGCGCGACAGCTGAGGGGCGACGCAGGACCGGTGCTCGACTGCGCAACCGGCCAAGATCAGCCGGATGGGCGTGGCCGACAGGCTAGGCGCGCCGACCAGCGGCGGGTACGGGGGAAGGGTCCCACGGCGAGGTCTGTGACAGGGCCGTGACAATGCAGAGGGTTGAACGGACGGCAGAGGGGGCCGGGGCGCCGCTCAGCCGGCCGACAGCCATTCCGGCAGGGGTTCGCAGCGCTCCCGCCACTCCCGCGGGGGTTCGCCGCCGGGCGCGGCGGCGATGATCCCGCCGACGATGGCACAGGTGGTGTCCACGTCACCGCCGGCGCGTGCGGTGGCCCAGAAGGCACCCTCGTAGTCGCCCAGGCCGCGGGCCGCGGCCCACAGGGCGAAGGGGACGGTGTCGTGGGCGCTGGTGCGACGGCCGCTGCCGAGCACGGCCGCGACGGTGGCGACGTCGTCGTAGTCGAGCATGTCCACCGCGCGGCGCAGCCCCGCGTGCACGGCGCTGCGCGGGAGCAGCGCGACGACCCGGGTGATGAGTTCCGCCGAGTCGGTGGGGCCGGCGGGGTCCGCGGCGAGCGCGGCGGCGGCCGCGACCGCCATGGCACCGACGACGGCCTCGCGATGCTGGTGGGTGGTGTACGCGGACAGCTCGGCCTGCTCGGCGGCCTTCTCGGGCTCGCCCGCGTACCAGGCACCCAGGGGCGCCACGCGCATGGCGGCCCCGTTGCCCCAGGAACCCTGCCCGTTGAACATCTCTGCGGCGAGCGTGCGCCAGTCGGCGCCCTCCTGCCGGATCAGCCGCAGCATCCGGTTCACACCGGGCCCGTAGCCGCGGTCGAAGTCGTGGTGCTCGGCGAAGGACGCGGCCAGGGCGTCCTGGTCGATCGCGCCGTGCGTGTCCAGCACCGCGACCACCGAGCACGCCATCTCGGTGTCGTCGGTCCACTGCCAGACTCCCGGCGGCAGGCTGCGGCTCTGAAGTGCCGGGTAGTGGGCCGGGACGAAGAACTGGGAGCCGAGGGCGTCACCCAGGGCGAGTCCGCGCAGGCTGGCGAGCGCGCGGCGGCGTGGGAGGTCAAGCGGATCAGCGGTCATGGCGGGAGAACTCTGACATCCGGTGCCACCCCGGTCAATCGTCCTGTGCGCAATCTCACCCGTGATATCGCGCCAGGCCGGAGTCGGTGGTCCGCCAGCGGGCGAAGGGCCGGTCGAGCCGGTACCGGCCGTCGGGCTCGGCCAGCAGCATCCGCGTCTCGCCGTTGTCGGGGTTCGACAGGCACTCGAACTCGTCGACCGTCCAGTGGAACCACCGCATGCAGAACAGCCGCATGGTCAGCCCGTGCGTCACCAGCAGGACGTTCGGCGGGAACTCCGGCTTGTCGAAGGCACGGTACAGGGTCTCCAGGAAGGCCCCGACCCGGTCGTAGACATCCGCTCCGGACTCCCCCTGGGCGAAGCGGTAGAAGAAGTGACCGTAGGCGTCCCTGGCCTTGCGCTGCCGCTGCACGTCCTCGGCGTCCTGGTAGTTGCCCCAGTCCTGCTCGCGCAGCCGGGGCTCCTCCTTGGCCCGGGTACGGCACGGGTCGAGTCCGAGGAGGTGGAAGGTCTGATGCGTCCGGCGATATGGCGACACAAAGGCCTGCACCCGTTCGTCGCCGAACAGCTCCCGCAGATCGCGCCCCGCCGCCCGGGCCTGTTCCTCGCCCTTGGCGGTGAGGGTCAGCGCGTGATCGGGCACCTGCTCGTAGATCGTGTCGTCCGTGTTGCCTTGGGACTCTCCATGCCTGATGAGCACTATGCGACGCGGTCGGGCCATGGCCTCACTGTAATTCGTACGCACGAGCAGGGGCGCGGCGGTCCCTGCCGCGGGCGCTCAGGGCCGCCCCGCGCCGCCGAGCAGCGCGTCCGAGAGCCCACGCAGCCGGCGGCGGGCCTCCGGGTCGTACGCCTGCTCGTCCGCGCGGGCCGCGCGCAGCCCGCTGAAGTACCGGCCGGTGCCGGCGTCCGGCCCCTCGATGAGACGGAGGGTCGCCTCGCCGCCCTCCTCGACGGTGCTCCACGGGGTCACTCCTCCTTCCCTCACCATCGTGGTGTCCATGTACGTCGCCGGGTGCAACGCGTTGACCGTGACCCCCGTGCCGCGCAGCTCCTCCGCAAGGTGGAAGGTGAACATGATCTGCGCGAGCTTGCTCTGCGCGTAGGCCCGCACCCCCGTGTAGCCGTACTCGATCATGGGGTCGCCGAAGTCAATCGGGCGCTGGCCGGCGGAGGCGACGTTGACGATCCGCGCCGGCGCGGAGGCCGTGAGCAGGGGCAGCAGGCGACGCGTGAGCCGGTAGCCGGCGAGGTGGTTGACGGCGAAGCGACGCTCGATGCCGTCGGCACTGAGCTCCCGAAGACCGCCCGGCGAGGCGGCGCCTATGCCCGCGTTGTTGACGAGGACGTCCAGCCGGGCGCAGCGCGCGGCCACCTCGTCGGCGAGCCGGTCGACCTGACGCAACTCCGCCAGATCGGCGAGCAGCACCTCGACGCGCCCCTCCCCGCCTGCCCGCCGCACCTCCTCCCGCACGCGGGCGGCGCGCGCCGCGTCGCGGCCGTGCACCAGCACCCGGGCGCCTGCGGCCGCGAGCCGTGCCGCCAGCCACCGACCCATCCCGTCGGTGGAGCCGGTGACCAGCACGGTCCGGCCCGGGGCCGTGGTCACAGCGCCGCCGGCCGCAGGCGCGCGCCGTCGTCCCGCGCGACCGCCGTGCCCGCGGCGGCCCCTCGCCGAGCTGCTCGAGGGCGCTCGCGAGCCGCTTGCCGTCCCGCCCGGTGACGACGACCCGGCGCCCCTCCTTCAGCCGGCGTTCGGCAACCGCGAGCCCGCTCCCCGACGCACCGCCGACGATCACGATCCGCTCCGCCTTGACGGACCCCCTTCTCCGCCCGGTCCCCGGCCGGCCGATTACAAGACATCGTGACTCGTTAAGGATAAGCGAGACACCGTGTCCTGTAAAGTGGTCCCATGACAGCACCGGCACCACGCGGCAGACCCCGCAGCGAGACCGCCCGACGGGCGGTGCTGGACGCGGCGCTCGACCTCTGCCAGCGCGACGGCTTCCAGGGACTCACCGTCAAGGCCATCGCGGAGACCGCGGGCGTGGGCCGGCAGACCGTCTACCGCTGGTGGCCCACGAAGGAGGCGGTCCTCCTCGACGCGCTCCGTGACCTCGGTCTGCGCGAGAGCCCCCGGCTCGACCCGGACACCGGCGACACCCTCCGCGACGTCGAGAGCCTGCTGGAGGCCACGTTCGACGTCGCGCGCAGGCTGACCGGACAGGCCCTGGTCGGTCTGATGGCGCAGGCGCAGCACGACCCGGAACTCTCCCGGCGCCTGCAAGGCGGCGTCATCGGACCGCGCCGCCAGGCATTGCGCCGGATACTCGCCCGCGGTGTCGAGCGCGGCGAGCTGAGCGGTGCGGACACGTCCCTGGACCTCGCCGTCGACTTCGCCTTCGGCACCATGTGGTACCGCCTCATGAACCACCACGCGCCGGTCGACGCCCCGCTGGCCCGGCAGATCACCGCCGCGCTGGAACGGCTCCTCGAGCCCGCTCGGTCCCGCGCCCCCCGTTGCGCCGCCCCGTAAGCCCGGTCCCGCGCCCGTCACCGGCATCGCTTCCGCAGGCCTGTCGATCCGGCTCCCGCCCCTCCCGTCGATCGCCCCCCAGGGCGCGGCATCCCCGCCGGAGCGAGCGGGATCCGCTCGCCCCCGATTGTCAGTGGCGTACCGCAGACTCAGCATGAAGAGGGGAGCGCCTTCGCGGGCGCCACGGTTGGAGGCCGCCATGAAGACCACGTCGTTCGTTCCCGGCACACCTTGCTGGACCGACCTGAGCAGTCCCGACATCGAGGCCTCCCGCGCTTTCTACGGCGGCCTGTTCGGCTGGGACTCGCAGGCCGGCCCCCCGGAGGCCGGGGGATACACCTTCTTCAGCCTGCGCGGCGAGCACGTGGCGGCCGTCGGCCCCGTGATGGCCGAGGGCGACCGGCCGCGCTGGATCACCTACATGGCGACGAGTGACGTCACCGGCACGGCCAAGGCGGTCGAGGCGGCGGGCGGCTCGGTGTGCGTGCCGCCGATGGCCGTCTTCGACCAGGGCAGTTTCGCGCAGTTCACCGACCCTCACGGGGCGGAGTTCGCCGCCTGGCAGCCCGGCCAGTTCAAGGGTGCGGGCCTGCTGAACGAGCCGGGCGCGCTGTGCTGGATCGAGCTCAACACCCGGGACGTGGACGGTTCCCGCGCCTTCTACCGGAATGTCTTCGGCTGGACGGGCGAGACCCATCCCTTCGCCGGGGACAGCTCGTACACCGAGCTCGAAGTGGAGGGCGTGGGAAAGAAGTTCGGCGGCATCCTGCTCATGAACGACGCCTGGCCGCAGGAGATACCCCAGCACTGGATGCACTACTTCTCCGTCGCCGACACCGACGCGGCCGCCGCGCGGGCCACCGAACTCGGTGGCAGCGTCTCCGTGCCGCCGTTCGACCTCGAGCACGTCGGGCGTGTCGCCGTGCTAGACGATCCGCACGGCGCGTATTTCTCGGTGATCACCCGTCCCACGCAGGGCGGGAAGGACTGATCCCGGGGGCGCCTTCCGGGTCGGCCGTGCGAGCCGCGGCGGTCACGGGACCGGCCCCGGATCGCCATGTCGTCATATCGACCAGGCCTGCTCCAGGTCGACGACGTCACCGGCGACGGTGAGCACGTCCGATTCCAGATCGGCACGTTCGGAGAGCCGGACGATCGAGCCGTCCCGGTACTTGGCGTGCTCGGAGGCCGAGTCCCATATCGACAGCACCAGGAAATCGGACTCGGGTCCCTGCGCGAAGACCCCGCGCACCATACCCGGGGAGCCGGCCATCGCCGGGTTCCACACCTTCTCCTGCATCAGCACGAAGTGGTCGACACGGTCCGGCCGCACCTTGCAGTGGGCCACCCGCAGCACGTCGCTGTCGCCGAAGCGGGGGCGGAAGCCGACCTTGACGTCCAGCCGGTGCTCGAAGAGCTTCACTCCCAGGCTCTCGTACGTACCGGCCTGGGCGGCCGCGAGGCGGTCGTGCGGGCCGTCCATGAAGGCGTCGTAATAGTCGCGGTCCTCCCAGAAGGCGAAGAGGTGCGCGACACCCGGCTGGCTGCGGCTCCAGCCGCCGCCCTGCCCCCGGAACCCGGGCTCCCCCATGAGCCCGTTGACCCATTTCCGCTGCCCGCGCTCGAATCCGGCGCGCTCGACGACGCCGCAGCGAATCCACTTCACCAGCACCGCGCCATCCTATGGCCCGCCAGCGGTCGTCCAGCCCCACCGAAGCGGCAACTCCCGTACGGGGGAAAGGAATACGATCAAGACATGGACGCCCTGCACCCGCGCCTCCTCGTCGAGGACTTCGACACCGCAGCCCGCTTCTGGACCGCCGCGCTGCGCGACCTGCTCGGCATCGAGCCGGTCAAGGTGATCCCGGAGGCCGGATACGCCAACTGGGACCTGGGCGGAGAGGCGGCTCTCACGCTCTTCTCCCGCTCGGCGCTCGCCCGGGCGATCGGCGCCGACGCGCTTCCGTCGCGCGCCCCCGTGCAGGACTCGGCCATGCTCGTCCTGCGGGTCGACGACGTCGAGGCGGCCACCGGAAAACTGACCGCGCACGGGGCGGCCGTCCTCACCGAGCCCCAGAACCGCCCCGGTTGGGGCCCCAACCTGCGGACCGCGCATCTGCGCACCCCGGACGGGTCCCTGGTTGAGCTCCAGTCGTACTGATGGGGACCCGGAAGGGCCGAAACAGATAGTCCCGAACAAAACAATCTGCTAGCGTCACGTCTGGGTCCTCGACAACCAGGAGACGACGCCATGCCTTCGCGTGCCCAGCTCTCGCCCACGTCAGCAACCCTCCACACCTCCCCCGGCAACCGCTCGCGCGGACTGGCCCTCATCGTCCTGTGCGCCGGGATGCTGATGATCATCCTGGACGGGAGCATCGTCACCGTGGCGCTGCCCGCAATCCAGCGCGACCTGCACTTCTCCCCCGCCGGCCTCACTTGGACGGTCAACGCCTACATGATCGCCTTCGGCGGGCTGCTCCTGCTGTCCGGACGGCTCGGCGACCTCTTCGGGCGCAAGCGGATGTTCGTGGCCGGGCTGGCCGTCTTCACCGGGGCCTCACTGCTGTGCGGAGTCGCCGACGGCCGGGCGATGCTGATCGGCGCCCGCTTCCTCCAGGGCATCGGCGGCGCGATGACCTCGGCCGTCAGCCTCGGCCTGATCGTCACGCTCTACCCCGAGCCCCGCGAACGCGGCCGGGCCATCGGAGCGTTCAGCTTCGTCGGCGCCGCAGGAGCATCGATCGGGCAGGTGCTCGGCGGGGTGCTCACCGAGGCCGTCAGCTGGCACTGGATCTTCTTCGTCAACCTGCCGATCGGCCTGGCGGCCGCGCTCCTGGCCGCACGCGTCCTCGGGCCCGACCCGGACCGTCCCCCCTCCCGAGCCGCCGACGCCCTCGGCGCGCTCCTGGTCACCGCCGGCCTGATGGCCGGGGTCTACGCCATCGTCCAGACCGCCGGGCACGGCTGGGGCTCCGCACGCACCCTCGGCCTCCTCGCCCTGTCCCTGGGCCTCCTCGCCGCCTTCGTCATCCGTCAGGCGACGGCGGCCTCCCCGCTGCTGCCGCTGCGCATGTTCCGCTCGCGCAGTGTCTCCGGGGCCAACCTCGTCCAAGTGCTCATGGTCTCCGCCCTGTTCGGCTTCCAGATCCTCATGGCTCTCTACCTGCAGAACGTCCGGGGATACGGTGCCGCCGCCACCGGGCTCGCCATGCTGCCCGCCGCGCTCGCCATCGGCACCGTCTCGCTGGCCCTCTCGGCCCGCCTCAACGCGCGATTCGGCGAACGCCGCGTCCTGCTCACCGGCATCACCCTGCTCGTGGCGGCACTCGGCCTGTTGACCCGGCTGCCGGCCCACTCCGCATACGCCGCCGATCTGCTCCCGACGATGCTCCTCGCCGGCGGCTTCGGCCTCGCCATCTCCGCCCTGACCGTGCTCGGCATGTCCGGCGCCGGGGCGGAGGACGCCGGCGTCGCGTCCGGGTTGTTCAACACCACCCAGCAAGTGGGGGGTGCGCTCGGTGTCGCCGCCCTCTCCACCCTCGCCGGCTCCCGTACGCGCGCCCTCCTCACCGATGGGCACGACACCGCGTCCGCCCTCACCGGCGGCTTCCGCCTCGCCTTCGGTACGGGCGCGGCACTGCTCGCGGTGGCCTTCGTGCTCGCCGCCGTGGTGCTGCGGACGCCGCGCGCGGACGGGCGCTCCAGCTGACGGGGACCGGAGTCGAGGGTCAGGGGTCCGGCTGACGGCGGGCCGCCCGGTCGGCCGGGCCCGGCCGCGGCATCCGCCGCGGGGCGCCCGTCCACAGGGGGCCCCGTACGCCCGCCCGGCTGTCGGACCCCGCAGCTAGGGTCCTGACGAGATCGAACAGCCGCGAGCCCGAGGAGCCCTGATGGCACGGAACACGCCGCCACGACCGGTCGACATCGCGACCGTGTTCCCGGAACTGGCGCCGTTGGCACGGCGGGCCGTCCGGCTGCATCCCCGCCCTGGCGAGCCGACGATCCGCACCAGTTCCGTGGGCGGCCCCCTGCTGTGGCCGGCCGACGAGGCATGGCCGCTCTGCACCGAGCCACACGACACCTCGGAACCGCCCGTGTCCCTCGACGACGTCCGCACGCGGCGCGCCCTTCTCGAGGCCGCCTGGCTCCGCCCCCGGGAGTCGCAGCAGGATCTCCTCACGCCGGAGGAACGCAAGGTCCTGGACGCCACATCCGAGGGGCATCCCTGGGACGACGAGCCCAATGCCCTGCTTCCGGTCGCACAGCTCTACCTGCGCGACATCCCCGGGCTGGAGGGACCCGAGGGAGCGGATCTGCTCCAGGTGCTGTGGTGCCCGCTCGACCACGACGAGACCTACATGCCCGCGACGCGGCTGGTCTGGCGCTCGTCGACGGCCGCCGGGACCCGCCTCCTCCACGACCCCCCGGCGCCCGCCCACGTCGAGCGTTATGACAACTACGTGCCGGAGCCCTGCGTCCTGCACCCGGAGGTGGTCACCGAGTATCCCGCGCCGCACGAACTGGACGAGGACCTGCGGAAGAGGCTCTGTTCCTGGGGCGAGGAGAACGACAAGGCCGGGAGCGCGTTCTACCAGTACGAGCTGTCCGTCGCCCCCGGCTGGAAAGTCGGCGGCTGGGGGCCGTGGAGCTTCTGCGACCCCTGGCCCATGGAGTGTGCCGAATGCGGCACCGGACTCCTGCCGTTGCTGACCGTATCCTCGGGCGAACACCATGGGGGCGCCCACAGCTGGATTCCCGTCGAGGACCGTGTGCAGCCCACCGGAAGAATCGGCCTCCGGCAGCCGTCGGACCCGGTCATGGTCACCATCGGCCGCGGCTACAACATGCAGATATACATCTGCCCCGCCTCGTTCGACCACCCTCATCTGGAGGTCATGCAATGAACGTCGCACGGCCTGATGGCACGCACTGCCGGCCCTCCGTGGTGATTTCGTGCCCTCACGGGAGGGGATTCACGAGGACCTGACCGCCCCGGGGGTCCCCCGCGTTCATCCGCCCCCTGCGGCGCCGCCTGGGCAGGGCTCGATTCCGCCGATGCCGGCGGCCGGCGTACGGCCTACAGCGCACGGCGCACGCTGGAGCAACATGGCGCGTTCGTTCTGTCCATGGACAGTGCGGCCGGGGAACACTTCACGCCGCGTCGACGGCCGCCCCGCTGGTTCCGGCTGCCGTACCTGATCACGGCTTGGACCGCCCGCACCGAGGACGAGCACCGGCTCCTTTCAGCGGTTCTGTCCGGCCTGCTGCCCCACGAGGCACTGCCGCCCGAGTACCTCGAAGGAGCCGTGGAGGACCTCGCCTGACCGTTCCCCCTCTCGGTCGCGGCCCCGCACGGCGAGTCCCGCTCCGACGCGGGCACAAGGGCGGTCCTCGGAGGAGAATTCAAGCCTTCGCTGGCGATCGTGGTGACCATGCCTGTGGCGGTCCACGCAGACCACACGGTGCCGCGGCAGGTCCTCGAACCGAGGGCGGCGGTGGCGCACGAGTCACCCCAACGACCGTGACGGCGACGCCGTTCGGCAACCGCCCCGGTGACCGGGAGCCCGTTCGGCGACTGCCGAACGGGCTCCGGGTATTTCCGCGCCGATCGTCACGCCCGCGACGGAGCCGAGATCATCGTCAGATATTCCTCGGTGCGGAACCCGGCCGATGTGTACACGGATTCGCCCATCTTGCTGGCGTAGAGATACGCCGTGGTGGCTCCGGCGGCATGACCCGCGCGCACGATCTCCATGGTGACGGCCCTCCCGTAGCCGCGACGCCGGTGTTCCGGGAGCGTGGAGATGTTGAAGATCCCCGTCAGACCACCCGAGACCGCTCCCAGCCCCGTCCCCACCGGGACGCCGTCCACCTCGGCCAGGTAGCACGTGAACCCGTCGATACCCGCTACGGCCGGATCCGCGAACATGCTGAACCACTCGTACGGTGCCTCGAAGCCCTCCGCCATGACCTTGGCGTACAGATCGAGTTCGCCGGCGCCCAACGCACGTACGCTCAGGGACTCGGTGGCCGGCTCGGGCGGCAGTCCTCGACCGGGACGCCTGATCATGAGCGGTGTGCTGTCGAGTCGCGTCAGTCCATGCCGCGCCGCCACTTCGATGACCAGTGGTCCCGGTACCCCGCGCACGTAGATGCTCCAGGGAAGATCCCACTCCTCGGAGGCCGCCAACGCGGCTATCTCATCCGGACTCGGCTCCAGCGCGGGAACGACGATTCCGTTGAGCGAGGCGACGGGTGCCCCGGTGATACCCAGCACGGCACCACCCGGGCCCCTGCGGGTGCGCCCTGTGGCGACGGCGGACAGGTTCTCCACGACATCCGCATAAGCGGATGCGACCGGCGCGAGCGGGTCGTGGACATCGGTCATCACGAACTGACCTTCCTCTGGTCTTTCAATTGGAATATCTCCCCGGCACCAAATAGATGCACCTGCATTCAGTCGGCGCGGTCGACGCGCACAAGATAGATCGCCGGAATTCGAGGGCCCGATGCGAGGGGCAGGATCGCGGAAGCCCCGGAGCCTTCGCCGTCGGGACCCCACCGGCCGCCGAACAGAAGATCTCCCTGACGCCTCCACCTCACGCGTTGCGACGCCGGATGAGGGAGGCGGCCATTCGCGATCCGGCCCGTCGCCGGGTCGTCGGTGCATCGACCACTGATTGACGTCCAAGGAGAAAGCGCCGTGTGAATCATCCGCGTGTGTCGATCCATCAGGTGCGCGTCGCCATGGCCGTGCTCAGCCTCGCGCTGTTCGCCCAGACGGCCATGTGGCTCGTGCACGACATCGCCGCCCGCGGGCTACCGGGCGCGTGGGCGGTGTGGACGGCGGGCCACACCCCGGCCTGTCGGCGACGCCCTCCCCGGACCCGGGGCTGGCGGCGCTCCAGCCCGCAGCCGGGCTTGCGGCGTTCCCACAGATCCGCGGTGCCGGGGGCCTGCTGGTGACCGTGTGCGCGGTCACGCTCGGCTTCCGGCTGCCCGCGGTCCGGTACTTCCTGCTCGACTCGCCCTCCGACCCGTGGTTCGGCACGCTCACGGGCCCCTCGGTGAGCGCCGTCGGTGGCACCGCCGTCGTCGCCGTGGTGCGCGCCCTCGTCCTCGGCGTGCTCCTGGTGCCGGCGCGGCGCGTTCGGCGCGTCGCCGCGCTCACCGGCCTCTGACCGTCGACCGCCGGCCCACGTCACGCCAGGCAGCCGTCCTCGTCGCCATCGGCCACGTGGCTGCCTGGCCTCAGGGCCCCCTGGTCCGGGGAAAGGTCACCGCCCCGCGCCGGGGTCCCCGGCTCTCCGCGGCCGCGGCCTGCCGACCCGTCTCCGGCGTTCAAGGACGAGTCCGGACCCACAGGCGGCAAGGCGGTGTGGGGCGACGTCGACGTGGGCGGCGGCCGTCGCGACTGCTCGGATTCGTCTGCCGCGGCACTCAGTCGAAGACGATGACCTGGCGCCCGACGATCTCCCCGCGGCCCAGTGCCTCCAGGGTCTCGTTGATGTCCTCGAGCTTGACCTTGGTGACGTTGTGCTTGATGAGGCCGGCATCGGCGAGGGACAGCACCTCGACGAGGTCCATGTGATTGCCCCAGAAGGAGCCGAAGTAGGAGAGCTCCGTCCCCACGAAGGGGAAGAGACGGTGCTCGACGCGGTGGCTCATGAGCCCGACGGATGCCAGCGCGCCCTCGGGACCCAGCAGGTCGAACCCCAGTGCGAGGGACGCCTCACTGCCGACGCAGTCCAGGATGGCGTCGATCGTCCTCCGGCCGGTGAGGCGTTCGAGTTCGTCCTGGACGGCCTGCGCGGACTTGTCCCTGGTGTTGATCCCGTGGTGCGCGCCGTTCGCCACGGCCACGGCCAGTTTGCCGTCCGTGCGGCCGAGTGCCACGACGGTCGCCCCGCCTCCGAGGAGCCGCGCGTACTGGACCGCGTAGCTTCCCAGACCGCCGATGCCGGTCACGGCGACGGTGCGTCCGGGGCCGAGTTTGCCCGCGTCCCGGAGCTTCCGCAGCCCGCGGTACGGGGTCATGCCCGCGTCGGTCAGCGGAGCGAGGGTCTCAGGCGCTCGCGCGGCGGCCGCGGAGACCGGGATCGCGTGCCGGTGCTCCACCGCCATGTACTCGGCGAAGCCTCCCGGAGGCCCGAAACCCACCCACCTGCCGTTCCCGCTGCACAGCTGTTCGTTGCCTTCCCGGCACTGCCGGCACGTGCCGTCTCCCCAGCTGGGATTGACCACGACCATGTCGCCCTCGGAGTAGCCCACCGCCGCCGGTACGCGGCTTCCCAGTGCCGCCACTCGGCCCGCGACCTCATGACCGGGGATATAGGGGAGCTCCACGGGGAACGGGCCCTTGAAGTAGCCGTCGACGAGCTGGTAGTCGCTTCGGCACATGCCCGCCGCGGCGACCTTCAACAGGATCTCGTCCGGCCCGATCTCGGGGACGGGAACCTCTTCGATCCGAAGGGGTTCCCGGTATCCGTACATCCGGGCTGCTCGCATCTGCATCACGTGTGCCTCGCTTTCGCCGGCAAGCCGAGAGCGGCTCGGGCCGTGCGGCGTGACGGCAATCGGATTCCGTCGACGGTCACCACGGCCGCCGCTTCGGACACCACCAGGTTCCCGTGTCAGCCGTGGTCGCGCATCCGGCGCTGAGCCGGGTGATGGGCAGCGGGCGCGGGAAGGGGCGCGGCGCACTCCCCGCCGCCGTTCGACGGCAGTGCCCCCCCCCCAACGCGACGTGTCCCCCCGAAGCACTTCGCTTCGAGGGGACACGTCAGGTGGTCACCCGTGACCCTGTGCTACTCCCGCCGGAGCTTCACTCGCGAGCCGACGGGAACGCGTTGAGCATGATCGGATTCAGCTGCAGCCGCTGGTCGAGCCGCAGCCCTCGCACAGGTAGCAGCTGCCCGCACGGCGCATCTTCGTGCCGCAGGAGAAGCAGAGCGGGGCGTCGGCGTTGAGGCCGAGCTGGATCTCCAGCAGCTCCGTGGAGTTGTGGGCGGTCTTCGGCGCCGGGGTCACCGCGGCGGCCTCGGGCTTGGCGGTCGCGGCCGGCTTGGGCGACTCGGTCTGGCGCGGCGCGGACTGCGCCAGGCCCTCGACGTCGACCTCCTCGGCGGCGGGTTCGTACGAACCCGTGTCGAGGTGGCGCTGACGCTCCTCGGCGGAGTGGATGCCGAGGGCGGAGCGGGTCTCGAAGGGCAGGAAGTCCAGCGCCAGGCGGCGGAAGATGTAGTCGACGATCGACTGGGCCATCCGCACGTCCGGGTCGTCGGTGAGACCGGCCGGCTCGAAGCGCATGTTGGTGAACTTCGAGACGTAGGTCTCCAGCGGCACGCCGTACTGCAGGCCGACCGAGACGGCGATGGAGAAGGCGTCCATCATGCCCGCGAGGGTCGAGCCCTGCTTGGACATCTTCAGGAAGACCTCGCCGAGGCCGTCGTCCGGGTAGGAGTTGGCGGTCATGTAGCCCTCGGCACCGCCCACCGTGAAGGAGGTGGTGATCCCCGGGCGGCCCTTGGGGAGGCGGCGGCGGACCGGGCGGTACTCGACGACCTTCTCGACCGCGGCGGGAGCGGCGGCCTCCGCCGTGTCGGCCTTCTTCTCCTCGGCCTTCTTCTTGGCGGAGAGCGGCTGGCCGACCTTGCAGTTGTCGCGGTAGATCGCCAGCGCCTTCAGGCCGAGCTTCCAGCCCTCGTAGTAGATCTCCTCGATCTCCTCGACGGTCGCCGACTCCGGCATGTTGACCGTCTTGGAGATGGCGCCGGACAGGAACGGCTGGGTCGCGGCCATCATCCGGACGTGGCCCATCGGCGCGATGGAGCGCTCGCCCATGGCGCAGTCGAAGACCTCGTAGTGCTCGGGCTTCAGACCGGGCGCGTCGATGACGCTGCCGTGCTCGGAGATGTGGGCGACGACCGCCTCGATCTGCTCCTGCTGGTAGCCGAGGCGGTGCAGGGCCTGCGGGACCGTGTTGTTCACGATCTGCATGGAGCCGCCGCCGACCAGCTTCTTGAACTTGACCAGGGCGAGGTCCGGCTCGATCCCGGTGGTGTCGCAGTCCATCATCAGGCCGATGGTGCCGGTCGGGGCCAGCAGGGAGGCCTGGGCGTTGCGGAATCCGTTCTTCTCGCCGAGGCGCAGGACGTCCTGCCAGGCCTCGGTGGCCGCGGCCCAGACCGGGGTGTCCAGGTCGTCCATCCGCGGGGCGACGGCATTGGCGTCGGAGTGCTGCTTCATGACGCGCTTGTGGGCGGTGGCGTTGCGGGCGTAGCCGTCGTACGGGCCGACGACCGCGGCCAGCTCCGCGGAGCGCTTGTACGAGATGCCGGTCATCAGGGAGGTGATGGCACCGGCGAGCGCGCGGCCGCCCTCGGAGTCGTAGGCGTGGCCCGTCGCCATCAGCAGGGCGCCGAGGTTGGCGTAGCCGATGCCCAGCTGGCGGAAGGCGCGCGTGGTCTCGCCGATCTTCTGCGTCGGGAAGTCCGCGAAGGAGATGGAGATGTCCATCGCGGTGATGACGAGCTCGACGACCTTGGCGAAGCGCACGGCGTCGAAGCGCTGGTTGCCGTTGCCGTCGTCGTCGAGGAACTTCATCAGGTTGAGCGAGGCGAGGTTGCAGGACGAGTTGTCCAGGTGCATGTACTCGCTGCAGGGGTTGGACGCGGTGATGCGGCCGGTCTCCGGCGTGGTGTGCCAGTGGTTGATGACGTCGTCGTACTGGATGCCGGGGTCGGCGCAGGCCCAGGCGGCCTCGGCCAGCTTGCGGAAGAGGGCCTTGGCGTCGACCTCCTCGATGACCTCGCCGGTCATCCGGGCGCGCAGGCCGAACTTGGCGCCGCTCTCGTACGCCTTCATGAACTCTTCGTTCACGCGGACGGAGTTGTTGGCGTTCTGGTACTGGACGGACGTGATGTCGTCGCCGCCCAGGTCCATGTCGAAGCCCGCGTCGCGCAGGGCGCGGATCTTCTCCTCCTCCTTCACCTTGGTCTCGATGAAGGCCTCGACGTCCGGGTGGTCGACGTCCAGGACGACCATCTTGGCCGCGCGGCGGGTCGCGCCACCGGACTTGATGGTGCCGGCGGAGGCGTCGGCGCCGCGCATGAAGGAGACCGGGCCGGAGGCGTTGCCGCCGGAGGAGAGCAGCTCCTTGGAGGAGCGGATGCGGGAGAGGTTCAGGCCGGCGCCGGAGCCGCCCTTGAAGATCATCCCCTCTTCCTTGTACCAGTCGAGGATGGACTCCATGGAGTCGTCGACCGAGAGGATGAAGCAGGCCGAGACCTGCTGCGGCTGGGAGGTGCCGACGTTGAACCAGACCGGGGAGTTGAAGCTGAAGACCTGGTGGAGCAGGGCCCAGGTGAGCTCGTGCTCGAAGATCTCCGCGTCGGCGGGCGACACGAAGTAGCCGTGGTCCTCACCGGCCTTGCGGTAGGTCCTGACCACGCGGTCGATGAGCTGCCGCAGGCTGCTCTCGCGCTGCGGGGAACCGACGGCGCCGCGGAAGTACTTGCTGGTGACGATGTTGACCGCGTTCACCGACCAGAAGTCGGGGAACTCCACGCCGCGCTGCTCGAAGTTGATCGAGCCGTCGCGCCAGTTGGTCATGACGACGTCACGGCGCTCCCAGACCACCTCGTCATAGGGGTGCGTCCCCGGGGTGGTGTGGATGCGCTCGATGCGCAGGCCCTTGGCCGCCGGGGCCGCCGCGGCCGCCTTGCCGGCCTTGGCTCGGGAACCCCGCGCCGGGCCGCTCGCCGTCTCTGTCATGTGCCGCCTCCCATTACAGGCATTACAGGTAAAACGCCCTGAAGCGCCGCGGTCTTCCCGCGTCGGTGTGTCTCGCGGCCGGTGCACCCCCACAGGTGCCCGGCAAGTCAGTGCCGGTCGCCGCCGCTACTCGGCGGCGATGGCGGGCACGGGGACAGCTCCGTCCCGGTCCCGCACTCCGGTGTCGTTGGGTGGCCCCTGGTTGCGCAACTCGGCGATCGCCGCCTCGAAGTCCTCGAGCGAGTCGAAGGCCCGGTAGACCGAGGCGAACCGGAGGTAGGCGACCAGATCCAGGTCCTTCAGCGGGCCGAGTATGGCCAGCCCGACATCGTGGGTCGACAGCTCGGCGCTGCCCGTGGCGCGCACCGCCTCCTCGACGCGCTGCCCGAGCTGGGCGAGGGCGTCCTCGGTGACGGGCCGGCCCTGGCAGGCCTTGCGGACTCCGGCGATGACCTTGTTACGACTGAAGGGTTCGGTGACCCCGCTGCGCTTGATCACCATCAGCGAGGCCGTCTCCACGGTGGTGAACCGGCGACCGCAGTCGGGACACTGCCGACGACGGCGGATCGAGGTGCCGTCATCGGTGGTCCGGCTGTCGACGACGCGGCTGTCGGGGTGTCGGCAGAAGGGGCAGTGCATCGTTTCCCTCTCCCTCCTCACCCACGGTGAGCGCACGACTTTTGAGCTTGAGGGGCCGGTCAGGGCCCCGCGAAGCAGCCACAAGCATAGGCGATCCACGGAGGCTTGAAGACCTCAGGACCACTACTTGTGGGGGCTGGGTCCTATCCAACCACTAGATCTGGTGGCGTGGTGCCCAAATGCGCCCATCACACGGACTGCGTGTCGCGGCCCGCCGACGGGACGGGAGCCTACGCGACGCGCCGCCTCCCGGGAGAGCCGGGGCAGAAGTGACACACTGGGTGTACGGATCGTCACGGCTCGCGCATCATGGGTCGGGCCGGCACCACGGGGCGGCGGGGGCAGCGAGGGCAGCGAGGGCGGCGCGGGTCAATACCCGCTCGGGGAAACACCGTTCGGCTCCCGATTGCCGGATGAATTCGAATTCGCATTCGATCAATACCATCGATGCCTTGATCGCGTCAGCGGATCTGAGGAAATTCACTCGAACGTGTGTTTGGCGCAACCTTTCGAAAGCAACTACCGTTGTCCTACTAGGGAGAACATCTCGAGAGGGGCCGCCGTGACCACCACCGCCGACAGCGCCACATTGACCGCCCATGACCGCCCCCAGGACCGGCTACGCCCGATGGAAGCGATGAACGACGAGACGCCCAAGCCAGCACGAGCGCTACCCGGACGACCTCCAGGAATCCGGGCGGACAGTTCCGGACTCACCGACCGCCAAAGGCGTGTCATCGAGGTGATCCGCGATTCCGTCCAGCGGCGCGGCTATCCGCCGTCCATGCGCGAGATCGGCCAGGCCGTCGGACTGTCGAGCACGTCGTCGGTCGCCCATCAGCTCATGGCCCTGGAGCGCAAGGGCTTCCTCCGTCGGGACCCGCACCGGCCCCGCGCGTACGAGGTACGCGCGTCCGATTCCGCGCAGGCCCAGCCGACGGACACCGCGGGCAAGCCGTCGGCGTCGTACGTCCCCCTGGTGGGCCGGATCGCCGCCGGTGGGCCGATCCTCGCCGAGGAGTCCGTGGAGGACGTGTTCCCGCTCCCCCGCCAGCTGGTGGGCGACGGCGAGCTGTTCGTCCTGAAGGTCGTCGGCGACTCGATGATCGAGGCCGCCATCTGTGACGGCGACTGGGTGACCGTGCGCCGTCAGCCGGTCGCGGAGAACGGCGACATCGTAGCCGCGATGATCGAGGGCGAGGCCACGGTCAAGCGCTTCAAGCGCGAGGACGGGCATGTGTGGCTGCTCCCCCACAATGCGGCGTACCAGCCCATTCCCGGTGACGAGGCGACCATCCTCGGCAAGGTGGTGGCGGTGCTGCGCCGGGTCTGACCCAAGACCCGCCCGTGTCCGGGCCCCGGGACCTCTGCGCCGGTTCCGGGGCCCCGTTGTGTCCCGGCAGGGTGTGTTCTGCCGGGGTGCGTGTTCTGCCGGGGGTGCCCGTCAGGTCACTCGGCCGCCGAAGCGGCGGCGTCGATGGCGGCCAGGGAGCGGCGGATCTGGTTGCGGTCGGTCGTCTGCCAGAAGTCCGGCATCGAGGCCTTGATGAAGCCGCCGTAGCGGGCCGTGACCAGCCGCGGGTCGAGGACGGCGACGACCCCGCGGTCCCCGGAGGCGCGCACCAGCCGGCCGGCGCCCTGCGCCATCAGCAGGGCGGCGTGCGTGGCGGCGACCGCCATGAAGCCGTTGCCGCCCCGCTCCTCCACCGCCTTCTGGCGGGCGCTCATCAGCGGATCGTCGGGCCGGGGGAAGGGGATCCGGTCCATGACCACCAACTGGCAGTTGGGCCCGGGCACGTCCACGCCCTGCCAGAGCGAGAGCGTGCCGAACAGGCAGGTGCGCGCGTCCGAGGCGAAGCGGCGGATCAGCTCGCCGAGGGTCTCCTCGCCCTGCAGCAGGATCGGGTGGTCGATGCGGCCGCGCAGCGCCTCGGCGGCGGCCTGGGCCGCGCGCATGGAGGAGAAGAGCCCGAGCGTGCGGCCGCCCGCCGCCTCGATCAGCTCCGCGAGCTCGTCCAGCATGTCCTCGCGGCCGCTGTCCCGGCCCGGCTGCGACAGATGGCGGGCGACGTAGAGGATGCCCTGCTTGGGATAGTCGAAGGGCGAGCCGACGTCGACGCCCTTCCAGACCGGCGGCTCCTCCTCCCCCTCGGCGGCCACCGTGCCCTCGGGGGCGAGCCCGAGCGAGGCCGCGACGCCGTTGAAGTCGCCGCCGAGCTTGAGCGTGGCGGAGGTGAGGACGACGGAGCGCTCGGTGAAGAGCTTCTCCCGCAGCAGTCCGGAGACGCTGAGCGGCGCGACCCGCAGCGAGGCGCCGAAGCGGTCGTGGCGCTCGTACCAGACGACGTCGTACTCGGAGCCCTGGACGATGCGCTCGGCGACCTCGTGGACGTTCTCGGCGGAGGCGAGGGCCATCTTGCGGACGGCGTCCTCGTCCTGCACGGAGCGGTCGCGGGTCTCGCCGAGGGAGGTGATGACCAGGCGGCAGGCGTCGCGCAGCGCCATCAGGGCGTAGCGCAGATCCTCGGGCAGCTCCTCCAGGCGGCCGGGGAGGGCCAGCTCCATGAGTCGCTCGAAGCCCTCCGAGGCGCTCATCAGTGCGTCCGCGGCCTTCTCGTTGACCAGCTTGGCGGCCAGCTTCACCGTCCGGTTCACCCGGCCGGGGGTCAGCTCGCCGGTGGCGACGCCGGTGACGCGCGAGACCAGTTCATGGGCCTCGTCGACGATGAGCACCTCGTGACCGGGCAGGACGGGCGCACCCTCGAGGGCGTCGATGGCCAGCAGCGCGTGGTTGGTGACCACGACGTCGGCGAGCTTGGCGCGCTCGCGCGCGGCCTCGGCGAAGCACTCGGCGCCGTACGCGCAACGGGAGGCGCCCAGGCACTCGCGGGACGTCACGGAGACCTGCTGCCAGGCGCGGTCGGAGACACCCGGGGTCAGGTCGTCCCGGTCGCCGCTCTCGGTCTCGTCCGACCAGTCGCGCAGCCGCAGCAGGTCCTGGCCGAGCTTGCTGGTCGGCGCGGCAGCCTCGAACTGGTCGAAGAGCCCGTCGCCCTCGTCCTGCGGCACGCCCTCGTGCAGCCGGTGCAGGCACAGGTAGTTGGACCGGCCCTTGAGCATCGCGAACTGCGGCTCGCGGCGCAGCAGCGGCTGCAGCGCGGCGACAGTGCGCGGCAGGTCGCGCTCGACGAGCTGGCGCTGCAGCGCCAGGGTCGCGGTGGCCACCACAACGCGCTCACCGTGCGCCAGCGCGGGCACCAGATAACCGAGCGACTTGCCGGTGCCGGTGCCGGCCTGGACCAGCAGGTGGGAGCCGTTGTCCACGGCTTCGGCGACGGCTTCGGCCATGGTGACCTGGCCGGGGCGCTCCACCCCGCCGACCGCGGTGACGGCGGCGTGGAGGAGGTCGGTGAGGGCGGGCTTCGCGGGCTGTGTCATAGGGCGTCCAGCCTACGGGGCGGCACTGACAACGCGGTCGTCGGCAGACGTCCCGGCGGCCCTCCCGCCGGCCCGGGCGGTCACAGAAGGTGACGCAGCGCGCGGTCGCGGACGAGCAGCGCGGCCCGCTTGCCGGGCAGCTCGACCTCCGCCGAGAAACGGAAGCCCGCGGCCAGGAAGGCCGCGACGGACGGGGTGTTGCGCAGGTCCGGCTCGGCGATCACCCGGGGGCACCGGGGGCGATGCTCCAGGACGTGGTCCGCGACGGCCCTCAGCAAAGTGCCGCCGAGGCCCCGGGCCCGGTCGGCGACGGGGCCGATGAGCAGGTGGAGCCCGGTGTCGTGCGGGCGGGCCGGGTAGTAGCGGGCCACCGGGTCGAGATCGGCACGGTAGATCTCCCAGTAGCTCATGGGCACGCCGTCGAGGACGCCGACGCAGGGAACGCTGCGCCCGTCGCCGTCGAGCTGGGCGCGCAGGTGCCGCTCGGCGACCTCGGGCCTGCCCGCGAGGTCCCAGAACTCCGCGACGGCGGGGTCGTTCATCCAGCGGGTGATGACGGGGAGGTCGCGCTCCGGCCGTACGGGGACGAGCTGGAACGTGCCCGCGGGGGTGCCGACCGGGCCCCAGTCGGCGACGCCGTCGAGGAGGTCGTCGAGCGGGGCCGGGCTCCCGGCGCGGTCGTCGGCTGTGACGTCCTCGTCGAAGAGGGCGCGGACCTCGGGGGGCAGTTCCAGGTCCAGGGTGTCGTCGGCGCTCCCGGACCCGGCGGTGCGGGGCCCGGCGGGCCCGGGCTGGGGCGCTGCGGAGCGGGTGGGGTCGGCGGTCGTCATGGCGGTCGCCGCCTCCTCTCGTCAGGCGGTGAGGGGGTTGGGCACGGTGACGTACACGGACTGGGTGTCGACGGGGCCGACCAGCTCGTCCATGCCGTGCAGACGGGTGAGGAGGTTGGCCTTGCAGCGCAGGACGGGCGCGTCGAGCAGCCGCGCGGGCAGGCCGGACCGGCCGGTGCGGGCGGCCCGCTCCAGGAAGCCGCGCAGGGCGGCGAGCAGCACCCGTTCGTCGGCGAGGCGCTGGGAGCCGAGGGCGCCGACGAGGCCGAGGACGTTGTTGATGCCGAGGTAGTACGCGAAGCGCTCGTCCGCGACGGCGTCCGCGACGAAGGTGTCGCTCTTCTCGCCGGCACCCGGGAGCAGGGCGCTGAGGCCGGCCCGTGCGGATTCGCGGAAGTAGTAGCCCTGGTTGTCGCGGTAGCGGCCGCCGGCCGGCCAGCCGTCGCCGTCGAGGACGACCAGGGTGTTCTGCTGGTGGGCCTCCAGGGCGATGCCCGCCTCGCCGTCGAGCCACAGCACCGGCCGGACCACGGCGTCCAGGTAGCGCAGGAACCACTCGGTGGCCACGGCCGCCACGGGCCGTCCGGTGCGGGTCGCGAGCCCCGCCAGCAGTTCCGCGAGCCGGGAGCGCAGGCCGCCGCGGCCGTCCGGCGCGGGGCGCGGGGCCGTGATCCCGGCGACGCAGCGCACCTCGTCGCCCGGGCCGAAGGGGTTGTGCCGCAGGACGACGTCGAGCCCGGTCACGGGTGCGCCGGCGGCGGTGTCGACGGCCAGCCAGGCGGGGTCGCGGACGATGTCGAACGCCGGGTGGACGGCGTGCCAGCGTTCGGCGAGGCCGGCGCGGAGCAGCCGGTGCACCTCGACGCCCCGGTGGAGTTCCTTGCGGAGGTTCTCCCGGCGGGAGTTGGTGATCCGCAGGGCCAGCGAGAGCTTGAGCATCGCGGGGGCGCCGGGCCGGTACACGGTCCGCAGCGAGGACGTGGGGTGCCAGGGGCCGCCCACGGCGCCGAGGTCGTGGAGCAGCCCGGCCTCAAGCAGTTCGCGTACGCCGGGGCGGTGTGCGATGTCGCGGGCCTGCCAGGGGTGCAGGGGCAGCGGGACGGTGCCCGCGGGGAGCCGCCGGGCGAGCTCCGGTCCGGCGAGGTTCGCCAGCAGGCGCTCGGCGGGGACGGGACGGCCGCGCTCGGTCCAGGCGGAGTCGGAGGCCAGCAGCGACCGGTGCACGGACAACCAGCTCAGGGTGAACGCCCCGCGCCGCTCCGGCGCGTACACCGCGGCCTCGGACTCGGTGAGCCCCTCCCGGCCCTTGGGGGCGGGGTGGAACGGGTGGCCGAGGACGAGTGCCTGCTCGGCGTCGAGAAAGGGGTGGGTGCCGTGCGGGGCGACGGGCCGGGCGCGTTGTTCGGCGAGGAACGCGGCCGTGTGGCGTACGGAGTCGGCGACCCTCGCGACCAGGTCCGGGCCGTCCTGTCCGGCCGTGGCGGCCTCCCGCGCGAGCAGCGCGGCGAGGGTGACGGCGTCCAGCGGGGTGCCTCCGGCGGCGGGCCGTGGCGCCCCGAAGCGGTGGTGGCCGACGGCGGACCAGTGGCGGACCGGGACGAGGAGTTCCGCGCCGCTCGCTGGCAGCGGGACCCGCAGGGTGCCGTCGGGTTCCCTCGGCAGCCCCGTCTCGCGGACCCAGCAGCGCAGCAGGGCCTCCGTGCCGGCCGCGTCGGCGGCCGCCCAGGGATCCGCCTGCTCCAGCCGGTCGGCCTCGGCCTGCGGGGCGGCCCGCTCCAGCGGTCCGGCGGGGCCCGGCAGGTGGGCCGCCGCGGCGCGTCGTGCCTGGGGCGGGACGGCCGCGGTGGCTTCGTCGCCGGGACGTACGGTCATCGCTTCGCTCCGTGAATGATCGGCGCCCGGTGGGCTCCGGCCCGGGTGCGGGCCGGCGGGCGCGGGGTC
Source organism: Streptomyces sp. NPDC001070 (assembly GCF_053598835.1). Taxonomy (NCBI): domain Bacteria; kingdom Bacillati; phylum Actinomycetota; class Actinomycetes; order Kitasatosporales; family Streptomycetaceae; genus Streptomyces; species Streptomyces sp. NPDC001070. The sequence continues at coordinate 96,928 of NZ_JBSFLB010000017.1, forward strand.
ACATCCGGCCGGCCGTCGCCGCCGCGAGGGCGTCGGCGAGGCGGTCCAGGACGGCTTCTGACTGTTCTTCGGTGATGGTGAGCGGGGGCAGCAGCCGGATCACGCTGCTGTCGCGGCCGCCGAGTTCGACGATGAGCCCGCGGTCGAGGGCCGCGGCTCGGACGGCGGCGGCCAGGCGCGGCGCCGTGGGCAGGACGCCGCGGAGGCCGGGGGCCGCGTCCGGGTCGACGAGTTCGATGCCGAGCATGAGGCCCCGGCCGCGGACGTCGCCGATGCAGGGGTGCCCGGCGGCGAGGGTCCGCAGGTGGGCGAGCATGCGGGCGCCCAGCAGAGCGGCGCGCCCCGCGAGGCCGTTGCGCCGTACATAGGTGAGGGTGGCCGCGCCCGCGGCCATGGCGAGCTGGTTGCCGCGGAAGGTGCCGGCGTGGGCGCCGGGCCGCCAGGAGTCGAGTTCCTCGCGGTAGACGATGACGGCGAGCGGGAGGCTGCCGCCGATCGCCTTGGACATCACCATCACGTCCGGGACGACGCCGCTGTGCTCGACGGCCCAGAAGGCCCCGGTGCGCCCCACGCCGGTCTGCACCTCGTCGGCGATGAGCGGGACGCCGCGCGCCGCGGTGATGTCACGCATGCGCCGCAGCCAGGTGTCGGGGGCGGGGATGACGCCGCCTTCGCCCTGGACGGGTTCGAGGAGCATGCCCGCGGGCGGCTGGATGCCGCCCTTGGGATCGTCGAGCAGGCTCTCCGTCAGCCGCGCGGACAGCTCGGCGCCTTGCTCCCCGCCCACCCCGAACGGGCAGCGGTAGTCGTACGGGTACGGCAGCCGCGTGACCCGCGCGTCGGCGGTACCGCCGGCCGCCCCGCGCACGGCGGTGTCGCCGGTGGCGGCGAGGGCGGCTGCGGTCATGCCGTGGTAGCCGCCGGAGAAGGCGAGCAGTCCGCCGCGCCCGGTGGCGGTGCGGACGAGTTTGACGGCGGCCTCGACCGCGTCGGTGCCGGCCGGGCCGCAGAACTGGACCCGTCCGCGGTCGGCGAGCTCGCGCGGCAGGGTCTCGAAGAGGGCCGTGGTGAAAGCGTCCTTGACAGGGGTGGCGAGGTCGAGCACGTGGAGCGGGGCGCCGGAGTCGAGGACGGCGCGGATGGCCTCCAGGACGACGGGGTGGTTGTGCCCGAGAGCGAGGGTGCCGGCGCCGGAGAGGCAGTCGAGGTAGCGGCGGCCGTCGGCGCCCTCGATGGTCATGCCTCGGGCGCGCACCGGGACGACGGGCAGGGAGCGGGCGTACGTCCTGGCCGCGGACTCGCGCATCGACTGCCGCCGGAGGATGCCCTCGGTGTCGTCGAACCCGCCTTCGTGCGCCGCCGGTCGGCTCACCGCGCTCGGCATGGCGGCCACGTGCTCCCTCCTCGGTGTCGGCGCTTGCGTCCCCGGAGCTACCAACGACGGCACGCGCACACCGGCAACTGCCTGCGCCGAAGATCCTGCGACGGAACCGCGGGCGCGGCCTCCGCCGTCCCTCCACGAGAGGGCACAGTGGGGGGTTGCCCTTCAGCGGGCAGCCGAGCAGCCGACATGTCCACAACAGGGGGATCACAACCCATGGCATCGATAAGCCGGTTGGCCGCGGTCGCCGTCACCGCGGCACTGCTCGCCGTGACGGCGACGGCCTGCGGCCCGTCCGACGACAACGCCGACGCCAAGACCGGCCCGTCGCCCACCGCGACGTCCGCCGACGGCGGCCTCCAACTGCCGACCGACCTTCCCACCGGCATCGACGACCTGCAGAAGTGGGCCGACGCGCTGAAGGACGGCGGCTGGAAGGACTGGGACAAGGACAAGTGGCTGCGCGACGCGGCCGACTTCATCAACCCCATCATCAAGGACCTCTGGGACGCGGACCGGCTCCGCAACGCCGACGGGACGCCGGACGACGAGCAGACCCCCGACCTCCGGCAGGCGGACGACGGCACCACCGACCCGGAGCCGGCCCCGATCCGGGCGCAGCCCCTGGCGACCCCGTTCCACAGCGCCTCCCCGGCGACGGGCAAGCTGCTCTTCGACATGCCCGACGGCCAGGCGGTCTGCTCGGCGACCGTGGTCAGCGATCCGGCGAACCCGGGCCGGAGCAACCTGGTGTGGACGGCCGGGCACTGCGTGCACGCGGGCGCCCAGGGCGGCTGGTACCGCAACATCGTCTTCGTGCCCTCCTTCAACGACGCGGGGCTGAGCGGCGCCGCGCTGCAGAACGCCGGCAAGGAGCAGCTCGCCCCGTACGGCACGTGGTGGGCGAGGAAGGCGGGAACCTCGCAGCAGTGGATCGACGGGGGCGGGGAGTCCTCGGAGACCAGCTCCGCCTACCCCTACGACTTCGCGGTGCTGAAGGTGACCAACCCGGACTCCGCCACGTCCCTGGAGGAGACGGTCGGGGCCTCGGTGCCCGTCTGGTTCGACGCGCCCACCTCGGCCGACATCGACTCCATGGACATCCGCGGCTACCCCGCGGCGGCCCCCTTCGACGGCTTCGGCTACCGGCAGTACCACTGCTCCGGCGACCCGGTCCGGCTCGCGCTGGACGCGGGCGCGCCCACCATGCACTGGCTCGGCTGCACCATGACGGCCGGCTCCTCCGGCGGCGGCTGGTTCGCCCGTGGTCCGGGCGGGAAGCCGGCCCTGGTCAGCAACACCTCCATCGGGCCGCAGGACAGCCCCCGCTGGCTGGCGGGACCGCATCTGGGGTCCGAGGCGAAGGCGGTCTTCGACGCCGTCCGCGGCTAGCGCGGGCGCACGGCATGAGGAGGGCCCGCCCCCGGTCGGGGGCGGGCCCTCCTCATGCCCTGTACAGGCGTGCGTGCGGGCCTACCGGCGCGCCGCGAGCGTGTAGGGCTCCAGGTCGGCCGCCAGCTCGTCGTGCACCCGCGCCTTGAGCAGGGTGCCCTCGCCGGTGTGCTCCTCGGAGAGCACCTCGCCGTCCGCGTGGACGCGGGCGACGAGCGCGCCGTGGGTGTACGGCACCAGGGCCTCGATCTCGACTGCGGGCCGCGGCAGCTCGTCGTCGATCATGGCCAGCAGCTCGGCGATGCCCCGCCCGGTGCGGGCGGAGACGGCGATCGAGTGCTTCTCGCGGCGCAGCAGGGACTGCAGCACCACGGGGTCGGCGGCGTCCGCCTTGTTGACCACCACGATCTCGGGCACGTCCAGCGCGCCGACGTCGCGGAAGACCTCGCGCACGGCGGCGAGCTGCTCGTCCGGGTTGGGGTGCGAGCCGTCCACCACGTGCAGGATGAGGTCGGCCTCGGCGACCTCCTCCATGGTGGAGCGGAACGCCTCGACCAGGTGGTGCGGAAGGTGCCGGACGAATCCGACAGTGTCCGCGAGGGTGTAGAGCCGGCCGCTGGGGGTCTCCGCCCGGCGCACGGTCGGGTCCAGGGTGGCGAACAGCGCGTTCTCCACCAGGACGCCCGCTCCGGTGAGCCGGTTGAGCAGCGAGGACTTGCCGGCGTTGGTGTAGCCGGCGATCGCGACCGAGGGGACCTTGTGGCGCTTGCGCTCCTGGCGCTTCAGATCGCGGCTGGTCTTCATCTCCGCGATCTCCCGGCGCATCTTGGCCATCTTCTCGCGGATGCGCCGCCGGTCGGTCTCGATCTTGGTCTCACCGGGACCACGGGTGGCCATTCCGCCGCCCGAGGATCCGGCGCCACCGCCACCCATCTGCCGGGAGAGCGACTGACCCCAGCCGCGCAGCCGCGGCAGCATGTACTGCATCTGCGCGAGCGAGACCTGTGCCTTGCCCTCTCGGCTCTTGGCGTGCTGGGCGAAGATGTCGAGGATCAGCGCCGTGCGGTCGACGACCTTGACCTTGACGACGTCCTCGAGGTGGATGAGCTGGCCGGGGCTGAGCTCACCGTCGCAGACCACGGTGTCGGCACCGCTCTCCATGACGATGTCGCGCAGCTCCTGGGCCTTGCCGGAGCCGATGTAGGTGGCCGGGTCCGGCTTGTCACGGCGCTGGATGACGCCGTCCAGGACGAGGGCGCCGGCGGTCTCGGCGAGGGCGGCGAGCTCCGCGAGGGAGTTCTCGGCGTCCTGCACCGTGCCGTCCGTCCACACCCCGACGAGCACGACCCGCTCCAGGCGGAGCTGGCGGTACTCGACCTCGGTGATGTCCTCGAGCTCGGTGGAGAGGCCCGCGACGCGGCGCAGCGACGCTCGCTCGGAGCGGTCGAACTGGTCGCCGTCACGCTCTCCGTCGATCTCGTGACTCCAGGCGACGTCCTCTTCCATCAGGGCGTCGGCCCGAAGGCTCTCGGGGAGGCGCTGGCGGCTGCGGGCAGAAGAAGAGGAGGAAGAGGAGGTCATTGGATCCTTTGCTCGGATGATCGACGGGAACGGGGGGCACCTGGCCCCGCGTACGGGAGAACGCCGCGCGGGCCCGGAGGATTCCCCCGGTCCGGGCGCGCCGTCGTCGCCGTAGGTAGATGGTCGCACGCCCGTCGCCGCCCGGTCACGCGACTTTCCCCGCCTTCCGCTGGTGCGCGTGGCCTTGCACCGGTTTGGCGGGCACGGACCGCTTCCAGTCGGGGTGGCCGGGCATCGGGGGCGTGGTCGGCCCGTAGAGCCAGGCGCGCAGGAAGCCGCCGAGGTCGCGGCCGGCGGTCTCGGAGGCGAGGGCGATGAAGTCCCGGGTGGAGGCGACGCCGTCGCGGTGGCGGGCGACCCAGGCGCGCTCCAGCCGCTGGAAGGCGTCGGCGCCCATCTCCTGGCGCAGCGCGTACAGGACGAGCGCACCGCCGAAGTAGACGTTGCCGCGGAAGATGCCGAGCTTGCCGTCGGTGCCGGGCACCTTGGGGGCGGCGGCCGGGCCGCCGTCGCGGCGCATCCGTGTGTCGGCGCCGTAGGCGGCCTTGGCGAGCCCCTCGAGGGTGAGCTCGTGGTACTGCTCGACGGCGTAGCGCCACTGGTACCAGGTGGCGTGGCCCTCGTTGAGCCACAGGTCGGACCAGGTCGCGGGCGAGACGCTGTCGCCGAACCACTGGTGGGCGAGCTCGTGCACCATGACAGGGCCCGCGTCGGACTCCTTGGCCAGCAGCACCCGGCGTTCGAAGAGCGACAGGGTCTGGGTCTCCAGCTCGAAGCCGGTGACGGTGTCGGCGCTGAGGATGCCGTACGTCTCGAAGGGGAACGGGCCGACCTGCTCCTCCATCCATGCGATCTGGCCGGAGGTCATCGCCAGGCGCTGCTCCAGCTTGGCCCGGTCGGGGTCGGCGGCCGGGACGACGTCGCGCAGCGGGAGGCCCCCGGGGCCGGTGCGTGTGAGGATCGCGGAGCGGCCGATGGAGACCTGGGCGAGCTCGGTGGCCATCACATGGACGGTGCGGTAGTTCCACGTCGTCACGGGGCCCCGGCGGACGGCGGTCTCGGGCAGGCCGTTGGCGACGACCGTGAGGTCGCCGGGCGCGGTCACGTGGAAGGCGAAGCGCGCCTTGTCCGAGGGGTGGTCGTTGCAGGGGAAGACCGTGTGCGCGACGTCCGCCTGGTTGGCCATGGCCAGGCCGTCCTTGGTGCGGATCCAGCCGGTGTCGCCCTTGGGCGCGGGGTCGCTGGTGTGGACGACGGTCACCCGGAGGCGCTCGCCGCGGGGAACGGGGACGGCGGGGGTGACGACCAGTTCCTCGCGCCAGGTGGTGAACGCCGCCCTGCGCCCGTTGACCTCGACGGAGCGCACGTCGCCGCGGGCGAAGTCGAGGTGGAAGCGGCTCAGGGTCTCCGTGGCGAGGGCGTCGATCCGGGTCACGGCGTCGAGGGGCCGGTCGTTGCCGCGGTACGTGAACGAGATGTCGTAGTCGTAGACGTCGTACCCCGGGTTGCCGAGGTCGGGAAAGAGCCTGTCACCGAGCCCCGCGGGCGTCGTGTCGCCGGGCAGTCCGGCCGCGGTGAGCGCCACCACGGCGGCAGCGGTCACGGCGGCGCGGCGCGCAAGGGATCCGATCATGGGATACCGCTATCAGCGCACCGTGCCCGCCCCACGGCGGCGCGTCAGCACCCCACCCGATCGGGTACTCCTCTACGGCTGCGCGGCGGCCACGGCCTCCTGGGCGCGGTATACGTCGTACACGCCGGGGACGGCGCGCATCGCGCGCATGAGGGCGGGCAGCGCTCCCGGGTCGGGCAGTTCGACGGTGTACGTGTGGCGTACGCGGTGCTCCTGCGGCGGCTCCACGGCGGCGTAGACGATGGCGACGCCTTCGGTGGCGATCACATCGGTGAGGTCGGCGAGCAGCCGGGGCCGGCCCAGCGCCTCGGCGTACAGGGTCGCCCGGTGCCCGGTCACGGGGGCGTCGGAACGCCACCGGACGGCGACCCGGGCGCGGCCCGAGCCGGCCATGCGGGCGGCTACGGGGCATTCGCTGCGGTGCACGGCGACGGTGCCGCCGCGGATGGGGAAGCCGGTGATCCCGTCCGGTGGCACGGGGGTGCAGCAGCGGGCCATGCGGACGGCCGCGCCGGGCGGGTCGGTGTCGGCGAGCGGCTCGGCGGCCCTGCGGGCGGTCGTCGCGGCGGCGCGGACCGCCGGGACGGCCGGCTCGTCCTCGGCGGCGGGGACCGGATGGGCCTCCAGCCAGCGGGCGATGGCGATGCGCGCGGCCGGGGTGCGGGCGTGCTCCAGCCACTCGGGCGAGGGCCCGTACCCGTCGCCGTCGCCGGCTTCGGTCATCAGCAGTTGCACGGTGTCGCCGTCCTTGAGGACCGTGCCGAGCGGGGCGAGCCGCCCGTTGACCCGGACGCCGACGCAGGCGTGGGCGCCCTCGCCGTGCAGTGCGTACGCGGCGTCGGTGCAGGTGGCGCCGCCGGGCAGGCCCACGGTGCCGCCGTCGGCGGAGAAGACTGTGATCTCGCGGTCCTGGGCGAGCTCGTCGCGCAGCGTGCTCCAGAAGAAGTCCGGGTCGGGGGCGTCGCGCTGCCAGTCGAGCAGCCGGGCGAGCCAGCCGGGCCGGGTGGGGTCGGCGCGCTCGCCCTCCTCGGAGTCCGGGGCGTCGCCGGTGGCGTACGGGTTGCCGAGCGCGATGACCCCCGCCTCGGCGACGTGGTGCATCTGCCGGGTGCGGATGAGGATTTCGGCGACGCGGCCGTCGCCGTCGCGGATGGCGGTGTGCAGCGACTGGTAGAGGTTGAACTTGGGCGCCGCGATGAAGTCCTTGAACTCCGCGATGACGGGGGTGAAGCAGGTGTGCAGCTCGCCGAGGACGGCGTAGCAGTCGGCGTCCTCGGCGACCTGGATGAGCACCCGTCCGAAGTCGCTGCCGCCGGGCTGCGCGCCACCGCGCTTGAGCCGGACCCGGTGCACGGAGACCACGTGCCGGGGCCGTACCTCGACCTCGGAGCTGATGCCGGCCTCGCGGAGCACCTTGCGGACGTCCTCGGTGACGGCGGCCAGCGGGTCCGGCACGGCCGCGTGCTCCAGGATCAGCTCGGTGGTGCGGAGGTAGTCCTCGGGGTGGAGGATGGCGAAGACCAGGTCCTCCAGTTCGGTCTTCAGCGCCTGGACGCCAAGGCGTTCGGCGAGCGGGATCAGCACGTCCCGGGTGACCTTGGCGATGCGGGCCTGTTTCTCGGGGCGCATGACGCCGAGGGTGCGCATGTTGTGCAGCCGGTCGGCGAGCTTGATCGACATGACGCGGACGTCGTTGCCGGTGGCGACCAGCATTTTGCGGAAGGTCTCGGGCTCGGCGGCGGCGCCGTAGTCCACCTTCTCCAGCTTGGTGACGCCGTCGACGAGGAAGCGCACCTCCTCGCCGAACTCCTCCCGTACCTGATCGAGGGTCACATCGGTGTCCTCGACGGTGTCGTGGAGCAGCGAGGCGGTCAACGTCGTGGTCTCGGCTCCGAGTTCGGCCAGGATGAGGGTCACCGCGAGCGGGTGCGTGATGTACGGCTCGCCGCTCTTGCGCATCTGGCCGCGGTGCGAGGACTCGGCGAGCACGTATGCCTGGCGCAGGATGGCGAGGTCCGCGCCGGGATGTCGGGTGCGGTGCACCTTGGCGATGTGCTCGATGGCGTCCGGCAGCCGGCCGGCGCGGCCGCCGGGGCCCAGCAGGGCCGCGCGTCCCAGCCGGCGCAGGTCCGCGGCCCGTGGAATGCGCCTGCGTCCTGCGGCGCCCGGGGCGGTCTCCACTGCGTTGTCCGGTCTCATGCGGCACCTCCGGCAGCGTCACCCACCGGCGGGATGGCCTCCGTGCCGGTGCTTGATGCTACCGAGCCCATCACGAGCCGCTGCCACGCTCTCGCCGAGCGTGATCGGCATCACCCGTTCGAGCGAATACCGGGCCTGCGCGGCGGGTATCCTCAGCCGCGCGCGTCGAGCCAGGCCGGGTCGAGGACCCCGGAGGCGACGATGACGGCGGGGCCGGTCATCTCGACGGTGCCGTCGGGGTGTTCGGTGATCACGAGGGTGCCGCCGGGCAGGTCCACCCGGTACGTCTCGGGGGCGCCGGTCACGGCCGGGTCGCGGCCGTCGCGCCGAGCGGCGGCGACCATGACGGCGCAGGCCCCGGTGCCGCAGGACCGGGTCTCGCCGGAGCCGCGCTCGTGGACCCGCATGGCGACGTGCCGGTCGCCTCGGTCGACGACGAACTCCACGTTCACACCGTCAGGGTAGGCCGCGGCGGGCGTCCAGACGGGCGGGTCCTGCAGCTCGCCGGCGTCCGCGAGGTCGCCGACGAAGGCGACCGCGTGCGGGTTGCCCATGTTCACGTTGCGGGCCGGCCAGCGGTGGTCGCCGACGGCCACCTCGACCTCTCCCGCGGGAAGCGCCGCGCGGCCCATGTCGACGGTGACGTCGCCGTCCTTGGCGATGTGCACCCTGCGCACGCCCGCGCGGGTCGCCACGGCCAGGTCACCGGCCCCGGTCAGCCCGGCGCGCTCCAGGTAGTGGGCGAAGACCCGTACGCCGTTGCCGCACATCTCCGCGACGCTGCCGTCGCTGTTGCGGTAGTCCATGAACCACTCGGCCTCGGCGGCCATGGCGGCGGCCTCCGGGTGCTTGGCCGACCGCACGACCCGCAGCATCCCGTCGCCGCCGATCCCGGCGCGGCGGTCGCACAGGCGCGCCACCGTCTCCGCGGTCAGGTCGAGGGCCCCGTCGTGGTCGGGGATGATCACGAAGTCGTTCTCCGTGCCGTGCCCCTTGAGGAAGGGCAGGCCCTGCGGTGCTGCGGTGGTCATGCGCCGAGTCTACGGGTCAGCGCAGGCGGGCGACCCGCCAGAAGGCGAGCAGCGCCAGCACCACGGTGATCGCCGCGTACAGCGCGACGAAGCGCCAGTCGGGGCGGCGGCCGGAGCCGCGGGCGGGCAGTCCCGGCCATGTGTAGCCGACCCGGCGGGCGGCGATGATACCCCAGCCGGCGGAGCAGCAGCCCAGCAGGAAGCCGAGCATGGCGACGACCGCGCCGCCGTCGCCGGCCTCGAAGGCCAGCGGGAAGGCGAACATGAGCGAGCCCAGGACGCCGAGGGCGACGATCGGGGCGATCTGCCACGCGCGCAGTCGGCGCTCCGGCCGCAGTTCGCGGAAGGACTGCTCCTCCTCTGCGAGCGTCTGCGGGTCCAGCGGGTCCTCCAGTGGCCCGTCGACCACGAGCTGGTCGCGCGACTCGAGGTCTTCGCCGGGGGTGCGCTCGGTGTGTTCCGGCTGCGGTCCGTTGCGAGGGCCGGCTTCCATCGCCACGCGCCCTCCCAAGAAGTCCGACACCGTAGCTCTGATGCTCGATGATGGCACGGTCGAAGTGGCGTCAAGTGCCGCTGGAGCGTCCCGATGCCATCACGTGATCAGGCTGTGACCGCCCGACCGGGCGGGGCCCAGCAGGGCGAGCGCCTGGGTGACCAGTTCCTGTCCGCGCCCCGCCAGCCAGTGCACCCGGCGGTCGCGGCGGAACCACGAGTCCTGCCGGCGCGCGAAGCGTTTGGTGGCGCGTACGGTCTCGGCGCGCGCCTCCGCGTCGCTGCACTCCCCGGCCAGTGCGGACAGCACCTGCTGGTAGCCGAGCGCCCGTGAGGCCGTGCGCCCCTCGCGCAGGCCGACGGATTCGAGCACGGCCACCTCGCCGACCAGTCCCGCCTCCCACATGCGGTCGACCCGCAGCGTGATCCGTTCGTCCAGCTCGGGGCGGGGGACGTCGACGCCGATCTGGACGGTGTCGTACACGGATTCGCCGGACCGCGCGTCGGGCAGGTTCGCCGTGAAGGGGCGGCCGGTGATCTCCACGACCTCCAGCGCGCGGACGATCCGCCGGCCGTTGCTGGGCAGGATCGCGCGGGCCGCCTCCGGGTCCACGGCGGCCAGGCGGGCGTGCAGCGGTCCGGAGCCGAGGGTGTCCAGTTCGGCCTCCAGCCTGGCGCGGACGTCCGGGTCGGTGCCGGGGAACTCCAGGGCGTCGATGGCGGCGCGCACGTAGAGCCCCGAGCCGCCGACGAGGACGGGGGTGCGTCCGGCGGCCAGCAGCCGGTCGATCTCGGCGCGGGCCAGCCGCTGGTACTCGGCGACGCTGGCGGCCTGCGTGACGTCCCATATGTCGAGCAGGTGGTGCGGCACGCCCTCCCGCTCCTCGGCCGTGAGCTTGGCGGTGCCGATGTCCATGCCGCGGTAGAGCTGCATGGAATCGGCGTTGACCACCTCGCCGTCGAAGGCGTGGGCAAGGGCGACACCGAGGTCGGACTTGCCGGCCGCGGTGGGGCCGACGACGGCGATCACGTGGGGGGCGTCGTTCTTCACGTGCACAGTTTCGCAAATCCTGGCGGCGCGGATTTACCGGTGGACGAGTAAGATCTTTACGGGAAAAGGGTCATTTCCGGCAAAGGTATCCATGGGAGACGGTGACGCATGAGCCTCAAGGACACGCTGAAGGCCAAGGCCGAACACGCCAAGGCCAGGGCCGGCGCCAAGGCCGGGGACTTCATGGAGCACCACGGCGAGGCGATCGGGTCCCGGCTGGACAAGGTCGCGCGCACGGTCGACGAGAAGACCAAGCACAAGTACAGCGGGAAGATCCACAAGGGTGTGGACAAGACCAAGGGCGCCATGGAGCACCTGAAGGAGAGCGGCACCAAGGAAACGCCTTGAGGCCGAATTGATCGCCGGCGCCCGGGGCGGGCAGCAGCCCGCGCCCGACTTCCGGCGGGGGCCGCACACCCGGGCGGGCGGTCGCGCCCGCGCCCGACGCAGATGTCGTACCGCCGGTTCGCCACGGGCCTGATCGCGCGCGGATGCGTGACGGGACCGACAAGCGCCGGGCAGGCCCTGCTAGGACCAGGCCGCCACGAAGTAGCCGACGCCGTAGGGCGCCTCGTCGTACAGCAGCTGCCCGCCGAGCCCGGCGTCGGCCGCCGCGCCGGCCAGCACCTGCCAGGGGGCGCGTCCCGCCGCCCCCAGCTCTGCCGCGAGGGCTGTGTCCAGCGCCGCCAGCGCCGCGGTGTCCGCGGCGCCCAGGGCCCGCGCGACGGAGGCGTCGAAGGGCTCCGCGCGCTCGTCGAGGTAGCCCGGCGCCTTGACCGTACGGCATGTGCTGCCGTCGCCCATGACCAGCAGCGCCACCCGGTCGGCCAGCTCCGCCAGGCCCCGGCCGAGCTCCAGCATCCGCGCCGCGGGCGCGTGCACGGGCACGGCACAGGCGTGCAGGGACGCCGCGGACCGCGCCTCCTCCAGGAGCCAGGCAGCGACGGTGAGCGAGGGCGCCAGGGGCTCGGGGTCGCTGCCGTCGCCCAGCCGCACGGTCAGGTTCACGCCGTACGGGCGCAGCGAGCCCGTGCCGCCGCCCTCCCAGACGTGCGCGGACTCCCCCGCGCCCACCACGACCAGCAGATCGGGGCGGGCGGCGGCGAGCACAGCCAGCGCGTCCGCGCAGGCGGCGCGCAGCGGGTCCAGTTCCGGCGCCGCGCCCGAGGCGATGTCGGGCACGAGCAGCGGCGGACCAGGGCAGACGGCAGCGGCGACCAGCATGATCGGAACCCTACCGTCCGCCGCCTCAGTACCCCTCGGGCACGCGGTCCCAGGGTTCGGCCATCGCGGCGACCTTCGGGTCCTTGCTGTCCCGGACCAGCTCCGCGACCGTGAATCGGCAGATGTAGGTCGTGGTCACGCCCTCGTTCACCTGAAGGAAGCCGTCCCCGTTGCGGTACAGCCAGCTGCGCCGCACGCTGAAGGGCTTGCTGGGCCGGTAGGCCAGCGCCGTCTCCTCCAGTGCGCGCAGCGCGTCCTCGCGGGTGCCGTCGGCGTGACCGAGGAGATCGAACTCCCAGCGCTTGCCGTCACCGCTGCCCGCGGTCTCCTCGACGAACAGACCCCAACGGGCCATGCTCATCCCCCCCTTGTTCTCGGATGCGGTCGGGTCAGTCGCAGCCGCACCCCGGTGCGGCCGCCGCCGCGGCCGGCGCCGGTACGCCGATCGTCGGCAGCCCCAGCATGACACCCGCCGGCTTGGCGGCGGCGGCCGAGGTGCGCCGCTCCCATGCGTCGCCCGCGGGCGTGCGGCGGACGCCGAAGGCCGGGTGCTCGGCGAGCAGGTGGTGCGGCGCGGCGTAGCTGATCTCCGCCATGACCACGTCGCCCGGGCGCACGGGCTCGGCGGGCGGCGCGAAGTGCACCAGGCGGTTGTCGGGGGCGCGGCCGGACAGGCGGTGCGTGGCGTCGTCCTTGCGGCCCTCGCCCTCGGCGACCAGCACCTCCAGGGTGCGGCCCACCTGCTTCTTGTTCTCGGCCCAGGAGATCTCCTCCTGGAGGGCGACCAGTCGCTCGTAGCGCTCCTGCACGACCGCCTTCGGCACCTGGCCCTCCATCTCGGCGGCGGGGGTGCCCGGGCGCTTGGAGTACTGGAAGGTGAAGGCCTGCGCGAACCGCGCCTCGCGCACCACGTGCAGCGTCTGCTCGAAGTCCTCCTCGGTCTCGCCGGGGAAGCCCACGATGATGTCGGTGGAGATGGCGGCGTCCGGCATGGCGGCGCGCACCTTCTCGATGATGCCCAGGTAGCGGTCCTGCCGGTACGAGCGGCGCATGGCGCGCAGCACCCCGTCGGAGCCGGACTGCAGGGGCATGTGCAGCTGGTGCATCACGTTCGGGGTCTCTGCCATGGCCGCGATCACGTCGTCGGTGAAGTCGCGCGGGTGCGGCGAGGTGAAGCGCACGCGCTCCAGGCCGTCGATCCGCCCGCAGGCGCGCAGCAGCTTGCTGAAGGCCTCGCGGTCGCCGATGTCCGAGCCGTAGGCGTTGACGTTCTGGCCGAGCAGGGTGACCTCGATGACGCCCTCGGCGACCAGCGCCTCGACCTCGGCGAGGATGTCGCCGGGGCGACGGTCCTTCTCCTTGCCGCGCAGCGCGGGGACGATGCAGAAGGTGCAGGTGTTGTTGCAGCCGACCGAGATCGACACCCAGGCCGCATAGGCGGACTCGCGCCGGGTCGGCAGCGTGGAGGGGAAGGTCTCCAGCGACTCGGCGATCTCGACCTGCGCCTCTTCGGCGATCCGGGCGCGCTCCAGCAGCACCGGGAGGCTGCCGATGTTGTGGGTGCCGAAGACGACGTCGACCCAGGGGGCCTTCTTGACGATCGTGTCGCGGTCCTTCTGCGCCAGGCAGCCGCCGACGGCGATCTGCATGCCAGGCCGGGCGGCCTTCTGCGGCGCCAGGCGGCCGAGGTTGCCGTAGAGGCGGTTGTCGGCGTTCTCGCGGACCGCGCAGGTGTTGAAGACGACAACATCTGCGGACACCGTGCCGTCCTCGCCCTTGGGCGCGCGGACGTAGCCGGCCGCCTCCAGGAGGCCTGCCAGCCGCTCGGAGTCGTGGACGTTCATCTGGCACCCGTAGGTGCGGATCTCGTAGCTCTTCACACCCTGCTCTTCACGCTGCACCCATCCAGGGTAAGGGCGTGCCGCGCGCGCTCGTGCCCGCGCTCCCCATCGCGCGGGCGGCGGGCGCCGGGCCCCCTGCGGAAGGGCGCTGGCCAGTGCGGCACCGGGCCTGGCACTATCGCGGGGATGGACATCCCCCGCATCGGCAGACGCCGGGCCGTGCAGGCCGTGCTGGCCGTGGCGGCGGCGGTCGCGATGCTGCTGTGGTGGGTGCTGCCCTCGGACGGGCCGTCGTACCCGAAGGGCCCGGTCGACTTCGCCACCGGCGCGCGCAACGGTGTCTACGAGACCTACGGGAAGCGGCTGCAGCCGTACCTGCGCACCGACCTGCCGGGGGTGCGCGTGCACCTGAGGCCCTCCCAGGGGTCCGTGGACAACGTCCGGCGGGTGGCGACCGGCAAGGCGGACTTCGCGATCGCCGCGGCCGACGCCGTCGCCGACTACCACGGCCGGGGCGCGTCGCGGCTGCGTGCCTGCGCCCGGCTGTACGACGACTACATGCAGCTCGTGGTGCCCGCCGACTCGCCGGTCAGGTCGGCGAAGGACCTGGGCGGGCTGCGGGTGGGGGTCGGCCAGCCGAGCTCCGGGGTGAACCTGATAGCGCGGCGGCTGCTGGAGGCCGCCGGCCTCGGGGAACCGGGGGACGTGCGGAGCAGGACGGTGGGCATCGACCGGGCGCCGGAGCTGCTGCGCCAGGGGAAGCTGGACGCGTTCTTCTGGTCGGGCGGGCTGCCCACCAAGGCGGTGTCGGACCTGGCGGAGACCACCGACGTGAAGCTGGTCCAGCTCGGCGACCTGGTGGCCCGGCTGCACGCCGAGGGCGACGAGTCGACCTACTACCGGCAGGCGGTCATGCCCGCGGACGCGTACCCGATGATCCAGGGCGGCCGCGCGGTGCAGACGATCGCCGTGGCCAACCTGCTGATCACCACGGACCGGACGGACATCGGGCTGGTGGACCGCTTCACCCGCACCGTGATCGACAGCCGTGACCGGATCGGGCAGGAGGTGCACGCCGCCCAGCTGGTGGACCTGCGGACGGCGGTCTTCACCGATCCGCTGCGGCTGCACGCGGGCGCCGAGCGCTACTACCAATCGGTGAAGCCCTAGGGCCGGTACGCGCCGGTCCGCCCCGACATGTGATCATCTCCCTCCCCGGGGACGATGTTCATCCCCGTCAACGCCCCCTAACCTGTTGCCGACCACGTACCGATGGGGGCACACGCATGAGTTCTGGGGGGACGCCGCACACCCTCGTCGACGGCCGCTACGAACTGCGACGGCAGCTGGGACGCGGCGGCATGGGCGTGGTGTGGGAGGCGTACGACAACCGGCTCGGCCGCCAGGTCGCCGTCAAGGAGCTGCTGTTCCGCGGCGCGCTGGACCCGGACACGCAGGCCCAGTGGGTGGAGCGGGCGCGCCGGGAGGCCCAGGCCATCGCCCGTATCGGGCACGAGCACGTGGTCGCCGTGCACGACGTGATCGAGGCCGACGGCCAGGTCTGGATCGTCATGGAGCAGGTCAACCCGCATTCCCTGGCGGACCACTTGCGCGAGCGGGGCCGGATCCCCGCGCTGCAGGCGGCGCGGATCGGCCTGGAGGTGCTGCGCGGGTTGCGCGCCGTGCACGCCGCCGGCGTGCTGCACCGCGACGTGAAGCCGCACAACATCCTGTTCCGCCGGGACGGGCGGGCGGTGCTCATGGACTTCGGGATCGCGACCTTCGAGGGCGCGGCCCAGGTGACCCGGCTGCACGAGACGGTCGGCACCCCGCAGTACCTGGCGCCGGAGCTGGCCAACCGGCTCGCGCCCACGCCCGCCGCGGACCTGTGGTCGCTGGGCGTCACGCTGTACGAGATGGTCGAGGGCCGGGCCCCCTTCCGCGGCCCGACGCCGTACGAGGTGCTGGAGGCGGTCCGCACGGCCGAGCCGCCGCCGATGGGGCACGCGGGGCCGCTGCGGCCGCTGATCGAGGGGCTGCTGGTCAAGGACCCCGGGGAGCGGCTCACCGCGGAGCGCGCCGAGCAACTGCTGCAGCACGTGGCGCAGGAGACCCCGCAGTTCCCGGTGGGCGTCCAGCCGGACTACGACCCGGACGCCACCCGGACCGACGCGGGTGCCCTGCCCGTGCCGCGCATCACCGAGCCCGACGTCGATCCGCGGCCGGCGCCCGGGCCCGGGACGCGGACGTGGCGCCGCCGCTGGTACGCGCTCGTCGCGGGCGGGGTGGGTCTGGCGGTCCTGGCGGCGGGCGGCTGGTTCGCCGTCGACCGGCTGCGCAACGACGGGCCGGACCTTTCCACCTCGCCGACCATCCGGACGGCACGCGAACGCGGTTACCTCATCGTCGGCGTCAAGAAGGACCAGCCGGGCCTCAGCGAGGCCTCCAGCAGTGCCCGGGACGGCTACGAGGGCTTCGACATCGATCTGGCGCGGGCCATCGCCGAGCATCTGGGGTTCAAGAAGGTGCAGTTCACGGTTGTGGACACCCAGTCCCGCGAGTACTTCCTGCGTGCCGGCTACGTCGACTACATAGTGGCCAGCTACTCGATAACGGAGGCGCGCAAGAAGGACGTCGACTTCGCGGGCCCCTACTACCAGGCCGGCCAGGACTTCCTCGTCCGTATGGACGCCCCCGTCCACAGCGTGCAGGACCTGTTCGGTCGTGAGGTCTGCACCGTCACCGACTCGACACCCGCGGAACGGCTCCGCAAGGAGTACCCGCAGATAAGGACCGAGCAGCAGGCCTCGTACGGGCTCTGCGTCAACGAACTGCTCGCGGGCAAGGTCGACGCCGTCTCCACCGACGACATCATCCTGGCCGGCTACCGCGCCCAGCACACCGAGCAACTGCGCCTGCTGGGGGTCCCCTTCGGCACCGAGGAGTACGGCGTGGGGCTGCAGAAGAACGAGCCCGCGCTGAAGCACGCCATATGCGACGCCATCAAGGACGAGATCTCCACGGGGGCGTGGCGCGCGTCGTACGTCAAGCACCTCAAGCCGCTGGCCTCCCAGAAGCTGGCGGACCAGCGGCCGAGACCGGACGAGATGAGCGAGTGCCGGTAGGCCCGCGCGACCCGGGCGGTCACGCGGGCCCGCCGTTCAGGCCAGGGCGAACGTGGTGACCACGGCGGCGTGGTCGGAGGGCCAGGCGTTGCCGGCCACGTGCGGCTCGGGGCGGGGCTCCCCGGTCACCAGGGTCGTGGCGTCCAGCACCCGCAGGCCCCGTCCGGCGTACAGGACGTAGTCGATCCGGTCCTGCGGCTCCGGCTCGGGGTTCACGGGCGACCAGGTGGTGCCGGGGTCGCGCACGGGGTCCGGGTGGGCCTCGCGGTAGGAGTCGCGCAGCCCGGCGGCCTCGGTCGCGAGGGTGACCGGCCAGGGCACGGCTCCGTACCCGCCGTGCAGGGGCGCCGTCTCGGCCGTCCAGTCCAGGTGGGAGGGGACGTTGAAGTCGCCGACGAGGAGGACCGGGGTGGTGTCGCGGGCGGCGAGGTCGGCGGCCATGTCGTGCAGGATCCCGCGGACCTGGCCGAGGCGGCCCGAGGCCGCCTCGCGCTCGACGAGCACCTCGACCGGCTGCCGGTCGTGGAGGGCGTCGTAGGGCCCGTACGGCGTGTGGTTCAGGTGCGCGCTCCACAGCGTGACGTCGCGTCCCTCGTCGAGCCGGACGGTGGCGCCGAGGCCGCCGTAGAACGGGCTCGCGGGCAGGCCGTGGCGGGAGACGATCGGGTAGCGGCTGATGACGCCGAGGTTGTCGCCCGCCTGGTGGTGGTCCCAGCCCAGTGCCTCGGCGAGTTCCTTGGCGGAGTGCGCCCTGGTCTCCTGCAGGCCGACGACGTCCACGTCGGCGTCCAGCAGCACCCGCAGCTGCTTGTCGCGGTGGTCGTCGACGCGGGTGCCGCCGAGCCACAGGTTCCAGCTCATGACGCGCAAGTGCCGCACCATCGGCTCGCCGGCGGCGACGACCGGGACGCGCACGGTGATCGCGTCCGCGCGCCCGTCCGCGTCGGTGGCGGTGACGGTGACCTCGGCGTCGCCCGGGGCGTCGGGGGTGCCGGTGACCGTGCCGTCGGCGGACACCCGCGCCCAGCCGGGGCCCGCGGTCTTCGCGTACGTCACGGGGGCGCCGCGCAGCAGCCCGGCGACGGTTGCCCGGAACGGCTCGCCGACCCGGGCGCGCCGGCTGGTGAAGGCGGGCACCAGGAAGGACGGCGGCCGTGCGACCAGGGCCCGCAGCACGGAGATGCCGGCCCGTTCCAGGCTGCCGAGCACGGCGCGCCCCGCGGCGGGCG
The DNA here is from genome assembly GCF_053598835.1 of Streptomyces sp. NPDC001070. NCBI lineage: Bacteria > Bacillati > Actinomycetota > Actinomycetes > Kitasatosporales > Streptomycetaceae > Streptomyces > Streptomyces sp. NPDC001070. The sequence continues at coordinate 115,107 of NZ_JBSFLB010000017.1, forward strand.
CGATGGGCGCCAGGGACGGCACGGCGAGCACGCGGCAGCCCGCGGCCTCGGCGGAGGCGACGCCGGTCGGGGTGTCCTCGACCGCCACGCACGCGCCGGGGTCGGCGCCGAGGGCGCGGGCGGCGGCGAGGTAGGGGTCGGGGGCGGGCTTGGTGCGGGGGGTGTCGTCGGCGGTGAGGGAGACCGCGAAGCGCTCGGGCCCGAGCACCGCGAGGACGATGTCCACCACCTCGCGGGGGGACGCCGAGACCAGGGCGATGGGGACCTCGTGCCGGGCGAGTTCGTCCAGCAGTTCCAGCGCGCCGGGACGGGGCACCGTCCGGGCGCGGACCCGTTCGGCGAACTCCCGGTGCAGGACGGCGGCCAGCTCGTCGGCGCCGGTCGCCGTCCCGGTCGTGCTCACCAGATGGGCGGCGGTGTGCTCGACGGCACGGCCGAGGACCTCGGTCACGTCCGCGTCGCCGAGCACGTGCCCCAGCCCGGCCGCCACCTCGGCGACCGCCTCCCACCACAGCTCCTCGGTGTCGACGAGGGTGCCGTCCATGTCGAACAGGACGGCCTGGAGCGGGTGGTGCGGTGGGTGGGTCACGGGGCTCTCTTTCGTCACGGGGTGTGGGGGGATGGGGTGCGGTCGGGGTCAGGCGGCGCGCGCGGTGACCAGGACGGGCCGGTCGGGCAGGGACACCGTGACGGTGGCGCCCGGCGGCAGGGCGGCCGCCTCGGTGCTGGCCAGGTCGGCCTTGACGGCGGTGCCGTCGGGCAGCGTCACGGTCACGCGGGTCACGGCGCCCAGGAAGGCGGTCGCCACGACGCGCGCTTCGCCGGTGGGATCGGCGGCGACGCGCACCGCTTCGGGGCGGACGAGGACGTCGACCTCGGGGCCGGCGGGCACCTCGCCCTCGGCGGGCAGCCGTCGGCCGAGGACCTCGACGTACCCGTCGTCGGCCAGGCGGCCCGGCAGGCGGCTGTTGGTGCCGACGAACTCGGCGACGAAGGCGGTGGCCGGGCGGTCGTACAGCTCGGCGGGGGCGGCGCACTGTTCGAGCCGTCCGGCGTTCATCACCGCGACCCGGTCGGCCATCGACAGCGCCTCCTCCTGGTCGTGCGTCACGAAGAGGGTCGTGATGCCGAGTTCCAGCTGAAGGCGGCGGATCTCCTCGCGGAGGTTGGTGCGCACCTTGGCGTCCAGGGCGCTCAGCGGCTCGTCCAGGAGCAGCACTCGCGGCCTCAGCGCCAGCGCGCGGGCCAGGGCCACGCGCTGCTGCTGGCCGCCGGAGAGCTCGTGGGGGAACCGGCTTCCGTGGTCGGGCAGGCCGACGAGCTCCAGCAGTTCGGCGGCGCGGGAACGCCGCTCGGCGGCGCCGACCTTGCGCATGCGCAGCCCGAAGGCCACGTTGTCGGCGGCGCTCAGGTGCGGGAAGAGGCTGTACGACTGGAAGACCATGCCCGCGTCGCGGCGGTGCGCGGGGATCTTGGTGACGTCCTTGCCGTCGACCAGGACCTGGCCGGAGTCGGGGTGCTCGAAGCCGGCGAGCATGCGCAGCGCGGTGGTCTTGCCGCAGCCTGACGGCCCGAGCAGGGCGAGGAGTTCACCGGGCCGGACGGTCAGGTCCAGCCCGTCGAGGGCGGTGGTGGCGCCGAAGGCGCGGCGCAGCGCCCGGAACTCGACGGTGGCGCCGCCGGGCACGGTCGGCACGGCGGCGGCCGGGGCGGGGACGGTGTCGGTCATGTGTCGGTCACTTCCGGGAGGCGGTACGTGAGGTGGAGCGGCGTCCGCCGACGGCGGCCAGGACGAGCAGCAGCACCCAGGTGACCAGCAGGCTCAGCACCGAGACGGCCACGGACAGCTGGGCCTGCGAGCCGCTGACCGTGACGATCCACACCGCGAAGGGCTGGAAGCCCAGCAACTGCGCGACGGTGAACTCGCCGAGCACCAGGGCGAGGGTGAGGAAGGAGGCGTTGAGAAGCGCCCCGCGCAGATTGGGCAGCACCACCCGGATCAGGGCGCGCGGCCAGTCCGCGCCGCAGGAACGGGCGGCCTCGACCAGGGTGCGGACGTCCACCGCCCGCAGCCCCGCGTCCAGCGCCCGGTACACGAAGGGCAGCGCCATGACCACGTACGTGAGCACCAGGACGACCGGGAAGGACGGGTTCTGGATGGCCACGAAGGTCTGGAAGAACGGCGTGCTGGCCAGGTGCTCCGGGCCCCAGCGCAGCACGTTGCTCACCCCGGCGACCAGCGCGATCGGTGGCACGACCAGCGGCAGCGAGCAGATCACCTCGACCAGCGGGCGCAGCTTGGGCGCCGACAACCGCAGGGCCACCATGGCCGGGACCATCAGCAGCAGGACGACGGCGATCGTGGCGGCGGCGAGTTCGAGGGAGAGCAGCAGGCTGGAGGTGAAGCCCTCGGCACCGAGGATCTGCCCGTACGCGTCGAAGGTGACGCCCCGGCCGGGAACGTCGACGGTGAAGACCACCGACGCCGCCAGTGGCAGCAGGAAGTAGATCCCCGCGCCCGCGAGGACGAACCCGCGCCCGGGCCGGAACCGTGCCTGAGTCAGACCAGCCATCGCGCGCTCCGTCGTTGCAGGGGCAGGTAGACCGCCATGACCAGGCCGGCGACGACGACCATGTCCAGGCTCAGGGCGAGCGCCACGTTCTCCTGCCCGACCAGGACGTTGCCGGAGATGGCGTCGGCGATCTGCAGGGTGACCAGGGGAACCGAGCTGCCGACCATCGCCGCGGCGGTGGCGTAGGCGGCGAAGGCGCTGCCGAAGAGCAGGACCAGGCCGCCGAGGAGGGAGGGGGCCAGCACGGGCAGGGCGACGTGCCGCCAGTACTGGGCGTTGGTGGCGCCGTTGTTCTGGGCGGCCTCGCGCCACTGGACGCGCAGCCCCTCCAGCGCGGGCGTCACGGTGAGCACCATGAGCGGGATGAGGAAGTAGAGGTAGACGATGACCAGGCCCCAGAAGCTGTACAGGCTCCAGCCGTGGTCGGCGAGGCCCAGGTGACGGGTGAGGACGCCGGAGTTGCCCAGGGTCGCCACGAAGGCGAAGGCCAGCGGCACCCCGCCGAAGTTGGCGAGCACGCCGGAGGCGGTGAGCACGGCCTCGCGCAGCGCCCGGAAGCGCGAGGTCACCACGGCCTGCGCCAGCAGCAGCCCGAGCACCGCGCCGATGGCGGCGGAGACGCCGGAGAGCTTGACGCTGCCCCACAGGGCGGTCAGATAGGCGCCCTGCAGTGAGGCGGTCAGATTGGCCGTGGTGTACGAGGTGGCCCCGCTCGCGGGGTCCTTGACGGTGAAGGCGCCGTTGAGCATGGCGATCGCGGGGGCCCCGAAGCTGATCGCCACGAAGACGAGCAGCGGGGCCACCGCGAGCCAGCCCGCCGACCGCCGCCGTGCCGGGGCGGTGGCCCCGGCAGCGGCGGCGACGGCGGGCGCCGCGGTGGCGGTCATGGGGTCGGTCATCCGGAGACGGCCTTGCCCCAGCCCTGGGCCAGCGCGTCCTTGGCCTTGGCCTGCTGGTCCTCGGTCGGGAAGGACGGGGTGCCGCTGACCGCGGGGAGCTTGGCGGCGGCGGCCTTGTCGAGGGTGCCGGCCTTGTCCAGGGCGGGCATCAGGACGGGGCGCGCGAAGCCGGCGAGCCACAGGTTCTGGCCCTCGGCGCTGTACAGGTACTCCTGCCACAGGCGGGCGGCCGCCGGGTGCGGGGCGTCCTTGTTGATCGCCTGCGAGTAGAACTGGGCGTACTGGCCGTCGGTCGGGACGGAGACCTTCCAGTCCACGCCCTTGCTCGCGAACTCCGTGGCGTAACCGGCGTTGAGGTAGTCCCAGTCGATGCTGATGGGCGTCTCGCCCTTCTCGACGGTCGCCGGGGTGGACTCGACGGGGTTGTAGTTGCCGTTCTTCTTCAGCTTGCCGAAGAAGTCCAGGCCGGGCTGGATGTCGTCGAAGGAGCCGCCGTTGGCCAGCGCCGCCGCGTAGACGCCGCCGAAGGCCGAGCCGGACTTGGTCGGGTTGCCGTTGAGGGCGACCTGGCCCTTGTACTCGGGCTTGAGGAGGTCGGCGAAGGTGGTCGGGCAGTTCTTGACGCGCTTGGCGTCGCAGCCGATGGAGACGTAGCCGCCGTAGTCGTTGTACCAGCGGGCCTGGGCGTCCTTCTGGGCGGCCGGGATGTCGTCGTAGGAGGCGACCTTGTAGGGGGCGAGCAGGCCCTGCTGGGCGGCGCTGAGGGCGAAGGAGCTGCCGAGGTCGAGGACGTCGGGGGCGCGGTCCTGGCCCTTGCGGGAGGTGACGGCGTTGATCTCGTCCTGGCTGGATCCGTCGGGGTTCTCGACCTGGATCTTGACGCCGTACTTCTTGGTGAAGCCGTCGATCAGCGCGCCGTAGTTGGCCCAGTCGCGGGGCAGGGCGATCGCGTTGAGCGTGCCCTCCTTCTTGGCGGCGGCGATCAGGGCGTCCATGCCGCCGAAGTCCTCGGCGGAGGTCGCGGTGGCCGCGCTCTTGCCGTTCTTGCCGTCGGCGGCGGTCTGCGTGGTGGGGGCCGAGCCGCAGGCGCTGAGCGCCAGCGCGGTCACGGCGAGGCCGGCGGCGAGGGCGGCCGCCTTCGGGAGGGACGCGGGCACGATGTCTCCTGGGATGGGAAGTCGGGTCCTGAAGGCCAGGGGTCGGGAACCGGTGCAACTTGTTTGAACAAGTTGGCCTTCAGTAGGCCCGGCGTCAATGACCTTTCCGTAAACGGCAGGAAAACCCTGTCAAGCCCGCAGAGGGCAGTCATTCCTTTTCAGCCACGGACTTGGCCGGTGGTCGCGACAGCCGGCCGTCCCTGCGCACAGCCCGCGCCGGGCTCGTCTACGCTGAGCGGTGTTGTGCGCAGACGACGAATGAACTGAAGGGGACGTGGTGGCGGCGCGGCACGAGGAGATCGCCGAGGAGCTCCGGCGGGCCATAGACGACGAGGAGTATCCGGTCGGTGCCCTGCTGCCCCCGGAGACCGAACTGGCCGCCCGGTACGGCGTTTCCCGCGGCACGGTGCGTCAGGCCGTGGCGGCGCTGACCGCCGAGGGCCTGATCGGCTCGCGGCAGGGCGCCCGCCGCGTCGTCCTGGCCAGCCGGCGCAGCCAGAGCTTCGCCGAGCTGCGCAGCTTCGCCCAGTGGGCGCGTGCCATGGGCCGCGCCGCCTCCGGCACGGTGGTCCGTACCGAGACCCGGCCGGCCACCGTCGAGGACGCCACGCGCCTGCACCTGCGCCCGGGCACGGACGTGCTGTACGTGCTGCGGGTGCGCGGCCTGGACGGTGAGCAGGTCCTGGTGGAGCGCACGGTCTACGCCGACTGGATCGCCCCCGCCGTGCTGCGCATCGAGCCGGACTGCGAGTCGGTCACCCAGCGGCTGTACGACGACACGGGGCTGGTCTTCGCCTACGGCGAGCACCTGATCGACGCGGTCGCGGCCGGCACCCGGGACAGCGAACTGCTCGGCGTGCGGCGGGGCAGCCCGCTGCTGCGCGTACGCCGGGTGACCACCACGCAGAAGGGCCGCCCGGTCGAGTGGTCGGACGACCGCTACCGCTCGGACGCCGTCAACTTCAGCATCCACAACTCGATCGGCTCCAACCCGCTGGCCCGCCAGGCCGGCCCCGGGCTCAGGGAGCCGTACGCGGCACGGTGAGGGTGACCCGCAGCCCGTGCGGCTCGTTCGGGGCGTACGCGATGCTGCCGCCTCCCTGGGTCAGCAGCACCCGCGCGATGGACAGGCCCAGGCCCGAGCCGTCGACGTTCTGATGGCGCGGGCTGCGCCAGAAGCGGTCGCCGATGCGGGCGAGCTCGTCCTCGGTGAGACCGGGGCCGCCGTCGGCGACCGTGACGGCGATCGCACCGGGGCAGCCCCGCAGCGCGGTGCTGACCCGCACCCGCTCACCGCTCGGGGTGAACTTCACGGCGTTGTCGATCACGGCGTCGAGGGCGCTGGACAGCGCCACCGGGTCCGCCCAGCCCGTGACGGCGGCGGCGCCCCCGTAGGAGAGCTCGACGCCGTCGCGCTCGGCGACCGGCCGCCAGGCCTCGACCCGTTCGGCGGCGATGGCGGCGATGTCGGTGAGGGCGAGATCGGCCTCCGCGTGCTCGGCGGTGGCCAGGCCCAGCAGGTCGTCCAGGACCGAGGCGAGGCGCTTGCCCTCCTCGCGGACGGAGGCGATCTCCTCGTGGCCCTCGGGGAGTTCCAGACCCAGCAGTTCGATCCGCAGCAGCAGCGCCGACAGCGGGTTGCGCAACTGGTGGGAGGCATCGGCGACGAAGGCCCGCTGCTGGTCGAGGACCTCCTCGACGTTGTCGGCCATCTCGTTGAAGGAGCGCGCCAGGCGCCGCAGTTCGGGCGGGCCGCCGGAGACCGCCACGCGGGACTTCATCCGGCCGGTGGCGATGTCGTGGGTGACCCGGTCCAGTACCCGGACCGGCCGCAGCACCCAGCCGGTGAGCCGGAAGGCGGCCATGACCGCCACGATCATGGCGGCCAGTTCCCCGGCCGCGAGCAGCAGCCAGCCGCGCAGGATGCGCGAGCGCACGGCGCCGGTCGGCGAGTCGGTGAGCACGACGGCGACGACGTCGCCGTCCCGGACGACCGGGGAGGCGACCGGCAGGGAGCGGTGCTGCCAGGGCCAGATCTGCTTGGGGTCGTGGCTGCGCCGCCCGGCGAGGGCCTCGCTGTACGCGGTGAAGGCCTCGCCCCCGGTGGGCAGCGTCCAGCCGGCCGGGGCGGAGGCGACGGGCTTCCCGTCGCGGTCGAAGACTCCGGCCCGGATCCCGTACACCGCGCGGTACTGCAGCAGCTCCGTCTTGAGCGTGCTCTCCCGTTCGCCTCCGCCGTCGGTGCTCACGTACTGGGCGAGCGCGGCGAAGCGCGCGGTGTCGTCGATGCGGTCGACGACGACGCGCTGCTGCTGGGTGGCGGCCAGGCTGGCGGCGAGCGGGAAGCCGAGGGCCAGCAGCACACCGGCCATCAGGACGATGAGCAGCGGCAGCAGCCGGGTACGCACGGAGGAACGGCCCCCTAGCCGGTGGGCACGACGAGGCGGTAGCCGACCCCGCGTACGGTCTCGATCAGGGACGGCAGGCGCAGCTTGGAACGCAGGGACGCCACATGCACCTCAAGAGTGCGCCCGGTCCCCTCCCAACTCGTCCGCCACACCTCGCTGATGATCTGCTCGCGGCGGAAGACCACACCGGGCCGCTGCGCGAGCATCGCGAGCAGGTCGAACTCCTTGCGGGTCAGCGCGACCGGCTCGTCCCCCACGGTGACCTTGCGGGTGGCCAGCTCCACGCGGACCGGGCCGAGCCCGATGACACCGCCCGCGGCGGCCTCCGCGCCCTCCCCCTCGGGGCCGGCGGGGGCCTCCTGGGCCTTGCGGCGGCAGACGGCGTGGATGCGGGCGAGGAGCTCACCGGTGTCGTACGGCTTCACCACGTAGTCGTCGGCGCCGAGGTTGAGGCCGTGGATGCGGGAGCGCACATCGGCGCGGGCGGTCACCATGATCACGGGGATGGCGGTGCGCAGCCGGATGCGGCTGCACACCTCGAAGCCGTCCTGGTCGGGCAGGCCGAGGTCGAGGAGGACCACGTCGAAGCCCGGCCCGTGGTCGGGGAGGAGCGCGTGCAGCGCCTCCTCGCCGCTGCGGGCTTGGGTGACCTGCAGCCCGTGCTTGGCCAGCACGGCCGACAGTGCGGCGGCGACCCGGTGGTCGTCCTCCACGAGCAGCAGTCTCATCCGTTCACCTCCCGCCGCGCGGCCCTTCACACTCTCGCAATCATGCTCTACCACCGAATACACGCCGATGGGCCAGGTGTGCGTCAAGCGGCGCCCGGCCCAGTGGGGCGACTGTTACGGAGCCGGTACGCTGCACACCCGGACGCGCTCACCCACAGTGCCGGAATTGTGCCAGCCAGTGACCGGATCGTGATGCTCAAGTTCCCCTCAGATGTGATGACTCGGTTTGCCAAGCGTCAATAGGGTGATCACCAAGGTCTGGTCAACCGACGAGGATGGAGCACACGCCGATGACCGAAGTCCCGGTGACCGAGGACGCCGCCACGGCGGCCGACGACCTGGTCGTACTGAAGGACGTGAACAAGCACTTCGGCGCGCTGCACGTGCTCCAGGACATCAACCTCAGCATCGGCCGCGGGGAGGTCGTGGTCGTCATCGGCCCCTCGGGGTCGGGCAAGTCGACGCTGTGCCGGGCGGTCAACCGCCTGGAGACGATCGACTCGGGCCTGATCACGATCGACGGGAAGCCGCTGCCCGCGGAGGGCAGGGATCTGGCCCGGCTGCGCGCCGACGTCGGCATGGTCTTCCAATCCTTCAACCTCTTCGCGCACAAGACGGTCCTGGAGAACGTGACGCTCGGCCAGGTCAAGGTGCGCAAGGCCGGCAAGAAGGCCGCCGAGGAGCGCGCCCGCGCACTGCTGGACCGGGTGGGCGTGGGCAGCCAGGCGGACAAGTACCCGGCCCAGCTCTCCGGAGGCCAGCAGCAGCGCGTGGCGATCGCCCGGGCGCTGGCCATGGAGCCGAAGGTGATGCTCTTCGACGAGCCGACCTCGGCGCTCGACCCGGAGATGATCAACGAGGTGCTGGAGGTCATGCAGCAGCTCGCACGCGACGGGATGACGATGGTCGTCGTCACCCATGAGATGGGCTTCGCCCGCTCCGCCGCGAACCGCGTCGTCTTCATGGCGGACGGGCGGATCGTCGAGCAGGCGACGCCGGACCAGTTCTTCAGCAATCCCCGGAGCGACCGGGCCAAGGACTTCCTTTCGAAGATCCTTCACCACTGAGAGCGACACCGACGGTTCGCCGACCTAAGGATGATCACGATGAGGATCCGTACCACTGCAGCCGCCGCTCTGGCCGTCCTGGCGCTGACCGCCACCGCCACCGCGTGCGGCAAGGAGGGCTCGCCCTCCTCCTCCAACACGCCCGAGGGCGGCTCCAGCAGCGCTGCCGCAGCGCTGCCCACTTACACCGTCAAGACCGGTGTGGACCTGGCCGGGTCGAAGACCTGGGACCGGATCAAGAAGAACGGCAAGCTCGTCATCGGCGTCAAGGCCGACCAGCCGAACCTGGGCTACCAGGACCCCGGCAGCAAGAAGTACTCCGGCTTCGACATCGAGATCGCCAAGATGATCGCCGCCGACCTCGGCTTCGACGAGAGCAAGATCGAGTTCAAGACGATCCAGTCGGCCAACCGCGAGACCGCCCTCGCCGGCGGCCAGGTCGACTACTACGTCGGCACGTACACGATCAACGACGAGCGCAAGAAGTCCGTCTCCTTCGCCGGCCCCTACTTCGTGGCGGGCCAGGACCTCCTGGTCAAGAAGGGCAGCAACATCAAGAGCACGGACGACCTCAAGGGCAAGAAGGTCTGCTCGGCGACCGGCTCGACCTCCATCCAGCGCATCAAGGACGGCAACTACGGCGCCGTGCCGGTCGAGTACGACTCCTACTCGCTGTGCGTGCAGAACCTCGCTTCCGGCCAGGTCGACGCGGTGACCACCGACGACGCCATCCTCAAGGGCTACGCCGCCCAGGACCCGGCCAACCTCGAGGTGATCGGCAAGCCGTTCTCCGACGAGCCCTACGGCGTCGGCCTGGCCAAGGACGACACCGTCCTGCAGAAGGCGATCACCAACGCCCTGAAGAACCACGAGGACAACGGCGACTGGAAGAAGGCGTACGACGCCACGCTCGGCAAGTCCGGCGTGAGCGCCGAGATCCCGCAGCTCCAGTCCTGAAGCGGACGGGACCCGGCCTGACCCGGGTCCCGTTCCCCTCCCCCGGCACAGCCCGAGCCTGATGCGCCGGCGGCCAGGAGCGGCCGCCGGCGTACCCCTTTCGGAGAATCGATGAACGTACTGCTGGACAACTTCGCACTCTTCCGCGAGGGGTTCCTCGGCACGGTCGAGCTGACCGCGCTCAGCGGGGCGATCGCCCTGGTACTCGGGGTGATCATGGCCGCGTTCCGGGTGTCCCCCGTGCCCCCGCTGCGCGTCTTCGGCACGGTGTGGGTGACGCTGCTGCGCAACACCCCGCTGACCCTGCTCTTCTTCATCGCGGCGCTGGTGCTGCCCCGGCTGGGGCTGAACACCTGGAGCTTCTTCCGGCTCGCCGTGCTCGCCCTCAGCTGCTACACCTCGGCGTTCATCTGCGAGGCCGTGCGCTCGGGCATCAACACCGTCCCGCTCGGGCAGGCCGAGGCCGCCCGCAGTCTCGGGATGACCTTCACCCAGACCCTGCGGCTGATCATCCTGCCGCAGGCCACCCGGACCGTGCTGCCGCCCATCGGCAGCCTGCTGATCGCCCTCGCCAAGAACTCCGCGATCGCCGGTGGCTTCAGCGTCTTCGAGCTGTTCAGCGTGCAGAAGACGCTCGGTGAGAAGGGCTACAACATCTTCGTGATCTTCATCTGGGTGGCGATCGCCTACCTGATCATCACCCTCTTCATCAGCGCGGTCTTCCGGCTGCTCGAGAACCGGCTGGCGGTGGCCCGATGAGCACGAACGTCCTCTTCGACGCCCCCGGCCCCCGGGCCAGGCGCCGCAACCGGATCGCCGGCGCGGTCGCCTCCCTGGCGATCCTCGCGCTGCTGTATTTCGTCTACCGGCGGCTCGACGAGTCGGGGCAGTTCGCCTCGTATCTGTGGGAGCCCTTCCAGTACACCGACATCCAGCAGCGCATCGTCGACGGCCTGCTCGCCACGCTGAAGGCCTTCGCGCTCGCCGCGGTCTTCTCCCTGGTGCTGGGCGCCGCACTGGCCGCGGGCCGGCTGTCGGACCACGCCCCGGTGCGGTGGGTGGCGACGGTCGTCGTGGAGTTCTTCCGCGCGATGCCGCTGCTGATCATGATCTTCGCCCTGTACGTGGGCGTCTTCACCTCGGCCCCGCTGTGGGCGCTGGTGATCGGCCTGACCCTCTACAACGGCTCCGTGCAGGCCGAGATCTTCCGGGCCGGTATCAACGCCGTGCCGAAGGGACAGCGCGAAGCCGCGTACGCGATCGGCCTGCGCAAGACGCAGGTCATGGTCTTCGTGCTGATCCCGCAGGCGACCCGGGCGATGCTGCCCTCGATCATCAGCCAGCTGGTGGTCACCTTGAAGGACACCTCGCTCGGCTACATCATCACCTACGAGGAGCTGCTCTACACCGGGAACCTCGTCGCGAAGAACAGCGCGGGCTTCCCCTTCATCCCGATGATCATCATCATCGCTCCGATCTACATCGCGATGTGCCTGGCACTCAGCGCCCTCGCCAACTGGATCGAGCGGCGCGGCCGTCGCAGCCGCAAGGGCGCCCCGCCCAAGGCCGGTGACATCAAGGCGGTGGAGGCCGCCGCGGAGTGACGGTGCGCCAGGCGCACCACCGCGCGGCGGGTGTCGTCACTTGACGCACGCACGCGCAGTAGGTTGCATACGCAATGTGACTGCACAACTTCCCGGGACCGCGCCGTGGACCCGGTGATCATCGCGGGGGCGGGTCCGGTCGGGCTCGCCCTCGCGCTCTGCCTGGCCCGGCACGACGTGCCGAGCATCGTGCTGGACGAGCACGACCACGCGCCCTCCCTCTCCGCGGAACGCACGGCCGTACTGAGCCCGGAGACCGCCGGGCTGCTGACCCGGCTCGGCCACCACGGGCTGTACGAGTCCGGCGCGACCTGGGAGGCCTGGCGGACGCTGCGCCGCCGGCAGGAGACCGTACGCGTGGAGTTCGGCGACCGCGGCTCCGGCGGGCAGGGGCCCTCCCCGCTGCACATCGGGCAGGAGCGACTGGAGCGCGGGCTGCGCGAGGCGCTCGCCCGGCAGGCCCTGGCGCGGATCGTGCCGGGGACGCGCGTCGACGCGGTGGAGCAGGACGACCGCGGCGTCAGCGTCCGCACCAAGGGGGCCAACGCGACCTGGTGGCGCGGTAGTTACCTGATCGGCTGCGACGGCCCGCGCTCCACCGTGCGCAAGCTGCTCGGCGTGCGGTTCCCCGGCCGTACGGCCGTCGACCGGCACGCGGTCGCCGCCCTGCGCGTCGCACTGCCCGACGAGGGCGTGGCGCTGCTGCACCGTGAGCCGCAGGGACCGGGCGCGGGGCCCGAGGTGACGGCCCGTCCGCTGCCCGACGGGGTGTGGCGGCTGGACTGGCTGCTGCCCGCCCGCGGCGAGCCGCTCACCTCCGACGAACTCGTCTCGCGCATCCGCGGCACCCTCACGGCATGGTGCGGGAGCGTCCCCGCGTACGAACTGCTCGGCTCAGCCGAGTACCCGGTGCACCAGCGGCTGGCCCGGCGCTGGCGCGCGGGACGCGTCTTCCTGGCCGGCGACGCGGCGCACCTCATGGGAGCGCTGGGCGCGCAGGGCCTGGAGGAGGGCCTGCGCGACGCCGACAATCTCGCCTGGAAGCTCTCCCTGGCCTGGCACCACGGTGCCTCGGACACCCTGCTCGACAGCTACCAGGCCGAGCGGCGCGGCGCGGTGGGCGCCCGGCTGCGCGCCACCGACCAGGTGCTGCCGCTGCTGCGGGCCAGCGGGGTCTGGCACACGGTACGGCGCTCCGTGCTGTCCGGCTCCGCCCGGCGGTACGCCGAACTGCTCACCGACAGCCACCTCGGCCGGGGCCCGCTCGGGGCGCCGCCGGTCTACGCACGCTCACCGCTCTCGCTTCCCGCGCCTCGCGGCGCGGGTGCCGCGGCCTCGGCCTCCTCTGCGGCCGCGCCCTCGCCGCTCCTGGGGTCCTGCGCCACCCCCCCGGGCGGTGCGGTGGTCGACGTCCCGGTCACGGCGCTCGACGGTTCCGGTGCGCGCCTGTACGAACGCCTCGGGCGGGACCTGCTGGTCGTCCTCGTCGCGCCCGGCACCGGTGTGTGGGAGAGCCGGCACTGGCTCACCGCGGGGCTGATGCCCCGGCTGGCCAAGGCGGTCGCGGCCCTGCCGACCCGGGCGGAGCTGCTGGTCACGGAGACGTATCCGGGGTCGACGGCGCACAGCGTGCTGCTCATCCGGCCGGACGGCCACCTGGTGACGGTGATGACCGGCTGCCGCCCGACCGAGCTGTACGCCTACGCCGACCTGGCGCGCGGCGGCCCGCCGAGCCCGGTCCAGGACCGCGTGCCGCACTGACCGGACCCCGGTACCGGGTCGCGGGCGGGGCCCCGGTCCGGGGCGCGGGCCAGGCCCCCGGGGGGAGGCCGCTCAACGTGCGAACTCGGTCGCGCGGGACTCGCGGACGACGGTGATGCGGATCTGACCGGGGTAGGTCAGCTCCTCCTCGACCTGCTTGGCCACGTCGCGGGCGATGACCTGCGCCTGGATGTCGTCCACGTCCTCCGGGCGCACCATCACCCTGACCTCGCGTCCGGCCTGCATGGCGAAGACCTTGACGACGCCCGCGTGCGCGGCGGCGATCTGCTCCAGGCGCTTGAGCCGGCGGACGTAGCTCTCCAGCGACTCGCGCCGTGCCCCGGGGCGTCCCCCGGAGATGCCGTCGGCGGCCTGGGTGAGCACCGCCTCGACGGTGCGGGGGTCGACCTCGTTGTGGTGGGCCTCGATGGCGTGGACGACGTCCTCGGACTCACCGTGCCGCCGGGCCAGGTCCGCGCCGATCAGGGCATGGCTGCCCTCGACCTCGTGAGTGAGCGCCTTGCCGATGTCGTGCAGCAGCGTGCCGCGCTTCACCGCGGCCGGATCGATGCCGAGTTCGGCGGCCATCATGCCCGCGATGTGCGCGGACTCCAGAAGGTGGCCGAGCACGTTCTGGCCGTAGGAGGTGCGGTAGCGCAGCCGCCCGAGCAGGGTCACCAGCTCGGGGTGCATGTCGGTGATGCCGATCTCGGTGAGCGCGTCCTCGCCGTGGCGCACGCAGAGTTGCTCGACCTCGGACTGCTTGCGCTCGTAGACCTCCTCGATGCGGTGCGGGTGGATGCGTCCGTCGGTGACGAGCGCGTCGAGGGCGAGGCGGGCGACCTCGCGGCGCACCGGGTCGAAGCAGGAGAGCAGCACCGCCTCGGGGGTGTCGTCGATGATGAGGTTGACGCCGGTGATGGCCTCGAAGGCACGGATGTTGCGGCCCTCGCGGCCGATGATCCGGCCCTTCATCTCGTCGCCCGGCAGTTGCAGCACGGAGACCACGGACTCGGCGGTCTGCTCGGTCGCCACGCGCTGGATGGCCCCGGCCACGATCCGCCGGGCCCTTTCCTCGCCGCGGTCGCGGGCGGCCCGCTCGATGTCGCGGACGATCACCGCCGCCTCACGCTTGGCCTGCTGCTCGACGGAGCGCACGAGGTCGGTGCGGGCCTCTGCGGCGGTGTAGGAGGCGACCCGCTCCAGGACGGCACGCCGCTCGTCCTCGAGCCGGTTGGCGTCGGCGCGGCGGCGCTCCAGCTCCTCGCGCTCCTCGGCCAGTTCCCTGCGGCGCCGGTGGAGTTGCTCCGACTCGGCGTCGATGCGGGCCTCCCGGTCGGCGAGCCGCTGCTCGCGCCGCTCCAAGTCGGCCCGGATCTCCCGGACTTCCTCCTTGGCGGTGCTCCGGATCTCCCGGGCCTCCCGTTCGGCCGCCGCTCTGAGCTGTTCACGTTCCGCGCGGAGCCGGTGGAGCAGCACGCCCGCAGTGACCGCGACGGCCACCGTGGCGGCGACGGCCACGACCGTGAGCACGGATCCGGTCCCCAGCGCGATGCCCATGGCACCAACTCCCGTATCTCTGAGGACGCGATCCCTCACACGTTGTGAGGCTAAGTCGACTCAGAGGCACGGTCAAGGAACCTGAACGGAGGTTCAGTCGGGCAGGTACTGCTCGAGCAGCTCCGGGTCCTCGCCCTCCTCCTCCAGGGCGCGGCGGACCACTCGCAGGGCGAGTCCCTCCGCGTACCCCTTGCGGGCGAGCATCCCGGCGAGCCGGCGGATCCGCTTCTCCTTCTCCAGGCCGCGGGTAACCCGGAGTTTGCGGTCGACGAGGGCGCGGGCCGTCGCCTCCTCCTGCTCCGCGTCGAGCTGCCCCACGGCGTGGCCGATCGCCTCGGCGTCCACACCCCGGGTACGCAGTTCCTGGGCGAGGGCGCGCCGGGCGAGGCCCCGGCCGTGGTGCCGGGACTCCACCCAGGCGTGGGCGAACGCCTGGTCGTCGATGAGCCCGACGTCCTCGAACCGCTCCAGCACCTGCTCCGCCGCTTCCTCCGGGATCTCCCGGCGGCGCATGGCGTCGGCGAGCTGCTTGCGGGTACGAGGGGTCCCCGTGAGCAGACGCAGACAGAGCGCCCGCGCCTGCTCCACGGGGTCAAGTGGCGGCTCTTGCTCGGCCCTCGACGAGAAAGAGCCGCCACGATCCTTGTGCCCGGACGCCACCGTCAGGCCTTGGCGGCCGCGGCCTTGGTCGCCTTGGCGGCCTTGGGCGCCGGGACGGTCGCGGCGTCGGCCTTCGCCGGGTCGGCCGCCGCCACGGCGGGAGCGGCCGCGTCGGCGCCGGGCTGCTCACCCGGGGCCTCGGGCCGGACGCCGATGCCGAGCTTCTCCTTGATCTTCTTCTCGATCTCGTCGGCGAGGTCGGGGTTGTCGCGCAGGAAGTTGCGCGCGTTCTCCTTGCCCTGGCCGAGCTGGTCGCCCTCGTAGGTGTACCAGGCACCGGACTTGCGGATGAAGCCGTGCTCCACGCCCATGTCGATCAGGCCGCCCTCGCGGCTGATGCCCTGGCCGTAGAGGATGTCGAACTCGGCCTGCTTGAAGGGCGGCGCGACCTTGTTCTTGACGACCTTGACCCGGGTCCGGTTGCCGACCGCCTCGGTGCCGTCCTTGAGGGTCTCGATGCGGCGGATGTCCAGACGCACGGAGGCGTAGAACTTCAGCGCCCGGCCACCGGTCGTGGTCTCCGGGGAGCCGAACATCACGCCGACCTTCTCGCGGAGCTGGTTGATGAAGATCGCGGTGGTCTTGGACTGGCTGAGTGCACCGGTGATCTTACGCAGCGCCTGGCTCATCAGACGGGCCTGCAGACCCACGTGCGAGTCGCCCATCTCGCCCTCGATCTCGGCCCGCGGCACGAGGGCCGCCACGGAGTCGATCACGATGAGGTCCAGCGCGCCGGAGCGGATCAGCATGTCCGTGATCTCGAGGGCCTGCTCACCGTTGTCCGGCTGGGACAGCAGCAGCGAGTCCACGTCCACGCCGAGACGGCGGGCGTACTCCGGGTCGAGGGCGTGCTCGGCGTCCACGAAGGCGACCTTGCCCCCGGCCCGCTGCGCATTGGCCACCGCGTGCAGGGTCAGGGTCGTCTTGCCGGAGGACTCCGGACCGTACACCTCCACCACGCGGCCGCGCGGCAGACCGCCGACGCCGAGGGCGACGTCCAGGGCGGTGGACCCCGTCGAGATGACCTCGATGGGCTCGTTCGGCCGGTCGCCGAGGCGCATGACGGCACCCTTGCCGAACTGCCGTTCAATCTGTGCGAGCGCGGCGTCGAGCGCCTTCTCGCGGTCGGTTCCTGCCATGGGTTCCACCCTGGGTGTCTGAGTCGATCGCTTCACGTCCATGACGCTACTGCCTGCCACTGACAACGCGTCCCGACGTCTCCCCGCGCCTGTGGACAACTCCGTGGAAGTCCGTGAGAACCCTTGGGAAATCCGGCCCGGGACATCCATGAGAATGGATGTTCGATTTTCGTGTCAAGCGACACGCGAACCTCGGCCGGCCCCGCCGTCCGGGCCGTCCCGCCCGTCCCCGCCGCCGGGCCCTTCGCCCGGACCGGGCCTGCGCGGCGCACCGGGAACCCGCCACCGCCACCGGATCAGCGGCCGCCGCCGCGGCCCGTACGTCCCGGGATCCGTCCCGGCGATCACTTCGTACCGCTTCACGTACGCCCCCAGGAAGCCCTGCAGCGTCGCCGTCGCCGGGATCGCCACCAGCGCGCCCACCGCCCCCAGCAGCGCGGTGCCGACGATCACCGACCCGAAGGCCACGGCGGGGTGGATGTCGACGGTGCGCGCGGTGATCCGCGGCTGCAGCACGTAGTTCTCGAACTGCTGGTAGACCACGACGAAGCCCAGCACCCACACCGCGTCCCACGGGTCCTGCGTGAAGGCGATGAGCATCGGCAGCGCCCCCGCCAGGTACGTGCCGACCGTCGGGACGAACTGCGAGACCACGCCGACCCAGACCGCGAGCGCCGGCGCGTACGGAATCCCCAGGATCACGAAGAGCACGTAGTGGGCGACCGCCGAGATCAGCGCCATCAGCGCCCGCGAGTACAGGTAGCCGCCGGTCTTGGCCACCGCTATCTCCCAGGCCCGCAGCACCTCGGCCTGCCGGGCGGGCGGCAGCACCGAGCACACGGCACGGCGCATCCGGGGCCCGTCGGCGGCGAAGTAGAAGGTGAACAGGGTGATCGTCAGCACCTGGAAGACGCCGCCGAGGACCGTCGCGGACAGCCCCCACACGTTGCCGGCCTGCCGCTGCACGTAATTGCGCAGCCAGTCGGAGTGCAGGACGTTCTCCTGCAGCTTGCCGACGGACAGATCGGTTCCGAAGGTCTGGTTGACCCACACGACCACGTCGTCGACGTACTCCGGCAGATTGCGGCCGATCGATGTGATCTGGTCCACCAGCAGGGAGCCGAGCAGCACCACGAAGATCCCGCCCGCCGCGAGCACGGCCAGGAACACCAGCCCGGTCGCCCAGCCCCTGCGCATGCCGCGCGCGGCCATCCAGTCCACCGCGGGCTCGATCGCCAGGGCGCCGAAGAAGGCCAGCAGGATGTTCACCAGCAGCCCGATGACCTGGTGGAACGCCCAGTTCGCCAGCTGGAACGCGGCCAGCAGCGTGAGTGCCAGCACCATCGCCCGGGGCAGCCAGCGCGGCATCGCGGAACCCCCCGTGTCCTCCCCGGCCCCCGGCCCGGGCACCCCGGGCTCCCCCGGCGGCCCCGCGGCCGCCTCGGCTATCGTCTCGTCGCTTCCCGCCACGGCCCCAGTCTCACTCAGTGCTCAGCGGCGCGAGGCCGGTACGTCCACAGCCGCGCACACCGCCCGCCACACGTCCTTGGTCTCCCAGCCCTCGTCCAGTGCCTGGTGCACGGTCCGGCCGCCGAGCTCGGACATCACGTGGTCGCGCGCGAAGGAGTCGGCGTACGTCTCGCCGAAGTGCGCGCGCATCCGTTCCCAGAACACCGTCAGCTTCATGGTTCCAGTATCCCGTGCCGCCGCCCGAACCAGCGGGCGTCGCACAGACGACCGGCCTGCGGGCGGCGCCCCGGGCCCGTGGGGCGGCGGGGTCCGATCGCGGCATTGGTTACACTGGGAGCAGCGAAGGGGAGTAGTCCCGCAATACCGGCTGGTCGACACACTGGACGTCCGTGGATGTCCCGGCCATCGGGCCGCCGCACTCGGTGCGGGGGTGGACGAGACCTTCGGCCAAGGCAAGACGTGGTCCGCATCTGCGTGCGGACCGCTCCGTCGTGCCGGGCCGATGGCGCTTCCCGCCGCCCCTTGGGTGCCGTTGAAGTCCGCGGTCCGGCCCCAGCAGAAAGCACCGGAATGACCTTCGACCCCCTGGCGCTCGTCACCGCCTTCGGGCTGATCTTCCTCGCCGAACTCCCGGACAAGACGATGTTCGCCTCGCTGGCGATGGGCACGCGCATGCGCCCGTTGTACGTGTGGTTCGGCACCTCGACCGCCTTCATCGTGCACGTCGCCATCGCGGTGGGCGCCGGCAGCCTGATCAGTCTGCTGCCGACCATGGCCGTGAAGCTGGTCTCGGCCGCGCTGTTCGCCTTCGGTGCCGTGGTGCTGCTGCGGGGCGGGGGCGACGACGACCACGACGAGGCCGGCAAGACCGTGACCGGGTTCTGGCCCGTGTACTCCACCGCGTTCATGGCCGTCTTCATCAGCGAGTGGGGTGACCTCACGCAGATCACCACCGCCAACCTCGCCGCCACCAGCGGCTGGCTGCCGACGGCGATCGGCTCGGCCGCGGCCTTGATGTCGGTCTCGGCCCTGGCTCTCGTGGTGGGCCGGTTCATCGCCAAGAAGGTCCCGCTGAAGACCGTCCAGCGCGTCGGCGCCATCTGCATGGCGGGGCTGGCCGTCTGGACCCTGATCGAGGCGTTCGCGGCGTGACGTCGCTCGGCCCCGGGCCGAGCGCGCTCACGGTACGTCCGGGGCCATCGGGGCGCGGGACGGCGACGGCCGGTTCTACGACCTGGGCGACCATGTGGCCGCCTGGCCGGGCGCCCGGCCGGAGGAGCTGCTCCAGCACGTGCTCGGCGGCCTCTCCCGCCACGTGGGCGGCGGCGACATGGAACCCGACGACGACATCGCCGTGATCGCCGTCCAGTACGGCGACGAGCGCACCCTGCCCGCCCCGGCCCCGTCCGGCGAGCGGCTCCTCGCGTCCTCACGCCGGAACGGCGGCCGGCCGCGGTCGCGTCCGTCGCGCGCCCGGCCGGTCCCCCGGGGGAAACGCCAGGGTGCGGGGGCTGGTGGGGTGGGAGAGGGTGAGCTTGGAGGTGTGCGCGGATGGCCGGTGGCTGTGACGTGCTCCTGTTCGTCGACGAGGGCGGGCGGGTGGCCGAGTGGCGGAGCAAGGCCGAGGAGCTGTTCGGGCTGTCCGCCGACGAGGCCGTGGGGCGGCCCGTGGCCGAACTCGTACGGAAGCCGGGGGCCGCCCCCTGGCAGGGGCCCGAGGTGCTGGTCAGGCCGGTGCTGAGCGGTGGCTCGCTGATGTGGGAGGTACGCGCGGGCGGGGACGCCCTCGGGGTCCGGGACATGGCGCTGCTGAAGACGATGTTCACTCAGGCCCCGGTGGGTCTGCACGTCCTCGACGACCAGCTGCGGCTGGTGCGGATGAACAGCGCGACGCGGGCGCTGCACGATGTGCACCTGAGCCCGGGGCGGCACTTCAGCAAGGTGTTCCAGCTGGACGACCCGGCGACGGAGGAGGAGGTCGCCCGCCGGGTGCTCGAGACCGGGGAGCCCGTGCTGAACCGCATGGTGCGCGGCGCGCGGCGTGCGGGGCAGCCGCGCAGACGCGTGTACGTCACCTCCGTCTTCCGCCTGGAGGGCGCGCACGGCGAGGTGCTGGGCCTGGTGGCCTCGGCGACCGACGTCACCGAACGCGAGACGAGCCGCCGGCGGATGGCCGTCCTGGACACGGTGCGCGAGCGGGTGGGACAGCAGCTGGACGTGGTCGCGGTCTGCGAGGAGCTGGCGGAGTCGGTCGTCCCCGCGTTCGCCGGGATCGTCGTGGTGGAGGTGGTGGAGGACGTCGTGCGCGGCGAGGTGCCGCCGCTGGTCCCCGTCGACCGGGACGTGCCGCTGCGCAGGGCCGCCTTCCGCGGCAAGGTGTCGGCGTATCCCGTCGGGGACGTCCGGCACCTGCCCTACGGCACCCCGTTCGCCCGCGTGATGGCCGATCTGCAGCCGCGGCTCATCCCGGTGGAGGAGGACAGCATGTGGCTGGCGGCCGACCCGGCCCGGGCCGACGCGATCCGCCGGCAGAACGTGCACTCCCTGATCGTGGCTCCGCTGGCGCTGCGCGGTGAGGCGCTGGGGCTGGTGAGCTTCTACCGGCACGAGGACGAGGACCTCTTCGACGAGGACGACGTCAGGCTGGCGCTGGACGTGTGCACGCACGCGGCGCTGTGCATCGAGAACGCCCGGCGCTTCACACGCGAACGCACCATCGCCGCGACCGTGCAGCGCAGGCTGCTCCCGCAACGGCCGGCCTCACGGATCGCGCTGGAGACGTCCCATCTCCACCTGCCCGGCGCGGAGGGCGGCGGGGCATGGTTCGACGTGATCGCGTTGCCCGGGGCGAGAACGGCCCTGGCCGTCGGCGACGTCAAGGGGCGGGGCGTCGAGGCCGCCACGACCATGGGGCAGTTGCGGACGGTGATCCACTCCCTTGCCGCGCTGGACCTCCAGCCGGAGGAGCTGCTGGCACGGCTGAGCGACACGGCGACCCGGCTGGCCGAGGAGCGGGCGGCGCTGCCGGCCGGGGATCCCCTGCACCGTGAGCCGCTGACCGCGGAATGCGTCATCGCCGTCTACGACCCGCTGGACCTCACCTGCACGATCGCCCTGGCGGGCCACCCGCAGCCGATCGCGGTCTTCCCCGACGGCGCGATCGAGTCGCTGCCCGTCTCGCCCGGACCGCTGCTGGCGGAGAAGGGCAACGCCCCCTTCTCCGCCACCACGGTCACCCTCCCCGAGAGCACCACCCTCGTGTTCGGCATCTCCACGCTGACGGACCAGTTGCGCACGCCCTCCGGGTCCCTGCACAGCCTGCTGGAGCGGTACGGCGGGGGCCCGCTGCAGGAGCTCAGCGACTCCTTCGCGTACGCCATCAAGAACGGCAGTCAGCCCGGCGACCTGCTCATGCTGCTCGCCCGTACCCGGGCCTTCCCCCGCGAGCGGGTGCTGACCTGCCCCCTGCCGAACGACGCGGAGGCGGCGCCCATCGCACGGTCGATGGCCCGGCGCCGGCTGGCGCAGTGGAGGATCGACGAGGAGACGGCCTTCACCACGGAGCTGATCGTCAGCGAACTGGTCGGCAACGCGGTGCGGTACGGGACGCCTCCCCTGCAACTGCGGCTCGTCCTGGACGCCGCGCTGACCTGCGAGGTCAGCGACGCGGGAGCCAGCGCACCGCATCTGAAGCACGCCCGCGCCCTGGATGAGACCGGCCGCGGCCTGTTCATCGTCTCCCGCTGCGCCGATCAGTGGGGGACCCGCTACCACGGCGAGGGGAAGACCATCTGGGCGGAGCAGACACTCGGGACGCCGCAGCGCGCCGAGCCGTGAGCCGTGAGGTGCCGTCCCGGCGCCGTCCGCGGACCGCCGCGAGACCGAGACCGCCGCGAGGGCCGGCTACACGGGTGGGCGGGCGGTCGCGGGCCGTTTCGCGAGGGAGCGCAACGCCAGCGCCAGCGCCACCTCGGCCAGGCCCAGCAGCACGAGCCACAGCCCGACCAGCCGGGCCAGCGCGACCGCCGACTGCACGGGGAAGGCGAGCACGACGATCCCGGCGACGATCCCGAGCGCGGCCACCGCGAAGGCCATGCCCCGGTGCGGCATGTCCCGTCCGGTGACGGCGACGGAGCCCACGAACAGGCCCGACACCAGCCAGTAGGCGCCGAGGACGAGGGACAGCACGGCGGTGGTCTGCAGTGGGTTCCGCAGGCACAGCACACCCGCCAGGACGGCCAGCACCGCGACGATCACGGCCGTCACCCTGCTGCCCCCCTCGCGGCGGGAGAACGCCGTCACGAAGCGGAAGACGCCTGCGACGAGCAGGTACAGGCCGACCACGACCGCCAGGACGTGCAGTGTCTCGTCCGGCCAGACCAGCACGATCACGCCCGCCACAAGGGTCGCGAGGGCGAAGCCCAGGGACCATCCCCAGGAAGCGCCCAGCTTGCCCAGCACCTCATCGGGGTCGGCCGGCCCGTGAGTCGTCGGGTGCTCGTACGGTGCGTTCATGGTGTCTCCCGGCGGTACCGGCGGCAGCGAACCGGTCGCCTGGTGCGGATGTGGCCTGTGCGCATGTTTCATGCGCATTGATGTGATTCCTCACCGGCGTGCCGGGAAACGTGCCGCCGCCCGCCGTCAGTGGCGGATGGACTTCTTCACGCCCTCCACGACCTCCTGGACCTTGCCCCTGACCTTCTCGGCACGGCCCTTGTTCACCATGTGCCGGTCGCCCATGATCCGCCCGGTGGTCTCCCTGAGCTGGCCCTTCACCTGCTTCGCCTTCGCCTGTGTCTTGCCCATGACGGATTCCTCCCATGAGTGGCTTCGTTGACCGGGGTCAACCGTCCGACGTCGGCGCCTCCTTCGCGGGTTACTTCGGTTTCAGGCTCGGCATCAGCTCCCCGTCCTTGACGTCCGCGATGACCGTGTCGCCCGGGCTGAGGGTGCCGTGTCTGGATGGTGCGGCGCAGCGGCCGGGCGCCGAACTCGGGTTGGCAGCCGCGTTCGGCCGGCCATTCCTCGGCAACCCCGGTGACCTCCAGGCCGACCTGCTGGGCGTGGAGCCTGCGCCGGCTGCGCTCCGGCAGAAGGCCGGCCCCGTCCGCGGGCCGCGCGGCCCGCGGCGGCCGCCATGAGTGCGTGCGAGGAGTCGCTGAGCAGGCGCCCGACGGGGACGCGCTGGACGGCCGGCGGCGATGCCGCCGGGCTCATTCCGAAGAAGCGGTTGAAGTCGTCACCTTGCCCACCCGTCCGGCGGGCCCACAACGGCTGCGTGGCACCCGCCGCAGTCGGATTGCCCGTACTCCACCAGTGTTGGCCCCATCCGCTGCGGGTGCCACCGCGGGGTCCGGCCGATCACGGAGCGCGTCCTAGGAGGCGCCGACGGCTTCCAGCAGGTGGTGGAGGTCGTGGACCGCGTGGACGGTGGAGCCGGTGGCCGCGGCCAGGACCACCAGCGTGGCCGCGGCGAGGGCGGGGTGCCGGCCCAGCGGCGGGGCGAGGAGGGCGGCCACGCGGCGCGGTACGGGCCCTGCCCCGGCGAGCGGGCCCCGGCGGCCCAGGATGCCGAGGGCGGCACCCGGGGTGCGGGGCCGGACGGGCGCGCGGTGCGCGGCCAGGGCGGCCTTGCCGACGGCGCGGGCGACGCGGGCCCGGTCGCCGGTCGCGGTGGCGGAGTCCTCGTCGGCCCAGCGCTCGATGGTGTAGGTGACGGCGTCGGCCAGGGGGCGCAGCAGCGGATTGGCCGCGGCCCCGAGTTGCGCGAGGGCGACGAAGAGGTAGTGGTGGGCCACGAGATGGGCCCGTTCATGGGCGAGCAGGATGTGGTGCTCGGTCTCGTCCAGGGTGTCCAGCATGCCGGTGGAGACGACGACCCGGCCAGGCAGTCCGGGCAGAGCGAAGGCCTCGGGGACCGCGTCGTCGACCACGACCAGGCCGTCGCGCGCGGGCATGCAGGCGGCCTCCAGCGCGGCGGCCGCCAGCGAGCGGACGCGCCGCCAGAGCATGCGGGCCATGGTCACCACGGCGCCGCCGAGGAGCAGCCCGGCGATCAGGGCGACGGACAGTTCGGCGGGGTCGTCGCGCTGGGCGGCACGCAGCGACCAGTGGCCGAGGCCGGCGAGGAGCGGGACGCGGATCAGGCCGGTGACGGCCAGCAGTCCCAGGGAGACGGTGCTCGCCGCCCCGAGCACCAGGGCCGAGGCGGTGAGCAGCCAGGTGGCGAGGCGGGGTTCGCAGCGCTCGGACAGCGGCCGTGCGCCCAGCGGCGCGACGAGGGAGAGCAGCAAGGGCAGGTAGACGGCGATGCGCATGGGGGCGGCCCGTTCCCTACCGGACGGGGTCCTGGCCGGGGTCCTGGCCGGGCTCGAGCAACTGGCGCAGCAGGTTCGCGTCCGCGTCGGACAGGCCGTCCGCGAAGCGGGCGAGCACGGCCTCGCGGTCCTGCCGTTCCTCCAGGACGGTCCGCATGCGGCGGGCGGCGAAGCCGGGGTCGTCCGTGACGGGCGCGTAGGCGTACGCCCGGCCGCGGGGCATGCGGCTGAGCAGTTGCTTGGTGTGCATGCGGGTGAGGATCGTCACCACGGTGCTGTAGGTCAGTTCCCCGCCGAGGCGTTCGGCGACCTCGCCGGGGGTCAGCGCGCCCTCGGCGCGCAGCAGCAGGTCGAGGACCTCGGCCTCCCGTTCGCCGTTGGCCCTCCTGGAGCCCCGGCCGTGTGCGTCGGCAGCCATGGGTTTGTGGTCCCCTCCCTCATCTTCTACAGTCACGTAGAACTTCTACGGCAGTGTAAAAGTCGCCGTGCCCCAGTGTGCCATGCGTCCGCTCCCGCGCCCGCGGGAGGGCGGGGCAGGAAAGGATTCCGGATGCCCCAGGCCCTCAATGTGCTGGATGCCACCTCGCTGCTCAGCGCGCTCGGCGCCGCAGGCGTGTTCGCGGTGCTGTTCGCCGAGACGGGGTTGCTGATCGGGTTCTTCCTGCCCGGCGACTCCCTCATGGGCGAGGCCCCCGCGAGGCGGCCCGGCGCTTCGACCCCGCCGCGGTCGCCCAGGCGTACGGGGAGCTGTTCGCCGGGCTCGCCGCGCCCCGGCGGGTCCGTGCCTGGCGGCACCGCAAGGCGCGGTGGCGCGGCCGGCTCCGCCGGTCCCTGCGCGCACCGCGCCGCTGACCGGGCGGAAGGCCTCCGGCCGGGCCGCCCGCCCCGCGTCCTGCGCACCACCGCACACCCTGTCCCCGCCCCGTCCCCCGTACCCCGCAGAGATGGATCCCGATGAGTGCCATCAGCGTCACTCAGGCCGCCGTGCTCGGAGTGGTCGAGGGAGTGACCGAGTTCCTCCCGGTCTCCTCCACCGGCCATCTGAAGATCACCGAAGGCCTGATGGGCATCCCCGTCGACGACACGTCCGTGGTGGGCTTCACCGCCGTGATCCAGGTCGGGGCGATCGCCGCTGTGCTCGTCTACTTCTTCAAGGACATCGTCCGGATCGTCTCGGCCTGGGGCCGCGGCCTGGTCAACCCCGAGGAGCGTTACCACCACGACTACAGGTTCGCCTGGTGGGTCGTCTGTGCCACCGTCCCGATCGTCGTCGTCGGCCTGCTCGCCAAGCGGCTCATCGAAGGACCGCTCGCCTCTCTGTGGGTGGTGGCCGGGTCGCTGATCGTCGGCAGCGGTGTGATGTGGGCGGCCGACCAGATCGGCCGCCACAAGCGGGGGGAGGACGACACGAGCCTCAAGGACGCCATGCTGGTGGGCAGTTCGCAGATCCTCGCGCTGCTCTTCCCCGGCTTCTCGCGCTCCGGGGCCACGATGTCGACCGCCCTCGTCCTGGACCTGGACCGCGTGGCGGCGACCCGGCTCTCGTTCTTCCTGGGCATCCCCGCGCTGACCGGCGCGGGCCTGTACGAGCTCAAGGACGCGGTCGGCACCGGGGTCGGCGCGGCCCCTCTCGTGGTGGGGACCGCCGTATCCTTCGTTGTCGCCTACGCCTCGATCGCCTGGCTGCTGAAGTTCGTCGCCCGGCACTCCTTCAACGCCTTCGTCGTCTACCGGATCCTCGTCGGAACGCTGCTCTTCGCCCTGCTGGGCTCGGGCGTGCTGAGCGCGTGACGTCACGGCGATGACGGCCTGAAGAGCCCGCCCGAGCGGCCGAGGCGTCCGGGCGGCGGGCCCGGCCGGGCAGGCCGGCGGCCGGGTCGTCACCCGGAGCGCCTGCTGCACCGGCACCGCGACCTCACCGCGCGGGACGTGTTCCGCGCGGTGCACGAGACCCCGGAGCGGGACGGATGACGTCACACACGACGGCGGCCCCGCCGCCGAAACCGGCGCCGGCGCAGCAGATGTGGGCGCTGTACGCGGCCGGTTTCACGACGGCCTTCGGCGCGCACGGTATCGCCGCCAACCTCGGCGGCCTCTCCGGCGACGCCGTCACCTCGCTTCTGGTGCTCGGGGGCCTGCTCGCCCTGTACGACGGCGCCGAGGTGCTGCTCAAGCCGCTCTTCGGGACCCTCGCGGACCGGATCGGCGCCCGCCCGGTCCTGCTGGGCGGGCTCGCCGCCTTCGCGGCCGCCTCCGCGCTGTACGCCGCCGCGGACAGCCCCGGCCTGCTGTGGGCCGCCCGGCTCGGCCAGGGAGTCGCGGCCTCCGCCTTCTCCCCCTCCGCCTCCGCGCTGGTCGCCCGGCTCAATCCGGCGGCCGGACACGGCCGGGCCTTCGGCTCGTACGGCTTCCACAAGTCCATCGGCTACACCCTGGGCCCGCTGCTCGGCGGTGCGCTGGTGTGGGCCGGGGGCCTGCGGCTGCTGTTCGCGGTTCTGGCGGTGCTCGGCGCGGCCGTCGCCGTGTGGGCCGCTGTCGCCGTTCCGGCCGTACCGCCGCTGCCCAAGGCCCGCCAGACGGTGCTCGACCTGGCCCGGCGGTTGGCCGACCCCGCCTTCCTGGCCCCGACGGCCGCCCTGGCCGGCGCGACGGCCGCCCTGTCGGTGGGGGTCGGCTTCCTGCCCGTCTCCGGGGCGGCGGCGGGGCTGGGCACGGTGGCGACCGGCGCCGCCGTGTCCGTCCTGGCCGCCTGCGCCGCCGTCGTCCAGCCCCGGGCCGGGCGCGCCCTGGACGCCGGACGCCTCACCGCCCGCGGCGGCATCGCCGCCGGCCTGCTGCTCGCGGCGGCGGGCCTGGGCTGCGCGCTGCTGCCGGGACTGACCGGCGTGCTGACCGCGGCCGCGCTGACCGGTGCCGGCACCGGCCTGATCACTCCGCTCGGCTTCGCGGCCCTGGCCGCGGCCACCCCGCGCGAACGCCTCGGCCAGACCATGGGCGCCGCCGAACTGGGCCGCGAACTCGGCGACGCGGGCGGCCCGTTGCTCGTCGCCTCGGTCGCCACGCTCGCCGGCCTCTCCTGCGGCTACGCCGTCCTCGCCGTCCTCCTCGCAGCGGGCGGCCTGACGGCCCTCACCCGCCGTCGCGCCTCCGCGGCGGGCGAGGCGGGCGAGGCGGGGTCGCAGCCGGGTCCCCGGTGACGCGTTCAGCCGGCCCGCGCGCCGGTCCCGGAGTCCCGGTGGGTCCGGGGCACCGGCAGCTCGTCCGGCATCTCCCGGGCAGGGTTGCCGCCCCATCGGGCCCCCCGCGGCATCTCCTCACCCTTCATGAGGAAGGCGTCGGGCGCGAGCACCGCCCCGTCGCCCATCGTGACCCCGTAGTGGACGAGGGCGCCCACACCGACGGTGCAGCCCGCCCCGAGGGTGGTCCGGTCGGACTTGAAGGTGCCGTCCTCCTGCGAGTGGCACTGGATCCGGCTCCCCTCGTTGAGGACGCAGTGGTCCCCGATGGTGACGAGGGAACGCTCGGGCAGGTAGCAGCCGTCGTCGAAGACCCGGCTGCCGATCCGGACGCCCAGCCAGCGCCAGATGACGTTCTTGAAGGGCGTCCCGTTGAAGATCATGATCGCCTCGGTCGGGGTGGTGACCTTCCAGTACCGCTCGTGCCGCCAGAAGGGGCGTTCGTAGATCGAGCAGTACAGCGGCCGCAGACCCCGGAAGCCCGTGGTGAGCTGTTCGGTCAGCACCATGTCGGCGACCGTGAAGGCCAGCGTGAGGACGTTGGCCAGCGCGATCACCGACACGCCCATGGTGCCGTACAGATCCGCGGCCACGGAGGCGATCAGGGCCACCCAGAAGAAGAAGATCCACCGTGACAGCAGGTACAGGGCCATGGTGAAGACGTTGTGCTTGTTCTTGGCGGCCAGCCGGCGGCGGAACGTCTCGCCGTCCTTGAGATGGTCGAACCTGCTGTCCCGCAGGACGGAGCGCGGGATCTCGAAGCTGGGCGAGCCCAGCAGGCCGACGCCTTCGCGGACCTCCCCGCCGACCGGGACCATGACCTTGGTCGCCAGGAGGCAGTTGTCCCCGGTCCTGCCCTGCGACGGGTAGCCGACGTAGTTGCCGACGAAGTTGTGCGGCCCGATGGACACCCGGGAGACGCAGAAGGACGAACCGGAGAAGTCGGCGTTGATGATCGACAGCCCGTCGGCCACCATCGTCCCCCTGCCGACGGTGCTCAGGCACGGGTTGTCCTGCTTCACGATCGTGCCGAAGTTCGATCCGGTCTGCTCCACGTGGGAGAGCCGGTACCCCAGGCCGCCCAGGTAGTGGACGATGGCGGAACTGTCGCCGAACAGGGTCTTGTAGAAGCGCCGGTTGGTGATGAAGCCGATGGCCCGGTGCATTCCGTACCGGAAGCCGAACAGCGGGTAGACCGTGTCCGGTTTGACGGCGAGGTTCAGCACGCGCGGCACCGTCACCGTGAGGAGGAAGCCGAGGATCACCACGCCGAAGAAGAAGGCGCACGAGGTGGCCAGGGCGTCTGCGTAGAACGTCCAGCTCGTCAGTGCCGTGGGCCCCGGTTCCAGCAGCGAGGCGAACTGCGGCACCGCGGCGAACAGGAGCACCATGCCGGCGATGGCCAGCGGTACGTACAGCAGGCCCGCGGCCAGGAGCTGCGACACGGAGTAACCGGCCCTGCGCGCGGTGCCGCAGGGGGCCGGACCGACCACGCGGTAGTCGACGTCGGTGGGCTGCGCCGGGGATCCGTGCCACCGCTCGCCGTCGGGCACGCGCTGGCCGGCGTGGAGCGAGGAGGCGTGGCCGAGCTGGGTGCCGTCGCCCATCGAGGTGCCGATGTCGATCACCGTCATCTCGCCGACGAGCACGTCCTTGCCGAGCGTGACCGGCCCGGTCCTGATCACCCCGGCCTCCGCGCGGTAGCAGGGGAAGAACGCGTCCTTGCGGATCACCGAGCCGTCACCGATGGCGAGCAGGTCGGTGCAGACCGGTACGCGCCGGGAGAAGATCGTGACGCGGCGTCCGACCTTCGCGCCGAGCGCCCGCAGATACAGCGAGTAGAGCGGCGACCCGACGAGGAACGCCAGGGGATTCGACCGGATGAGCGTCTTGACGCACCAGAAGCGGAAGTACGCCAGGCTCCAGATCCGGATCTCCTGGGGCCGCCACCGGCCGACCAGCACCCACTTCGCCACCACGGGGAGCACGCACGCCGCGGCGAAGGTCGCGCTGCCGAAGACGACCGCCCGCAGGTAGATGTCGAACAGGCCCGAGCCCCCGGCGATCCAGCCCACTCCCTTGGTGAGGACGAACGCGGCCGCGAAGGAGTAGGCCAGGAAGAAGACGAGTTGCAGTACCGCGCAGAGCACGTAGCGGGGGGTGCCGGACGCCCGCGCCGCCTCGGGTTGCGGCGCCCCGGAGGGCGCCGCGTCCGCGGCCGCCGGGGCCGTGGGGGCGGGGGTGAGCGGTGTCGCCTCGTCCAGGGCCGCCGCCAGGCTCCGGATGGTCGGATGACGGTAGATCTCCTTCATCGACACCGACGGCGCGCCCGGCCGTTTCCTCAGCCGCGCGCAGAAATGGGCCATCACCAGCGAGTCGGCGCCCAGGTCGTCGAAGAAGTGACTGTCGACGGAGACCTGCTCGGCATGGACGACTCCGGCCAGGGTCTCCGCGAGGATCCTCGTCGTTCCGGTCCCGGGACCGGAACGACCACCCCCGGTGGTTGAAACTTCACCCTGATCGTGCCTATGGACTTCGGCTGATTTGTCCACCATGTGAGCCTCTGAGGGTTTACGACCACCCGCAGACCTGCGGCCGGCCGCCACGAGGTCGTGGGCGCTTCTCCGGCCGTACGGGCAGAAGTCGTCTTCTTGCAGTCTCGGACGTCCGGCGCCCAGGTGCCAACCGCCCGGCCCGTGGCTGACCTGGGCGGTAACCGTGCGTAAGGGTGCGCGGCCCCGTACGGGCGCGCAGCGGGCCGCCGCCCGGGGCACATGCCACGATGTGCGGGTGAGTGCGTTCTCGTCCGTGCAGGCAACGGGGCAGACTCCGCGCCGCCCCGGCGTGACCACTCCGCGCCTGCGCTTCCTGCGGACCGAGACGGCGGGCGCCGGCTTTCTGCTGGCCGCCACGGTCATCGCCCTGGCCTGGGCGAACCTGGCGCCGGAGAACTACGAGTCGGTGTGGCACACCCATCTGTCGCTGGCGCTGGGCTCGCACGAGGTGTCGCTCGACCTGCGGGAGTGGACCAACAGCGGGCTGATGACCCTGTTCTTCTTCATCGTCGGTCTGGAGGCGCGCCGGGAGTTCGACCTCGGGGAGTTCCGCGAACGTACGCGCATCACCCTCCCGACGATGGCCGGGCTGGCCGGGATGCTCGTGCCGCTCGGCCTGTACCTGGCCTTCACCCACGGCACGCCCGACGCGCGGGGCTGGGGCACGGTGATCTCCACCGACACCGCCTTCGCGCTGGGGCTGTACGCCCTGCTGGGCCGCCGACTGCCCACCGCGACCAGGGCGTTCATCCTGACCGCGTCCGTCGTCGACGACTTCATCGCGCTCACGGTCATCGCGTTCGCCTACACCAGCGGCATCTCCTGGCCCGAACTGTTCGTCGCGATCGGCGTCTTCGCCGTCGGGATCTGGGTCGCCAACTCCGTCGTGCGGGTCTGCGGCGAGTTCCGGGGCGCCGCCTACGCGCTCACGGGCGTGGGCGTGTGGTTCGCCCTGCTCGGCTCCGGGGTGGACCCGGTCGTGACAGGCCTGGTGCTCGGCCTCATGGCCTGCGACCACCCGGCGCGCGGCGCGGACCTGCGCCGGGCCAGCTCGCTCTATCTGCGCTTCAGGGAGCAGCCGACACCCGCGCTGGAGCGCAGCGCCCGGCGCGGCCTGGCGCTGTCGGTGTCACTCAACTCCCGGCTGCAGGAGCTGTTCCGCCCCTGGACCAGTTATCTGATCGTCCCGGCCTTCGCCCTGGCCAACGCCGGCGTCACCATCGACGCGCGGCAGCTGACGGCCGCGCTCACCTCCCCCGTCACCCTGGGCATCGTCGTCGCGTACGTGGTGGGCAAGCCGCTCGGCATCGTGGGCGCCTCCGCGCTCACCACCCGGCTCAGCCGGGGCAGGCTGCGCCCGGCGGTCGGCTGGGGGGCGGTGACGGCCGGCGGCACCATCTCCGGCATCGGCTTCACCATCGCCCTGCTCATCGCGGACCGCGCGTTCGAGGGCGGGCGGCTCGCCGAGGCGAAGGTCGGCATCCTCGCCGCGGTCGTCCTCTCCTTCCTGCTCACGTGGTGCGTGACGCTCGTCCTGTCCGGGCTGCCCCGGGCGGTGCGGCGGCGGGCGCTGCTCGGCAAGGCAGAGCAGCTTGAGGACCTGGCCGTCCCCGTCGATCCCGACAGGGACCACGTCCGCGGCCCGCACAACGCCCTCGTCACCGTCGTCGAGTACGGCGACTTCGAGTGCCCGTACTGCGGCGAGGCGGAGCCGGTCATCCGCGACCTGCTCGCCGACTTCGGCGACGTCCGGTACGTCTGGCGCCATCTGCCGCTCGCCGACGTCCACCCCCACGCCGTCCAGGCCGCCCGCGCCGCGGAGGCCGCCGCCGAGCAGGACCGCTTCTGGGAGATGCACGACCAGATCTTCGCCCACCCCCAGGCGCTGGACGCGCGAGGACTCGAACGGCTGGCCACGGCCATCGGGCTCGACGTGGAGCGCTTCCGGCGCGACGTCGAGACCCGCTCCGTCGCGGTCCGGGTCGCCGAGGACGCCGAGTCCGCGGACCTGAGCAATGTGTCGGGGACCCCGACGTTCTTCATCAACGGCCGCCGCCACTACCGCGCGTACGACATCGAGAGCCTCTCGGCCGGGGTCCGCGGCGCGCTGGAGCGCGCCAAGGCGACCCTGCACCGCTGACCCGCCGTCGGCGCGTCGGCACCCTCCAACCGCCGCCGCCGTGACGAAGTGCCGACCCGGCGGATTCACCCGGCGCGGGGCGGCTTCAGTCGTCGCGCCCGGCACCGCGACCAGGAGCCCTCGTGTCCCCCGTCCCGGGCGTGCCGTCGGCGAGCCTGTAGCGCAGATGCACGGTGCCCTTCGGACCGGCTGCCGGCGGAGCTTCTCCGCCGGTGCGGGACACCGGGGCCCGTCCCGGCCGCGGGAGGCTGCAAAGGTGCGCCCGCGGCGTGCCGCTGCCCGCGGCACACCCGGTGTTACGTTGGTCGTGTGTTCCAAGGTTGTGGAATCCGCCCGCGACAGCCCGTCCGGCAGGTGTCCGCAACCGTGTCCGCCGCCGCCTGACCGGCGCACCCCCGTCACCTGGCCGGACGCGGTTCGGGTCCCTGCCGGACGGCCCGCGGCATGGTAGGAATCGGACAGTGGTCCGGTGGCGAGTGGAGCACACGTGATCCGGGTATTGGTGGTCGACGACGAGGCCCTGATCCGTACGGGCTTCCAGCGCATCCTCGACGCGGCGGACGACATCGAGGTCGTGGCGGCGGTGGCCGGCGGCCAGGCGATCCGTACGGCGCAGGACGTCCAGCCCGACGTCGTGCTGCTGGACATCCGGATGCCCGACGTGGACGGCCTCGCGGTCCTGGCCGGGCTCCGGCGGCTGCCGCACCCACCGGTGGTGGCGATGCTGACGACCTTCGACATGGACGAGTACGTGGCCACGGCGCTGCGCTCGGGCGCCGCCGGTTTCCTGCTGAAGGACACCGACCCGGAGGAACTGCCCTTCCTGGTGCGGACCCTGGCCGACGGCGGCGCAGTGCTGTCGTCCAAGGTCACCCGGACGGTCGTGGACGGGTACCTGGGCTCCGGCCCGCAGGACACGGCCATCCGCGGTGTCGCCCGGCTGACCGACCGCGAGCGCACCGTGCTGCTCCTCGTCGCCGAAGGGCTGTCCAACGCGGACATCGCCGCGCGGATACACCTGGGCACCGGCACGGTCAAGGACCATGTGAGCGCCATCCTCACCAAGCTTCAGGTGGGCAGTCGTGTGCAGGCCGCCCTGCTCGCCGAGCGCGCGGGCCTGCTCAAGGAGCCGCCGGACGGGGAGGGAGGATGAGGTTCCGCCGTCCGCCGCCTCTGGTGGTGGACCTCATCGTCGTCGCGGTCGCGCTGTTCGACATCTGGGTCAACGTCGATCCCGACGACTCGGTGCGCCTCGGCTGCGCCCTCGGCGGCGCCGTCGCGCTGATGCTGCGCCGGCGTCTGCCGTTCGTCACCTTCCTGCTCGCGCTGCCCGCCGTCCTCGTCTCGGACGCGGCCTTCGCCACCCTGGCCGCGCTGTACACCCTCGCCTCGCTGACCCGCCGCCGGCTCCTGCTGGCGGTCTGCGCGCTGGCCTTCACCATCGCCGACATGGCGCCGTGGCCCGCGCCGAAGTTCGACCTGTCCGAGCCCTCGACCCTGATCACCCTGGGCTACACCGCCGCCACGGCGGCCGCCCCGGTCTTCCTCGGCCAGCTCGTCCAGGCCCGGCGGGACCTGTCCCTGCGGCTCACCGAGATCTCCGAGGCCCGCGACCACGAGCGGCTGCTCACCGCGCAGACCGTCCTGGCCAAGGAACGCGCCCAGCTCGCCCGGGAGATGCACGACGTGGTCTCGCACCAGGTCAGCCTGATCGCGGTGCGCGCCGGGGCGCTGCAGGTCGGCACGGAGGACGCCGAGGTCAAGGAGGCCGCCGCCACGATCCGCCGGCTGAGCGTGCAGACCCTCGACGAACTGCGGCACATGGTCAGCGTGCTGCGCGCCGCCGGGGGCCGCCCGACGGAACTGACCCCGCAGCCTTCCCTCGCCGACCTGGAGCGGCTGGTCAGCGGCAGCGGTATCGACGCCGAGCTGCAGCCCGACCTGCCCGACGGGCTGCCGCCGACGGTGCAGCGCGCGGTCTACCGCACCGTCCAGGAGGCGCTGACCAATGTGCGCAAGCACGCCCCCGGCGCCACCGCGCGGGTCCGCATCCGCCACCAGGACGGCACCGTCCGCGTCACGGTCACCAACACCGCCCCCACGCGGCCCGCGCTCCCCCTCCCCAGCGCGCACTACGGCCTGGTCGGCCTCCGGCAGCGCGCCGCCCTCCTCGGCGGCACCGTCACCTCCGGTCCGACCGCCGACGGGGGCTACGAACTCAGGCTGGAGCTGCCGGCCGCGGGCACCTGAAGCGGCGCCGTCCGGCCGCGCCGAACTGCCGCCGCGCGCGCCCGGCGCGCCAGGAGCTTGCCCAGCTCCCACAGCAGGAGCAGGACGACGGCGGACAACAGGGCCCAGCCGAACTGCCGCAGGTTGATCTCGGTGGTACCGAGGACCCGCCGGAAGCCGTCCGTCTGGGTCACCAGGACGGCGAGGGCGAACTCGGCCACTGCCGCCCAGTTCATCTGCTTGCTGTCGAATGTGGTGGTCGTGAGGACCGACCCGGTCTCGCTGCGGCACTCGAACGCCGCCACGACCAGGCAGAGGGCGAAGGCGGTGAAGGCCATCGAGTTGCCGACGGCGGCGCTGTGGAAGTGGCTCTCCCCCACCTTGATCAGGGCGAGCAGGATCACGGTGATCACCAGTCCGCTCAGCCCCACGGTGATCAGGACGGGCCTGGTCAGCACGGACTCCCCGCGGGGGCGCGGCGTGCGGCGCATGAGGCCGGGACTCTCCTGGTCGAAGCCCAGGGCGAAGCCGAAGGGCGCGTTGACGATGAAGTGCACCCACAGGACCTGGGCCGGGGTGAAGGGCTCACCGGCGGCGATGTTGAACAGGGTGGCGCCGAGGAAGGTCAGCACGAAGGTGACCAGCAGCAGGAGGACGAAGCGGATGTACTTGGTGAGGTTGTCGTAGAGCTTCCGGCCCTCCTCCACGGCGTGGATGATCGTGGCGAAGTTGTCGTCGGACAGGATCATGCGGCCGGCGTTCTTCGCGACGTCGGTGCCGCTGCCCATGGCGATGCCGATGTCGGCGGCCTTGATGGCGGGGGCGTCGTTGACACCGTCGCCGGTCATGGCCACCACGTCGCCCTTCTTCTTCAGCGTGTCCGCGAGCAGGACCTTGTGCTCGGGGGCGACCCGCCCGACCACGCCGATGCCGTCGATGCGGGCCAGCCGCTCCTCCTCCGGCAGCGCGGCGAAGTCCGCGCCGAGCACGGCCTCGCCGGGGATGCCGAGCTGCCTGGCGATGGCGGCGCCCGTGGTGACGTCGTCCCCGGTGACCATGCGGACCCGGATGTGGGCGGCCTGGGCGTTCGCCACGGCGTCCCGGGACTCGTCGCGGGGCGGGTCGATCATGCCGACGAGGCTGGTCATCCGCAGGTCGGTGACGAGGGCGAGGAGGTCGCCCGAGGGGTCGAAGCCGGCGGGGTCGAGGTCGCGGGTGGCGGCTGCCATGACACGCCGGCCCTCGCCGCCCATCCGCTCGGTGGCCTCCTGGGCGCGCCGGTTCAGTCCGGCGTCCCAGGGGATGCTCGTACCGGCCGACAGCGCGGTCGTGGCCCGGGACATCACGGCCGGTGCCGCACCCTTGACGAAGCACCGCACGACCGGCCGGCCCGAGGCGTCGGTGGCCGAGTTGAAGGTGGCCATCAGCTTGTAGTCGGGGTCGAACGGCAGGGTGGCCAGGCGCGGGAGCAGCTCCCGGGTGGCCTCGATGTCCAGCCCGGCCTTGTGGCCGAGGACGAGGAGCGCGCCCTCGGTGGGGTCGCCGACGACCTTGCCGTCCACCAGCTTGGCGTCGCTGGCCACGACGTACGGCAGGATCGCGTCCTCGACGTTCGCGGAGGAGCCCGCGGCGTGGTGGATCCCGCCCTCCAGGCCGTAGCCGATGCCGGAGACGGTGTACCGGTCGGTGGGGCTGATCACCTCCACGGCGGTCATCTGGTTCATCGTCAGGGTGCCGGTCTTGTCGGAGTTGATGGCCGACGTGAAGCCGAGGGTCTCGACCGACGGCAGCTCCTTCACGATCGCGTTGCGCCTGGCGAGGTTGAGGCTGCCGACCGAGAGGATCACCTGGGTCACCGTGGGCAGCGCCTCGGGGATGGCCGCGATGGCCAGGGACACCGCGCTGACGAACAGCGCGTCCCACTCCTGGCCGCGGGCGCGGCCCAGGGCGAACATCACGACCATCGTCAGGCCCGCCGCCGCGGCGATCCACAGAGTGAGGTTGTCCAGCTCCTTCGTGAGCGGCGACTGCTCCTTGGCGGTGGCCGACAGCATCCCGGAGATCTTGCCCAGCTCCGTGTCGGCGCCGGTGCCGGTGATGACCAGGACTCCGCTCCCGTGCGTGACGGGGGTGTTCATGAACGCCATGTTGGTCTGGTCCCCGGGCCCCGGGGGGCCCGCGCCGTCCGGCAGGGTGCCGGCGTCCTTGGCGGCGGGGACGCTCTCCCCGGTCAGCGCGGACTCGTCGATCTGCAGGGCACTGGCCCGGATGATCCGTCCGTCGGCCGGGACCTGGTCGCCGGCCGCGATGAGCACGATGTCGCCCACCACGATCCGCTCGGCCGGGATCTCCGACTCGGTGCCGTCGCGGCGCACCCGTGCGGTCGCCTTCATCATCGACTTCAGCGCGTTCATCGCGCTCTCGGCCTTCCCCTCCTGGCGCAGCCCGACGACCGCGTTCAGCAGGGTCAGCAGGACGAGGAGGATGCCGGTGCTCCACTGGGCGATCAGGAACGAGACGACGGCCGCGGCCACCAGGATGATCTGCATATAGCTGCGGTACTGGTCGAGGAAGCGCCGCCAGGCCGGCGGCGGCTTCTCCTCGGGCAGCGCGTTCGGCCCGTGCGCGGCCAGCAGTTGCGTCACCCGTTCCGAGGGCAGGCCCACGGCGGGGTCCACGCCGAGCGCGGTGACGACGTCCTGCGGGGACCGCGCGTACCAGCCTGCCGGGGACGCGGGCCGCCGCCCCTCCGGGGTGGGCTGCACCGTCATCGTCATGCCTCCGATCCGGTCGCTGCGCTCCGGTCCGCCGGGCCCCGGATCAGGGGCGCCGCGCGTCCTTCGCCCGCTGCCGAGCCGTGTACGGGTCGGCCGGCGCCCCTTCGGGCGCCTCCTTCAGCAACTCCTGGCGGGCGACCAGCAGTTCGCGCCGGTCCTGCTCGCTGACCGTGGGGTACTGGGGGTCGATCTCCATCAGAGTGTGGGCGAGCACCGCCGCGGCGCAGATCCGCGCGAACCACTTCCGGTCCGCCGGGACGACGTACCAGGGGGCCCAGTGCGTGCTGGTGGCCGACAGCATCTCGGAGAAGGCCTCCTGGTAGTCCTCCCAGCGGCGGCGCTCCCGGACGTCGGCGGCGGAGAACTTCCAGTTCTTCTCGGGCAGGTCGATCCGCTTCAGGAAGCGGGCGCGCTGCTCCTCCTTGGAGAGGTTGAGGAAGACCTTGACGACCTTGAAACCGTTGTCGGTGAGATAGCGCTCCCAGTCGTTGATCTCCCGGTAGCGGCGCTCCCAGATACCCGCGCCCCGCGGGTGCCCCGGCAGCCGCTGCCGCTCCAGGACCTCGGGGTGCACCCGCACGACGAGGACCTCCTCGTAGTGGGAGCGGTTGAAGATCGCGATGTCGCCGCGCGCGGGCAGCCGTCGGGCGTAGCGCCAGAGGTAGTCGTGGTCGAGTTCCTCGGTGGAGGGCACCTTGAAGCTGCTGACCTTCACCCCTTGCGGGTTGACCCCGCTCATCACGTGACGGATCGTGCCGTCCTTGCCTCCGGCGTCGAGTGCCTGGAGGCAGAGCAGTACCCCGTAGGTGTCCTGGGCGGCAAGCCGTGCCTGGTACTCGGCCAGCAGCGAGACGCCCGTGCGCAGCAGTTCGACGCCTTCCGCCTTCTTCAGGCTGCCCTTGTAGCCCGGGTCGAAGTCCCTGGCCAGGTTCACCTTGCTCCCCGGCTTCACGCGCAGCGGCTCGATGAACTTCGCTATGCGCTTGGCTCTGGTGTCCGCCATCGCCGACCGGCCTTTCCTCGAGCGGGGATATCCGCCACGTTCCGTCGCCCCCGGGGGTGCGTCAAACGGACCGGGTCCGTTCGCCTGAACGGGCGGCGAGGCCCCTCGGCGGCACCCTCGTCCGGGCCCCGGCGCGTGCGGCATCAGGCATCCGGGCCGCCCGGGTCGCCAGGTCGGCCGGTTCGCACTAAACCTGGGAGGACGACCGCAAGCGGCGTCGGTCCGGGATCCCACCGCGTATGCGCCGACGGAGGTGGTTTCTGTGGCGCACGGCAGCCCGCTCGCTCCCATGGGTGACGCGGAGGCGGCGATGCTGCACGCCCTGTTCACCCAGTCCCCGGTCGGCCTGCACCTGCTCGACCCGGAGCTGCGCGTCGTCCGCGTCAACATGGGCACCCCGGCCCTGCGCGGGCTGCGGGCGGAGGACCTCCTCGGTCGCCATTTCCGCGACGCCTATCCCGTCGTCTCGCCCGACGACGTGGAGGCCCGAGTGCGCGGGGTGCTGGATACCGGTGTCCCCCTGATCGAGGACGTCGTGCGGACGTACTCGATGACCGAGGCGGGCAGGGAGCACTCCTACTCGGTCTCCGCGTTCCGTCTCGAGGACCAGACGGGGACGGTCCTCGGCGTCGCACTGGCCGTGGTCGACGTGACCGAGCGGGAGAAGGCACGCGCCCGCCTGCACGTCCTGAACACGGTGCGCGACCGTGTGGGCCGGACCCTGGACGTGGTGGTGACCTGCGAGGAACTCGTCGACGCCCTGGTGCCGGAATTCGCCGACATCGTCGTCGTGGAGGTCGTCGACGACGTGGTCCGCGGCGACGATCCGCCGCTGTCGCCGCTGCCGCGGGGGACCCCGCTGCGGCGGGCCGCGTTCCGCAGCAGCGCCGGCCCGCGGCAGCCCCAGGCGTACCCGGTGGGGGACGTGCGGAGCCTGCCCGACCCGACGCCCTACACCCAGGCGCTGTCGGACCTGCGGCCCCGGATCCTGCGGCTCCACCCCGGGCTGCCCTGGCTGGCCACCGACCCCGCCCGAGCCGAGGCGATCCGCGCCTCGGGGGCGCACTCGCTGCTGACGGTGCCGCTGTCGCTGCGCGGAACGGTGATCGGGCTGATCAGCCTCTACCGCGCCGGGCAGGTCGAGCCGTACACCGAGGACGACGTCGAGATCGCGCTCCAGCTGGCCGACCACACCGCCCTGTGCATCGACAATGCCCGCCGCTACACCCGTGAGCACAGCATCGCCGCGACGGTGCAGCGGCAGCTGCTGCCCCGCCGTCCCGTCTCGCACACCGCGCTGGAGACCGCGTATCTGTCGACGGTGCGGGAGAGCGCAGCGGGGTCCTGGTACGACACCATTCCCCTGTCCAGCGCCCGTACCGCGCTGGTCGTCGGGGACGTCGCCGGGCAGGGCATCCACGCCACCGCCGGCATGGGCCAGTTGCGCACCGTCATCCGCTCGCTGAGCGCGTTCGACCTCGGGCCCGACGAGCTGCTGGCACGGCTCAACGACATCGCGACGCACCTCGCGTCCGAGCGCGCCTCGCTGCCGCCCATGGACCCGCTGCACCGCGAGGCGCTCACCGCCGCCTGCGTCTACGCCGTGTACGACCCGCTGACCCGCAGATGCACGGTGGCCCGGGCCGGTCACCTCGCGCCGGTGGTCGTACGGCCGGACGGCGGCGCCCAGATACCGGACATCCCGGACGGACCGCGGCTGGGCACCGCCGGGGGGACGCCCTTCGCCGCCGCCGAACTCGAGATCCCGGACGGCAGTGTGCTGGCCTTCACCAGCTCGCCCGTCCTGAGCCTGCACCTGGCGGGCGGCTCCACCCCGCTCAAGGGCGGCCCGCCGGGGAACGGCCGTCCGCTCCAGGACCTGTGCGACGAGATCATGTACACGCTTCCGGTCGGCGTCGGCCAGGGCGTACCCATGCTCCTGCTGGCGCGCACGCGCCCCTTCCCGCTGGACCGGGTCGCCGCCTGGCCGCTCGGGGACGACCTCACGGCGGTCGCCACCGCGCGGGCCCTCGTCCGCGACCAGCTCGCCGTGTGGCGGGCGGACGAGGACACGGCCTTCAACGCCGAGCTGATCGTCAGCGAGCTGGTCACCAACGCCATCCGGTACGGGAGCCCTCCGCTGCGGCTGCGTCTCATCCACGACCGGATGCTGACCTGCGAGGTCCGTGACACCAGCCCCGCCGCCCCGCACCTGCTGCACGCGCGCACCGTGGACGAGGGCGGCCGCGGGCTGTTCATCATCGCCCAGCTCGCCGACATGTGGGGCACGCGCTACGCGGAGGACGGCAAGACGATCTGGACCGAGCAGGCGCTGCCGGCGACGACGTCCGGCTGACCGGCGCTTCCGGGGCCCGGCCGGTCCGCGGTCGCGGGGTCACGCCTCCGCCAGCGGCTGCTCCGCCCAGATCGTCTTGCCGCCCGCGGTGTAGCGGCTGCCCCAGCGGCTGGAGAGCTGGGCGACGAGGAAGAGCCCGCGGCCGCCCTCGTCGGAGAGCCGGGCGCGGCGCAGCCTGGGCTGGGTCTGGCTGGGGTCGGACACCTCGCAGATCAGGGTCTCGTCGCGGATCAGGCGCAGACCGACCGGGGCACCGCCGTAGCGGATCGCGTTGGTGACCAGCTCGCTGGTGATGAGCTCGGTGGTGAACACCAGGTGCTTGAGGTCCCACAGCTCCAGCTGGCTCTCCACCGCCGTCCTGGCCCGGGCGACGACGGCGGGATCGGCGGGGAACTCCCAGGTGGCGACGGAGCCGGGCGGCAGCTGCCGCATACGGGCCACCAGCAGCGTCACGTCGTCGGCGGGGGGCTCCGCGAGCAGCTCGCCGAGGATCGCGCGGCCGGTCTGGGTCGGTGAGCGCGTCCCGGCGATGTCGGCGGCGAGCACCGCGCGCAGCCGGTCCATCCGCTCCCCCTCGGAGCCCCCGGGGTGGGAGATGAGCGACGCGTTGAAGAACGCCAGCACGCTGCCCGGGGGGACGTCGAAGCCGACCGGCTCGAACGGCAGGCTGTCCACGCCCAGCGCCGGACCGGGCTTGAGGCCGATCGGCTCCGCGGGGGCGCCCGGCGCGGCGTACACCGGCGGGGGGTGCCCGGCACTCGCCATCTCGCAGCGGCCCTCGACGGGGTCGTAGACGCAGTAGAGACAGGTGGCCCCGATCGCGCCGGTGCGCGAGGCGCCCTCCTCCTCGTAGCCGTGCACCGGCGCGACGCCGCCGAGCCTGACCACGACATCGTCCAGGTGGGCCAGGAGCTCGCCGGGCGGGAGGTCGAGGTCGGCCAGGGTCTGCACCGCCGTGCGCAGCCTGCCCATGGTGGCCGCCGCGCTCAGGCCGTGCCCGGTGACGTCCCCGCTGACCAGCGCGAGCCGGGTGGACGACAGCGGGATCACGTCGAACCAGGCGCCGCCGACCGCCTCGCTCGCGCCGGCCGGGACGTAGCTGCCCGCGGTCAGCACCGCACTGGTCTCGGTGACCGACGGGGGGAGCAGGCTGCGCTGGAGGGCCTCGACGGCGCGGTGTTCGCGCGTGTAGCGGCGGGCGTTGTCCAGGCCCAGGGCGGCCCGGGAGGCGATCTCCTCGGCGAGTCCGGCGTCCCCGGTGCCGAAGGGCGGGACGGCGGCGGTACGCCACATCACCAGGGCGCCGAGCACCAGGCCGCGGGCGATCAGCGGCACGGTCAGGAAGGACGCGGCGCTGTCGGGCAGCAGCAGCCGGCTGCGTTCGGGGTCACCCGACAGGCCCTCCCGCCAGGAGGTCAGGTCCGCCCTGAAGATCGCCGTGCCCCGGCGCAGCTGGTCGCTCTCCAGGCTGCGCAGGCGGAAGCCGGCGCCCCGGGGGATGATCTCCGGTGGCCACGAGCCGTCGGAGGAGGCCACCGCGACCCTGCGGAAGGGCGCGCCGAGCCGGAACTCGCCGGGCTCCTGCCCGATCATGACGCTGTGGGTCAGGTCCACGGCCGCCAGGTCGGCGAATCCGTGGGAGACGAGGACGTCCACGAGTTCCTGGGCGACCCTGGGAACGTCCAGGCTCCGGCCGATGCGTTCCGCGGCGGCGTGCAGCAGTTCCATGCGCTCGCGGGCCGCGTACTCCTGGGTGACGTCGGTGAAGACGACGGCGACCCCGACCGGGCGGTCGTTCGCGCCGTGCAGCCGGAACGCGGAGAAGGAGGCCACCCGTTCGACGTCCGGTGCCTCCTGGCGCCGGGCGCTGTGCACCCAGTCGACCAGCGGTTCCCCGGTCTCGGCCACACGAACCAGCCGCTCCCGGAGCGCCGCCGCGTCCCCGGGGAGCAGCACGTCCTCCAGGCCCAGGTGCCGCGGGTCCCCGCGGACCCCGGCCTCCGGGGGCCGTTCGAGGGAGCCGGGGACGAGGTTGAGGCGGGTGGTCGCCAGCGCCAGGTCGTGGATCGCCAGTCCCACGTGCCGCTGCTGGAAGAGCGCCCTGACCAACGCCTCGTCCTCCCTGCGGCGTTCGGCCACCGGCACGGCGGTGGCGCTCACGACCAGGCCCCCTCCGGTCCGTCCGCCCGCGGTCATCGCGTGCACCCGCAGCCGCACCGGGACCGGCCTGCCGTCGCCGTGCCGCAGCTCGGCGTCGCCTTCCGCGCCGCGGGCTCCGGCGGCGAGGACGAAGCGGGACCACGTGCCCGGGGCCGTCAGCAGCTCCGCCACCGGCCGCCCGCAGACCGACTCGGGCGACCGGCCGGTCAGCTCCCGCACCGATCCGGTGCACATGAGGACGTCGCCGTGCCCGTCGACGACGAACAGGGCTCCGCTGCCGTCGTACGGCGGGCCGAGGTTGTCCAGATCGGTGTGTGTAGTCACCCGGTCGTCCGATGTCGTGGTTCCCCCTCCCATTCAAACCCCCGGGAGCCCGCGGGCGCATCGTCACCGGGCCCAGGTGGGCGGGGCCGGGCCGCCGGCCCCTCAGCGCGCGGGGCGGCCGGTGACGGAGACCGGGCCGTGGGCGGTTCCCGCGCCCCGCAGGGAGACCTCGCCGGGGGAGAGCCGGTCCACGCCGGGGACGCGGCCGTCCTGGGCGCCGGACAGGAGGACGGCCAGCTCGGCGCTGGTGACGGGGGCCCCGGGCAGGGCGCCGGACGGGGCACCGGAGGCGGTGACGGTCCACAGGGCGGGAGCGGCGAGGACCGACTCCTCCACGCCGCGCAGCCATTTCGCCAGAGCGCGGCGCGAGGGCGCCGCTGCCCGCTCGTGGACGACGGTGTCGAGCAGCGGCCGGGCCCACTCCGCGAGCCGTTCGGGTGGTCCCGAGGCCGTCACCTCGGGGCCGAAGGGGCGGCCGACCATCAGGGACGGCGTCCCGTGCTCGATCCGCCACACCTGGGCGCTGGTGTTGCGGTACGGCAGGCCGGCCCTGGCGGCGCGGCCGGTGAGCGCGGAGAACGCCGGCCGCTCCCGCCACGCGACGTCCAGTTCGGCGAGCCAGCGCGCCAGTTCGCCGGCCGTCGTGACCGGTCTGCGCTCCAGGACGGCGGCGTGCGGGAGGAGACCCGTCTCCGTGGCGAGGGTGTCCGGCCGCGTCGTCACCAGCAGACGGCTGGAGGCCGGGATCGGCCCGGCGCCGGGCGGCCGCTCGTCCAGCGCCTCCAGGCCGAGCAGGATGTCACCGGCGCGGTGGTACAGGGTGACGGCGAGAGGCTCGGGCAGGGGCTCGTCGGAGGCGGCGCGGAGCGGGACGGCAACGGGGAACAGCGGCGACAACTGCCGCAGCCAGTCGGCGAGGGCGGCCGGATCGCCGACCGGGGCGGTGAGCCGCACCCTGCCCGCGCGCTCGCGGGACG
The DNA here is from genome assembly GCF_053598835.1 of Streptomyces sp. NPDC001070. Lineage (NCBI taxonomy): Bacteria > Bacillati > Actinomycetota > Actinomycetes > Kitasatosporales > Streptomycetaceae > Streptomyces > Streptomyces sp. NPDC001070. The sequence goes on from NZ_JBSFLB010000017.1 coordinate 159,164, forward strand.
GCACGACGCGAAGGGCGTCGGCGCCGGTACGGCCCTCGACGCGCAGCTCGATCGAGGTGTCCCCCTGCCGCGGCCCGCGGTGCGTGGTGGCCCGCAGGACGCCGACGCCCCGGGCGGTGAGGAACCGGGCCAGTGCGGCGGTGTCGCCCGCCTGGTGGATCACGCTCCCGTAGTCCGGGAAGACCGGCCCGCTCCACACCTCGTACCCGGCGACCGTGTCCCCGAGCAGCTGCCGCTGCACACCGTCGAGCCAGTCGGCCAGTTCCGCGGAACCCGCCCGCCACAGAAGTGGATCGTCCACCGCGACTCCCCTCCCCCGAGTTTCCCGGCACATTAAGTCCAGGGTGCGCTGCGGCCGTCAACTCCCGGTGCGGCGTGACCCGTACTGGGGGCGCGTGGTCGCACGGCAGGGTGCTCCCTGAGCACTTCCGTGTGCAGAGTGCTCACGGAGGCCTACTGTGCGCACATGCCAGCAACCCCGCTAGAACGCGCCGAGCATTTCGTGTGGCTCACCGCACGCGTGCTCGAGCAGCGCAGGTTCGCGTACCACTTCCGGAACGGCCCGGCGGACGCGGTGGAGACCGCACTGTCCGCCTACCGCAACGACGACGACGGTTTCGGCCACGCACTCGAGCCCGACCTGCGCGGCCCGGTCAGCCAGCCGCTGCACGCGGCCCACGCGCTGCGCGTGCTCGACGAGATCGGCAGGTGCGGCGGCCAGCGCGCCGAGCGGATCTGCCGCTACGTGACGGCCGTGTCGACCCCGGAGGGCGCGCTGCCCGCGCTGCACCCCTCGCTGCGCGGCTACCCGGCCGCGCCCTGGCTGCCGCCGGTGGACGACCCGCCCGGCGACCTGCTGGCCACCGGGCCCGTGGTGGGCACCTTGCACCGCAACGAGGTGTGGCACGCCTGGCTGTTCCGGGCCACGGACTTCTGCTGGACGGTGATCGAGACGCTCGACAAGACCACCCCCCACGAGGTCGTGGCCGCGATGGCGTTCCTGGACCACGCGCCCGACCGGGTACGGGCCCGCGAGGCGGCCGCGCGGCTGGGGCGGATCGTGCGCGAGCAGCGGCTCGTCGTGCTGGACCCCGGCCGGCACCCGGAGACCGCGCCACCTTCCGGCTCCGCGCCGGGTGACCACCGTTTCGCGTACGACTACGCGCGCACGCCGGACTCCCCGGCGCGGGAGTGGTTCACGGACACGGAGATGGAGCGCGCGCTGGACTTCCTGGAGGACGGGCAGCAGGAGGACGGCGGCTGGCCGGCCCGAAGGCCCGCATGGGCGCCCGGGACGCTGCTGGAGTGGCGGCCGCTGGTCACCATCGACGCGCTGCTCACCCTGCGGGCGTACGGGCGGCTGGCCTGAGGCGGCTCACCGGGCGCCGTCGCGCAGCAGCAGGGCGGCCAGCGCCAGGGCCGTGCCGTGCGGCGCGGCGAGGTCGAGTCCGGTGAGCTCGGTGATCCGGGCGAGGCGGTTGTCGACGGTGTTGGGGTGCAGGCCCAACTGCCGTGCGGTGCTCCGGCGTTCCTGGCGGCTGCCGAGATAGGTCCGCAGTGTCTCGACCAGGTCGTTGCGGCCGGCGATCGGATCGAGCAGCGCCGCTATGCGGTCGCTGCTCTCGTCGCGCCGTGACAGGTGGTACTCCAGCAGCACGTCGTCGAGCCGGTGCAGCCCCGGCGGCAGCCCGCAGGCGCGGGCCACCCGCAGGACCTCCGACGCCGTGCGGGCCGCGCCGGGGATGTCCTCGGGGCCCGCGGCGGCCACGGCTGCCAGCCGTACGTCCGCCGAGCACGCGCGGCGCAGGAGGGTGAGCAGCCCGTCGTCGTCGAGCGGCGGCCCCGGCCGGCCCGGTACGACGGCGTGGCCCCCGGTGTCGTCGAGCAGTGCGGGCACGTCGGTGCCGAAGGCGCGGTCGAGCGCGGCCTGGGCACGGCGCGGCCTGCGGTGCGCGAGCGCGGCGGGGCGGCCCGGCGCGTCCTCGGACGGGATGTGGAGGGCGAGTACGAGGACGCCGTCCGCGAGGCCCAGCCGTGCGGCGGGGAACCGCTCGGCCGGAAGGGAGCCGTCCAGCAGCGCCCGCACCAGGGAGCGGCGCTCCTCGCGGCGTTCGGCGGCGAGCGTGCTCTGCTCGTCCAGGTACGTCTCGGATACGGCGCCGACGATGCCCTCCTGGATGCCGATGAGGACGTCGGCGAGTTCGGCGAGCGCGGCCTCCTCGCCCGGGCGCGTCACCTCGCGCAGCGCCCGCCACAGCACCGCGGTGCCGCGCAGGTGGCTGCGCAGCACCAGGGGGAGCGGCAGTCCCTCCTCGGCGCGTTGGGCGGCGCGTTCCCTGAAGCGGTCGAAGTCTCCCCGGTCCGGACGTTCGGCGGGGCCGCCGTGGACGACCCGGCGCAAAAACAGGCGCAGGCCGTGGCGCGCGGTGGCCGCGAGCTCCCCGTCCTTGGTGGCGGCGGGGAGCTCCGCGTAACCGGGGAGGTCGGCGAAGGCGCTGGTCGCCATGGAGCGGGCGATCTCGTTGACCCTCGGCTCGCAGCGCGCCGCGAGAGCGCGGGCCGCGTCGGAGAGGACCGGCAGAGAGTCGGCCGCCATCGTCCCACCCCTCACTTCCGCATCGGTGGTGACGGATCACACTAACCCGTCGCCCGGTGACGGCCCGCAGCAGTGGGTCACCACCACGGCCACCGCGACGACCACCAGGAAGGGGGCGCGCAGGCAGACCCACGGCAGCAGTCCGTGCGGCAGCGGACACCTCGCGAGCGGCGCCACGCGCCACCCCTGACCGGCGCCGCACGCCGTGACCGCACACCGCACGGCGACCGGCCCCGATGCGGGCGACCACCCACGTCGGGCCCGCCCGACTCCCCTGCCCGCACCGCCCCGCACCCCCGGAGGCGGCACGAGGGCCGCCCCACCGGGGCCGGTGGCCGACGGCCCCACATCCGCAACACCCCCGCCGCAGGGTGAGGGGCGGCCCCGCGGACGCACGCGGGGGCGCAGCGCACGTGCCGCAGGCCCACCCGCGCCGTCACCGCACCCACCGTCCCGGGGCTCCCACCGCACGACCGGGGCTGTTTGTCAGTGGGGCGAGGCAGGATGGATGGCATGTCGCGACGGAGCACTCGGGGCACCCCGCAGGAGCAGGATCCGGCGGGGGCCCTCGACGCGTTCGCCCCCGCCACGCGCGCGTGGTTCACGGGGGCCTTCACCGCGCCCACCGCCGCGCAGGCGGGGGCGTGGCGGGCGATCGCCGGGGGCTCCGACGTCCTCGTGGTGGCCCCGACGGGCTCCGGGAAGACCCTCGCGGCGTTCCTGGCCGCGCTGGACCGGCTGGCGGCCACTCCGCCGCCCGCCGAGGCCAAGCGCCGCTGCCGCGTGCTGTACGTGTCGCCGCTGAAGGCCCTCGCCGTCGACGTGGAGCGCAATCTGCGCAGCCCGCTGACGGGCCTGCGGCACGAGTCCGTACGGCTCGGGCTGCCGGAGCCGGAGGTGCGGGTGGGCATCCGCTCGGGCGACACCCCGGCCGCGGAGCGCCGGGCCCTCGCGACGCGGCCGCCGGACATCCTGATCACGACCCCCGAGTCGCTCTTCCTGATGCTGACCTCCTCGACCCGGGAGTCGCTGCGCGGCGTCGAGACCGTGATCCTCGACGAGGTGCACGCCGTCGCCGGGACGAAGCGCGGGGCGCACCTCGCCCTGTCGCTGGAGCGGCTGGACGAGCTGCTGGAGCGCCCCGCGCGCCGCATCGGGCTGTCCGCGACGGTCCGCCCGGTGGACGAGGTGGCGCGCTTCCTGTCGCCGCAGCGGAAGGCGACGGTCGTCCAGCCCCCGTCCCAGAAGGAGTTCGAGCTGTCGGTGGTCGTCCCGGTCGAGGATCTGGGCGAGCTCGGCGGCTCGCCCGCGTCGGAGACCGACGACCCGCGACCCTCGATCTGGCCGCACGTCGAGGAGCGCATCGCGGACCTGGTGCAGGACCACCGCTCCACGATCGTCTTCGCCAACTCGCGCCGCCTGGCCGAGCGGCTGTGCAACCGGCTCAACGAGATCGCGTACGAGCGGGCCGTGGGCGAGCCCCTGCCCGAGGGCGCGCCGCCCGCGGAGATCATGGCGCAGTCCGGCGCGGCGCAGGGGGCGCCGCCGCTGCTGGCGAGGGCCCACCACGGCTCGGTCTCCAAGGAGCAGCGCGCGCTGGTCGAGGAGGATCTCAAGGCGGGGCGGCTGCCGGCCGTGGTCGCCACGTCCAGCCTTGAGCTGGGCATCGACATGGGCGCGGTGGATCTGGTCGTCCAGGTGGAGTCGCCGCCCTCGGTGGCGTCCGGCCTGCAGCGCGTGGGCCGGGCCGGGCACCAGGTGGGGGCGGTCTCCACGGGTGTGGTCTTCCCCAAGTACCGCGGCGATCTGGTCCAGTCGGCCGTCGTCACCGAGCGGATGCGGGAAGGCGCGATCGAGGCGCTGCGCGTCCCGGCCAACCCGCTGGACGTGCTCGCGCAGCAGTTGGTCGCGATGACGGCGCTGGACACATGGGACGTCGACGACCTGCTGGCGCTGGTGCGCCGGGCCGCGCCCTTCGCGGCGCTGCCGCACTCGGCGTTCACCGCCGTGCTGGACATGCTCGCCGGTCGCTATCCGTCGGACGCCTTCGCCGAGCTGCGGCCGCGCGTGGTGTGGGACCGGGTCGCCAACACGGTGACCGGCCGGCCGGGCGCCCAGCGGCTGGCGGTGACCTCGGGGGGCACGATCCCCGACCGCGGCCTGTTCGGGGTGTTCCTGGCCGGCGCCGACCCGAAGAAGGGCGGTGGCCGGGTCGGCGAGCTGGACGAGGAGATGGTCTACGAGTCCCGGGTGGGCGATGTCTTCACCCTGGGCACGACCTCGTGGCGGATCGAGGACATCACCCGTGACCGGGTGCTGGTCTCCCCCGCCCCGGGGGCGCCCGGACGGCTGCCGTTCTGGAAGGGCGACCAGCTCGGCCGCCCGCTCGAGCTGGGCCGCGCGCTCGGCGCGTTCCTGCGCGAGGTCGGCGCTCTGGACCCGGTGAAGGGACGGGCGCGGCTGTCCGCGGCCGGCCTGGATCCGTGGGCCGTCGACAATGTGCTGGCCTACCTGGACGAGCAGCGCAGGGCCTGCGGACATGTGCCCGACGACCGCACCATCGTGGTCGAGCGCTTCCGGGACGAGCTGGGCGACTGGCGGGTGGTCGTCCACTCCCCCTTCGGCGCCCAGGTGCACGCCCCGTGGGCGCTCGCCCTGGGCGCCCGGCTCGGGGAGCGGTACGGCTTCGACGCGCAGGTGATGCACGCCGACGACGGCATCGTGCTGCGCCTGCCGGACGCGGACCTGATGGGCCTGGACCTGCTCGATGTGGATCCGGCGCGGCAGGGCAGCGAGTTCGACGCCGACCAGTCCCCCGTCGGCGCCGCGGACGTCGCCTTCGACAAGGGCGAGGTCGAGCAGCTGGTCACCGACCAGGTCGGCGGTTCCGCCCTGTTCGCGTCCCGGTTCCGGGAGTGCGCTGCCCGGGCCCTGCTGCTGCCCCGCCGTGATCCCGGCAAGCGCACGCCGCTGTGGCAGCAGCGCCAGCGGGCCTCGCAGCTGCTCCAGGTGGCCTCGGAGTTCGGCTCGTTCCCGATCGTGCTGGAGGCCGTCCGCGAGTGCCTGCAGGACGTCTTCGACGTCCCCGGGCTGGTCGAGCTCATGGGGGACATCGAGTCGCGCAGGGTGCGGCTGGTCGAGGTCAACACGCCCGAGCCGTCGCCCTTCGCCAAGTCGCTCCTCTTCGGCTATGTGGCGCAGTTCCTCTACGAGGGCGACTCGCCGCTGGCCGAGCGGCGGGCCGCGGCGCTCTCGCTGGACTCCCGGCTCCTGGCGGAGCTCCTGGGCCAGGCCGAGCTGCGCGAGCTGCTCGACGCCGACGTGATGGTGGAGCTGGAACGCGAGCTCCAGTGGCTGACCGAGGAACGCCGGATCAAGGACCCCGAGGGGGTCGCCGACGTTCTGCGGCTGCTGGGCCCGCTGGACGAGGCGGAGCTGGCCGCCCGCGGCGCGGGCCCGGGCTGGGCGGCCGGGCTGGAGGCGGCGCGCCGGGCGATCAAGGTCCGCATCGCGGGCGTGGACCGCTGGGCGGCCGTGGAGGACGCCGGACGCCTGAGGGACGCGCTGGGCACCGCGCTGCCGGTCGGCGTTCCGGAGGCCTTCACCGAGCCGGTCAAGGATCCGCTGGCCGATCTGCTGGCCCGCTACGCCCGCACCCACGGCCCGTTCACCTCGGCCGAGGCGGCGCAGCGCTTCGGGCTGGGCACCGCCGTCGCCGACGGCACGCTGCACCGGCTCGCCGCGTCCGGCCGCGTCGTACAGGGCGAGTTCCGGCCGGGCGGCGCGGGCCACGAGTGGTGCGACGCCGGGGTGCTGCGCCGGTTGCGCCGCCGCTCGCTGGCGGCGCTGCGGCATGAGCTGGAGCCCGTCCCGCCGGCCACCCTGGCCACCTTCCTGCCGCAGTGGCAGCACGTGGGCACGCACGGCCTGCGCGGCCTCGACGGCCTGGTGCGGGCCGTGGAGCAGCTCCAGGGTGCCGCGGTGCCCGCCTCGGCCCTGGAGAAGCTCGTCCTGCCCGCCCGCGTGGCGGACTACACCCCGGCGATGCTGGACGAGCTGACCTCCGCGGGCGAGATCCTGTGGGCCGGTGCCGGCGCCCTCCAGGGCAAGGACGGCTGGGTGTCGCTGTATCTCGCCGACACCGCGCCCCTGCTGCTGCCGCAGCCGCAGCCGCTGGAGCTCTCGCCGCTGCACCGTGCCGTCCTGGACGGGCTCTCGGGCGGCTACGGCCTGTTCTTCCGGCAGATCTCGGAGCAGGTCCGGGCGGCCGGGCACGAGGTGTCCGATCCGGAGCTGGCGGATGTGATCTGGGAGCTGGCCTGGTCAGGGCGGCTGACCAATGACACGCTCTCCCCGCTGCGCGCCCTGCTCGGCTCCGGCCGTACGGCGGGCTCCACCGCGCACAGGGCGCCGCGCGCGGTCCCCCGCGGCCGTTACGGCGCCTTCACGGCCCGCACCGGCCGGCCCGTGCCGCGCGCCACGGCCTCACGGGGCGGCCCGCCGACGACCGCGGGCCGCTGGTCACTCGTCCCGGCCGCGGAGGCCGACGCGACGCACCGGGCGCACGCCCTCACCCACACGCTGCTGGACCGGCACGGCGTGGTCACCCGGGGCGCGGTGGCCGCCGAGGGCGTGGAGGGCGGCTTCTCGGCGGCGTACCGCGTGCTGTCGGCCTTCGAGGAGACCGGCCAGGCGCGCCGCGGCTACGTCGTGGAGGGGCTGGGCGCGGCACAGTTCGCGATGGACGGCGCCGTGGACCGCCTGCGGGCGATCAGCAACGCGCGGGATCGCGGGGAGGCCCGGCACGACAAGGCCCGCACCGTGGTGCTGGCCGCCGCCGACCCGGCCAACGCCTACGGCGCCGCCCTGCCGTGGCCGGAGCAGCCCGCCGGGGTGACCCACCGGCCGGGGCGCAAGGCCGGGGCTCTGGTCGTCCTCGTCGACGGCGAGCTGACGCTGTACGTGGAGCGCGGCGGCAAGACGCTGCTGGCCTGGCCGGGCGCCTCCGGGGCGGACGGCGGCGACCAGGACGGCGGCCAGGGTGAGGAGCGGCTGCAGGCGGCCGCCGACGCGCTCGCCCTGGCGGTACGGGACGGGGCGCTCGGCCGGCTCACCGTGGAGCGCACGAACGGCGAGTCCGCCCTCACCTCGGTCCTCGGCCGCGCCCTGGAGGCGGCCGGTTTCCACGCCACCCCCCGCGGCCTGCGGCTGCGGGCCTGAACAGGAACAGAGGGATCCGTGCCCGAGGGCGACACGATCTGGCTGGCCGCGCACCGGCTGCACTGGGCGCTCGCGGGGCACGTCCTGCTCCGCGCGGACCTGCGGGTGCCGCGACTGGCGACGGCCGATCTCTCGGGCCGTCGTGTGGAGGAGGTCGTGGCCCGCGGCAAGCATCTGCTGACCCGGATCGAGGGCGGGCTGACCCTCCACTCGCACCTGCGCATGGACGGTTCCTGGCAGTTGTACGCGCCCGGTGAGCGCTGGCGCGGCGGCCCCGACCACCAGGTCCGGGCGGTGCTCGCCAACGCCGAGCGGGTCGCGGTCGGATACCGGCTGCCGGTGCTGGAGCTGCTGCGCACCGCCGAGGAGGACAAGGCGGTCGGCCATCTCGGCCCCGATCTGCTCGGCCCTGACTGGGATCCGGCCGAGGCGGTGCGCCGGCTGACCGCCGACCCGGCCCGGCCGGTCGGGGAGGCGCTGCTGGACCAGCGCAATCTCGCGGGCATCGGCAACGTCTACAAGTGCGAGTTGTGCTTCCTGCGCGGCGTCACGCCCTGGACGCCGGTCGGCGAGGTCCCCGAACCCGAACGCGTCGTCGCGCTCGCCAGGAGGCTGCTGCAGGCCAACAAGACGCGGCACGGGCACATCACCACCGGCGACACCCGGCGCGGCCGGACGCACTGGGTCTACGGCCGCGACCGCCACGGCTGCCTGCGCTGCGGAGCGACCGTACGCGTCGCCGAGCTGGGGCCGCCCGGCGGGACCCGGGTGACGTACTGGTGCCCGCAGTGCCAGCGCGGCCCCGCGCCGGGGCAGCGGCCGCAGAACAATTGACGGATCGTCAGATACGGTCGTACCGTCGCCGCATGACCGTACCGGCGTACGACCTCACCGGGCGCACCGCCCTGGTCACCGGTGCCGCGAGCGGCATCGGCCGGGCCTCGGCCCTCCTGCTCGCCCAGGCCGGGGCCACCGTCGTCTGCGCGGACCTGGACGGGCCCGGCGCCCGGCACACCGCCGAACTGGCCGTGAAGGCCGGCGGCGCCGCGGAGGCACGCCAGGTGGACGTCACCGACCGCAAACAGGTGGCCGCGGCCGTCGCCGCCACCGTGGCGGCCCACGGGCGGCTGGACATCCTGGCCGCGATCGCGGGGGTCATGCACTCGAGCACCGTCGTGGACACCGAGGACGACGACCTGGACCGCGTGCTCTCGGTCAACTTCAAGGGCGTGCTGCACTGCGCCCGCGAAGCCGCCCGCCCGATGACCGAGCGCGGCGCCGGCAGCATCGTCACCATGGCCTCCGGCGCCATCGACACCGGCGCCCGGGGGCTGCTCTGCTACAGCGTCTCCAAGGCCGCGGTCGTCCAGCTGACCCGGACCCTGGCCACCGAGCTGGGGCCGCACGGGATACGGGCCAATGCCGTGGCGCCCGGCTTCGTCCGCACACCGATGACGAGCCACTACGGCACCGGCCCCGACGGCCTCTTCGACGAGCGGGCCCAAGCGCGCGCCGAGGAGGCGCTGGTGCGCGCCGCGCCCCTGGGTCGTGTGGGCGACCCTCAGGACGTGGCGCACACCGTGCTCTTCCTGGCCTCCGACGCCTCAGCCTTCACGACCGGCCAGATCCTCCGCCCCAACGGGGGCGTCGTCATGCCCTGGTAGTGACCGGCTGCGCGGTCCCGGCACTCTTCCCGTCAGCTCTTCGGGCGCGGGGGCGTCAACCTCGCGGACAGCCGCCGGAGCGGCGGATGATGATCCCCGTGACCACCTCGCCGTGTGCAGGGGGACGATGCTGAGCCCCCAGCCGCCGGCCACGACCAGGCCCTCGAACGAGCCTGCCTGGGCGGGCTGGACGACGAGCCGCAACAGGGCCCACCACCACACCACACCCGCGACGAAAGCGATCGCCCAGCGGACCGGCCGCCGGGCCCACAGCTCGTGAAACAGGCGGAGAACAGACATGACCGCCTCCTTCGGAGCCCCGAGGTTGCGGCGGGAATCACCAGGGACCCAATCCCGGGCTTTCCCCGTACAGAGGTGCGATCCCCTTCCGGCAAGATCTCTAGACCTTTGCCGCCCCACCCCGCACAACGTTCACCCGGATGGCGGACGCATACGGCTACTACCTGCGACAATCGCTGGACCGAGGGCCACCGAGGGCGACTGCGGACGACCGGTGACGATCGGGGTCGACCGGTCGCGACCGGGGCCCGCCCGCGTGACCGGCGCGCCCCACTCGCCCTACACGTTCTCGGCCTGGAACATCCAGCGGTGCTTCTCGAGGTCGGCGGCGAGGCCGATCAGCACGTCCTGGCTGACCGGATCGGCCTTCTCCGTCGCCTCGATGCCCTGGCGCACCTGCCTGATCACGGCGTCGAGCGCCGCGATCATGAGCGCGACCACCTTCTCGTCCTTGATCCAGCCGTCCGGCGCCTCGTCGATCCGGCTGCCCTTGGACACCGTCCCCGCGCGCCCGTCCGGTGTCACCCCGACGGCCGCCGCCCGTTCCGCCACGGTGTCGGCGTACGTCCGCGCCGTCGTGACCACGTCGTCGAGCTGCAGGTGGACCGATCGGAAACGCGGCCCGACCACATTCCAGTGCACCTGCTTGGCGACCAGCGACAGGTCGATGAGGTCGGTCAGGGTGTGCTGCAGGGCCTCGCCGACGGTCTTGCGGCCGGCCTCGGGCAGCGTGCTCTTCACGACGGCCATGCTGATCCTCCTCGGGAATCGCCTCGCGTCGGCGGACGACCGCCACGGCGGTCCCGCCTCAGGAGCGCCTTCCCCGGATCAGGAGGGCAAACGCGGACACGCCGTGGCCCCGGCCGGTTGTGCACCGGCCGGGGCCACGGTTCGGAACTGCTTGTGTCGCTCAGGCCGCGACGACGTCCACGGCCTCGGTGGGCGCCTTCGGCGCCTTGATGGTGACTCGCTCGTCCGCACCGGACGGTACGGACGGAACCGCGCCCAGCAGCGGCCGCATAGGCGCGGCTGCCGACTCGACAGCAGCCGACTCGGCGAGCTCGGCAAGCGCCAGATCGTCGCTGACCTCCCGCATCACCTCGGACATCGGGACGTCCAAGGCGTCACAGATCGCGGAGAGCAGTTCGGAGGAAGCCTCCTTCTGCCCTCGTTCGACCTCCGACAGATAGCCCAGGGAGACCCGGGCGGATGAGGAGACCTCACGCAGGGTGCGGCCCTGACGCTGGCGCTGCCGACGCAGCACGTCACCGAGCAGGCGACGGAGCAGAATCATCGGTGGCTCCCTCCTCGGACCGCGAATTCGCAACCTTCTTGCCCCACCGTACCGCCTCCGACGTCGGGCGCGCCGGGAGCGATGACGTGTTCACTCAGGGCTGCAAACATCCCTTCCCCCCGCCGTCTTCCCTACCCTTCGCCGTCGCGGATTCGTCAGGCGTTCTCCCGCCCGTCACGAGCGTCTGCTGCAAGAGGGTCAGCACGGTCTTCACGGTGGTGGTACGGATGGCGGCACGATCTCCGTTCAACTGCAGTTTCTCGCACCTCGACCCGGTCGGCCCGGCGACCGCCACGTAGACCGTCCCGACCGGCTGCCCGTCCTGCGGGTCGGGTCCTGCGACACCGGTGGTGGCCACTCCCCAGTCGGCGCGCAGCACGCGCCGCACGCCCTCCGCCATCCCCCGTGCGACGTCCGCGTCGACGGCGCCGCGTTCGGCCAGCAGGGCGCCGTCCACACCCAGCACGTCCCGCTTCAGTTCGGTCGCGTACGCGGTGACCGAGCCGCGGAAGGTCCGGGAGGCACCCGGCACCGAGGTCAGCTCCGCCGCGACCAGGCCGCCGGTCAGCGACTCGGCGGCGGCGAGGGTCTCCCCGCGCGCCTCCAGCAGTCCCAGAACCCCGGCGGCGACGCTCACGCGCCCTGTCCCTGCTCCTCCGGGTACTCCTGCGGACGGTCCTCCGCGGGCTCGCTCTCCGGCTCGTCCGCGCCCTCGCGCGCCCGGCGCGCGACGCCTGCGCGCTGCGCCGCCAGCCCGGCCCGGCGCATCACGACCGCCTGGCGCACGTAGTCCAGGCCCGTCACGACGGTCAGCACCACGGCGGCGCCCATCAGGACCGCCCGCAGTGTCGCCAGCGGTCCGGTGAGGATCAGGATGTACATGCCCACGGCGACACCCTGCGTGAGGGTCTTCAGCTTGCCGCCCCGGCTGGCCGGGATCACTCCCCAGCGGATCACCCAGAACCGCATCAGCGTGATGCCCAGCTCCCGGAAGAGGATCACCCCGGTGACCCACCAGGGCAGGTCCCCCAGCGCGGAGAGCCCGATCAGCGCCGCGCCCATGATCGCCTTGTCGGCGATCGGATCGGCGATCTTGCCGAAGTCGGTGACCAGCCCGTAGCGCCGGGCCAGCTCGCCGTCGAAGAGATCGGTGATCATCGCGATGGCGAAGGCCGCCCATGCGAAGGAGCGCCACGCCGGGTCGTGCCCGTCGCCGTGCAGCAGCAGCACGACGAAGCCCGGCACGAGCAGCAGCCGCACCATCGTCAGGACGTTGGCGATGTTCCACAGCGAAGGCCGCCTGGCCGCGGCCGCCGGTGCGGCGGGCGCCGGTGCGGCGGGCGCGGATCGGTGGTTGCCGGCGGCGGACGCCGGGACTCCCGTCATCTGCCGGCCTCCTCCGTCGTACACAGCGGCTCCGCGACGAGGTCGACGCCTTCGGTGTCCACCACCTTCGCCGCGACGAACGATCCGGGCACCAGACCCTCGTGGGAGGTCAGCAGGACCTGGCCGTCGGTCTCGGGGGCCTGGTGGGCGCCGCGGCCGACCGCCCCCTCCTCCCCGTCGACGGACTCGACCAGCACGTGCACCGTCGAGCCCAGCCGCTGCTCGGCCCGCTGCGCGGTCAGCTCCTCCGCCAGCCGCGACACGCGGGCGAGCCGCTCGGCGACGACGTCCTCGTCGAGCTTGTCCTCGTAACCGGCGGCCTCGGTGCCCTCCTCGTCGGAGTAGCCGAACACGCCGATGGCGTCCAGCCGGGCGGCGCCCAGGAAACGCTCCAGCTCCTCCAGGTCCGCCTCCGACTCGCCCGGGAAGCCGACGATGAAGTTGGAGCGGACGCCGGCCTCGGGCGCCTTGGAACGGACGGTGTCCAGCAGCTCCAGGAAGCGCTCGGTGTCACCGAAGCGGCGCATCGCGCGCAGCACACCGGGGGCGGAGTGCTGGAAGGACAGATCGAAGTACGGCGCGACCTTCGGCGTCGAGGTCAGCACATCGATCAGGCCCGGCCGCATCTCGGCGGGCTGCAGGTAGCTGACCCGGATCCGCTCGATGCCGTCGACGGCGGCGAGCTCGGGGAGCAGCGTCTCCAGCAGCCGGATGTCGCCGAGGTCCTTGCCGTACGAGGTGTTGTTCTCGCTGACCAGCATGATCTCCTTGACGCCCTGCTCGGCCAGCCAGCGGGTCTCGCCGAGCACGTCCGAGGGGCGGCGGGAGATGAACGAGCCGCGGAAGGACGGGATCGCGCAGAACGAGCAGCGGCGGTCGCAGCCGGAGGCCAGCTTCACGGAGGCGACCGGGCTGCTGTCGAGCCGGCGGCGCAGCGGGGCGCGCGGCCCGGAGGCGGGCGCGACGCCCTCCGGGAGGTCCTCGGGGGCGGGAGCCGGCTCCTCGGCGGTCTGCGCGTGGCCGGGCAGCGAGACGGCGCTCGCGGCCTGCCGGGCGGCCGGGCTGATCGGGAGCAGCTTGCGGCGGTCGCGGGGCGTGTGGGACGCGTGCACGCCGCCGGAGAGGATCGTCTGCAGACGGTCCGAGATGTTCGCGTAGTCGTCGAAGCCGAGCACGCCGTCGGCCTCGGGCAGTGCCTCGGCCAGTTCCTTGCCGTAGCGCTCGGCCATGCAGCCGACCGCTACGACGGCCTGGGTGCGGCCGTGGTTCTTGAGGTCGTTCGCCTCCAGCAGGGCGTCGACGGAGTCCTTCTTGGCGGCTTCCACGAAGCCGCAGGTGTTCACAACGGCCACATCGGCGGCGGCGGCGTCCTCGACGAGCTGCCACCCGTCCGCCGCCAGACGGCCGGCGAGCTCCTCGGAATCCACCTCGTTACGGGCGCAGCCGAGCGTGACAAGAGCGACGGTACGGGGTTCGGACATAGGCTCAGCCTACTTTGTCCCCGGCGGGCTCTTACGCGCAGCGGCGCCCGGCGTCGGGACGAGCGTCCCGCGCCGGGCGCCGCGGTGTCCGTGCGCGCCCGTGGAGCCGGGCGTCACCCCGCTTCCGGGTCGCCGGGGGTGAAGGTGAGGCGCTGGACCTGACCGGGGTCACCCGCCGGGCCGAGGTCCTTGCCGTTGACGAAGAGGTCGACGGCGCCCGCGTTGCCGATGATGAGGTTGATCTTGCTCTTGTCGGTGAAGGTCTTGGAGTCGCCCGCCTCCAGGCTGCCCTGGTAGAGCTGCCGGCCGTTGCTGTCCACCGCCTGGATCCAGCTCTTGGCGTTCTGGGCGGTGAGCTTGACCGTGACCTTGTCGGCCGGAGCCGCGGCGATCGCGCTGTCGGACTCCTCGGGCCTCGGCGCCGCGCTCGTCCGGCTCTCGGACGGCTTGGCCGCCGGACTGGCCGCACTCGGCTTGCCCGCCACCGGCTGCTTGCCACCGTCCTCGCCGCCGCTGAAGAGCGTGAAGCCGACGAATCCGACGACGGCGACGATCGCCGCGACCATGGCGGCGGTCCAATTGGGGCGGCGCGGCTCGGGCCGCATCCGCTCCGCCTCGTACAGCGGCGCCACGGGGGTCGGCGCGGGTGCGCTGCCGTGCTCCGCGGAGAACTGCTCGACCAGGGCCTCGGGGTCGAGGCCGACGGCACGCGCGAGCGCCCGGATGTGGCCGCGGGCGTACACGTCGCCGCCGCAGCGAGAGAAATCGTCCTGTTCGATGGCGTGCACGATGGGCGAGCGCACACGCGTTGTGGTACTGACCTCGTCGACGGTCAGACCCGCGCTGATGCGGGCCTGGGCGAGGGCGCGACCGACCGAGAGCCGGTCGTCGGGGGGCGGGTTGCCGATGGACACGGGGGCGCCTTTCGAGCGTGTAGCCACCTGCTGGAGACTCAGTCTAGGGGGGGTGGAAAAAGGACGGGCAAGCGGGCGGGCGTTGTTTGTCCGCCATCAGGATTGCCGTCTCTCCCGGCGCCGATGACAGTCGGCCATACGCCTTCCCCCTGCAATAACTTGACGTGTGGGCAGGAGCAACGGTTGCGTCCGGCCCACTTACGAGTGAGCCACGGAACGGCTACGAACCGGCCTCGCCGCGGAGCAGCGCGAGCACTCCGTCCATCTCGTCCGGCTTGACCAGAACGTCGCGGGCCTTCGATCCCTCGCTGGGTCCGACGATCCCGCGCGATTCCATCAGGTCCATGAGCCTGCCCGCTTTCGCGAAACCGACACGCAGTTTGCGCTGAAGCATCGAAGTCGACCCGAACTGGGTGGAGACCACCAGCTCCGCCGCCTGGCACAACAGGTCCAGGTCGTCGCCGATCTCCTCGTCGATCTCCTTCTTCGGGCCGCCGCCGACGACCACGTCCTCCCGGTAGGAGGGGGTCAACTGCGCCTTGCAGTGGGCGACGACGGCGTGGATCTCCTCCTCGGTGACGAAGGCGCCCTGCATACGGACGGGCTTGTTCGCGCCCATCGGCAGGAACAGCCCGTCACCCTTTCCGATCAGCTTCTCGGCGCCCGCCTGGTCGAGGATGACCCGGCTGTCGGCGAGCGAGGAGGTCGCGAAGGCCAGCCGGGACGGCACGTTGGCCTTGATGAGACCGGTCACGACGTCGACGCTGGGCCGCTGGGTGGCCAGGACGAGGTGGATGCCGGCGGCCCGGGCGAGCTGCGTGATGCGGACGATCGCGTCCTCCACGTCGCGCGGCGCGACCATCATCAGGTCGGCCAGCTCGTCCACGATCACCAGCAGGTAGGGGTAGGGCGCCAGCTCCCGCTCGCTGCCCTCCGGCGGCTTCACCTTGCCGTTGCGGACGGCCGTGTTGAAGTCGTCGATGTGCCGGAAACCGTAGGCGGCCAGGTCGTCGTAGCGCAGGTCCATCTCGCGCACGACCCACTGCAGCGCCTCGGCGGCCCGCTTGGGGTTGGTGATGATCGGCGTGATGAGGTGCGGGACGCCCTCGTACGCGGTCAGTTCGACGCGCTTGGGGTCGACCAGCACCATCCGCACCTCGTCGGGCGTGGCACGGGCCAGGACCGAGGTGATCAGGCAGTTGATGCAGGAGGACTTGCCGGAACCGGTCGCGCCCGCGACGAGGACGTGCGGCATGCGCGCTAGGTTGGCCACGACGTAGCCGCCCTCGACGTCCTTGCCGAGGCCCACCGTCATCGGGTGCTCCTCGCCGGCCGCGTCCGCCGAGCGCAGCACGTCCCCGAGATTGACCATCTCCCGGTCGCTGTTGGGGATCTCGATGCCGACCGCCGACTTGCCGGGGATCGGGCTGATGATCCGCACGTCCGGACTGGCCACCGCATAGGCGATGTTCTTGGCCAGGGCGGTGATCCGCTCGACCTTGACCGCCTGGCCCAGTTCCACCTCGTAGCGGGTCACCGTCGGCCCGCGGGTGAAGCCGGTGACGCGGGCGTCGACCTTGAACTGCGAGAAGACGCTCGTCAGTGACTCGACCACCGCGTCGTTGGCGGCGCTGCGGGTGCGTCCCGGGCCGCCGCGCTCCAGCAGGTCCAGGGACGGGAGGCTGTAGGTGATGTCGCCGGACAGCTGGAGCTGCTCGGCGCGCGGCGGCAGCGGCGTGCCCTCGTCGGGCGCGGCCGCCTTGGTGAGGTCGGGCACGGACGAGCCGCCGGCGTCTCCGGAGTCCTCTGCGCTCTCGGTGCCCCGGGTGTCCCGGGACTGCGGCAGGGAGTGGCTGACGAGGTCCGCGACGACCGACGAGCCGGGCACGCCGTAGGCGAGGGCGCCGTCGAGGTCGGCGGCCACCCCGTAGGCCAGGTCGACCGCGTCGAGCCCGTCGCTGGGTGTGAGGTCGGGCAGTTGCGACCGCTCCTCGCGGCGCTTGGCGCGGCGGCGCGACCGGCTCTCCGCCCCGTCCTGGGGGGCGGTCTCCGGCTGCAGCAGGTCGCTGAAGGGCACGGCGTCGTCCTCGGCCGCGGCGGTGCCCTCCTCCTCCACCAGGCCGAGCCTGATACCGAGTTCGCGCAGCCGGCGGGGGATGGCGTTGACCGGGGTCGCGGTGGTCACCAGCAGCCCGAAGAAAGTGAGGAGCGCCAGCAGGGCCACCGCCAGCGGCGCCCCGACGGTGTAGTCCAACGGCGCCGACGCCGCCCAGCCGATCAGGCCGCCCGCGTCGCGGATCGCGTCCGCGCCCTGGCTGCGGCCGGGCGAGCCGCAGCCGATGTGCACCAGGCCCAGCACGCCGACGGTCAGAGTGGTCAGTCCGATGACGATGCGCCCGTTGGCGTCGGACTTCTGCGGGTGGCGCATGAGCCGCCAAACAACAGCCCCGATGAGGAACGGCACGAGCAGGTCCAGCCGCCCGAACAGTCCGGTGATCAGTATCTCGACCAGCTCGCCCACCGGGCCGCGCAGATCCGACCACGTGCCCGTCGCCACGACCAGCGCGAGGCCGAGCAGCAGGAGCGCCAGACCGTCCTTGCGGTGCGCCGGGTCGAGCCCGCGCGCGCCGCGCCCGACGCCGCGGAAGAGGGCGCCCACGGTGTGCGCCAGGCCGAGCCACACCGCCCGCGCGAGGCGGTAGACGCCCCCCGTCGGGGACGGGGCAGCCTTCGGCGCGGGCTTGGCCGCCGCTGCCTTGGCGGGCGGTTTCCTGGCCGCCGCCTTCTTCGCGGGGGCCTTCTTCGCCGCGGGCTTGGCCGCAGGTTTGGCGGCAGCCTTCTTGGCGGTGCCGGACGTACGTGAGGCCATGATGGTGAGGTTACCGTTCCGCCCCGTGGGCGACACGCGTGGCCGCGTATACCCCCGTTCGTGTCGTACCCCTGACACGCCAAGGGTGACACTGCCTCAAGTGGGGCACAGGGTTCACTCTTGCGAGGGAATCTTCTTGTCGCCGCCACCCGTGCCGGGCTCCAGCGCGTCCAGCGCGCGCCGCAGCCCCGTCAGCTTGCGCTCCAGATGGGCGGCCGTGGCCACCGCCGCCGCGTCCGCGGACTCGTCGAGCTGCTTGGACAGCGCCTCCGCCTGCTCCTCCACCGCGGCGAGCCGCGCGGAGAGCTCGGCGAGCAGTCCCACCGGCCCCTTGGTGCCGTTGGCGCCCTGCCGCCCTCCCTGCTCCAGCTGCAGCCGCAGCAGGGAGGCCTGCTCGCGCAGCTGGCAGTTCTTCATGTAGAGCTCGACGAAGACCGAGACCTTGGCGCGCAGCACCCACGGGTCGAAGGGCTTGGAGATGTAGTCCACCGCGCCGGCCGCGTAGCCGCGGAAGGTGTGGTGCGGCCCGTGGTTGATGGCCGTCAGGAAGATGATCGGGATGTCGCGCGTGCGCTCGCGCCGCTTGATGTGCGCCGCGGTCTCGAACCCGTCCATGCCCGGCATCTGGACATCGAGCAGGATCACCGCGAAGTCGTCGGTGAGCAGCGCCTTGAGCGCCTCCTCCCCGGACGATGCCCGCACCAGGGTCTGATCGAGCGCGGAGAGGATGGCCTCCAGCGCCAGCAGATTCTCCGGCCGGTCATCGACCAGGAGGATCTTGGCCTTCTGCACCATGGCCCGCCCTCCTCGCCCCGGCGCTGCACCGGTCGACGCCCCCATGGACGACTCCTGAGCGCCGCCCGTCCTTGTGCCGGTCATGGTAGCCGCACCCCGCTGTCCGCCACACCCTGTCACCGCCATGTCACTGTGCACGTAGCACAAACGCAGGCGGAGACCAGAAGGTTCCCAGAATCCCGCACTCTCACACTTCTTCGCGCACGCCGAGTCATGTTCCGGGGACACCTGCCGGCGGCCGCCGGTGAACGGCCGCCGCCCGGCCGGTCGCCCGGCGTCGCGTCACCGCGTCTGCATCCACTGCTCCATCACCGCGAGGAGGTGGTCGGTGTCCACCGGCTTGGCGACATAGTCGGACGCTCCCGATTCGATGCTCTTCTCCCGGTCGCCCTTCATCGCCTTCGCCGTCAGCGCGATGATCGGCAGGCCCGCGAACTGCGGCATCCTGCGGATCGCGGCCGTCGTCGCATAGCCGTCCATCTCGGGCATCATGATGTCCATCAGGACGACCGCGACATCGTCGTGCTGCTCCAGGACCTCGATCCCCTCCCTGCCGTTCTCGGCGTACAGCACGGTCAGGCCGTGCTGTTCCAGAACGCTGGTGAGGGCGAAGACATTGCGGATGTCGTCGTCGACGATGAGCACCTTCTCGCCGCTGAAGCCGCCCGCGAAGCCGGTGTAGGCGTCGCTGTGCACACCGTCCACCCACGACTCGGGGAGCGCGGCGCGCTCCGCCGGACCGGCCGCCGCGGGCCGCGGTGCCGCCGAACGCCGGCGCAGCCGCGCCAGGCTGCTGCCCGCGCCCCGGCCGCGCGCCGCCACATGGCCGTGCGCCGGGACGTGGAACGGCTCGGCGGCCGCTCCCTCGATCTCCCCCACGACCTCGCCGCCGGGCAGCTGGGAGTAGCCCTGGGGCGGCAGTTCGGTGCTGTTGAGGGGCAGGTAGAGGGTGAAGGTCGAGCCGCGGCCGGGCTGGCTGTCGGCGTGGATCTCGCCGCCGAGCAGCCGGGCGATCTCCCGGCTGATGGACAGGCCGAGGCCCGTGCCGCCGTACTTGCGGCTGGTGGTGCCGTCCGCCTGCTTGAACGCCTCGAAGATGACCCGCATCTTGCTGGACGCGATGCCGATGCCCGTGTCGGTCACGGAGAAGGCGATCAGCGGCTCGTCCGCGCCCCGCAGCGAGCCGGACTCCAGCAACTGTTCCCGGATCGCCTGCGGTACGTCCGGACCGGCCGGGCGGATGACCAGCTCGACCGAGCCGCTGTCGGTGAACTTCACCGCGTTCGACAGCAGGTTGCGCAGCACCTGCAGCAGCCGCTGCTCGTCGGTGTGCAAGGTGGCGGGCAGCTCCGGCGAGACCCGCACGGAGAAGTCCAGGCCCTTCTCCGCGGTGAGCGGCCGGAAGGTGGCCTCCACGTAGTCGACCAGCTGGACCAGGGCGATGCGGGTCGGGCTGACGTCCATCTTGCCCGCCTCGACCTTGGACAGGTCCAGGATGTCGTTGATCAGCTGCAGCAGGTCGGAGCCGGCGCCGTGGATCGTCTCGGCGAACTCGACCTGCTTCGGGGAGAGGTTGCCCTCGGCGTTGTCCGCGAGCAGCTTGGCCAGGATGAGCAGCGAGTTGAGCGGGGTGCGCAGCTCGTGCGACATGTTGGCCAGGAACTCGGACTTGTAGCGCATCGAGACCGCCAGCTGCTCGGCGCGCTCCTCCAGGACCTGCCGGGCCTCCTCGATCTCGGTGTTCTTCACCTCGATGTCGCGGTTCTGGCGGGCGAGCAGCTCGGCCTTCTCCTCCAGCTCCGTGTTGGACATCTGCAGCTGCTTCTGCCGGTTCTCCAGCTCCGCCGAGCGCTCCCGCAGTTGCTCGGTCAGCTCCTGGGACTGCTCCAGCAGGTACTCCGTCTTGGTGTTGACGCTGATGGTGTTGACGCTGACCGCGATCATGTCGGTGATCTGGCCGAGGAAGTCCTTCTGGATCTGGGTGAACGGCTGGAAGGAGGCCAGCTCGATCACACCGAGCACCCGGTCCTCGAACACCACCGGCAGCACGATGACGTGGGCCGGCGGTGCCTCGCCGAGTCCGGAGGAGATGCGCAGGTAGCCCGGCGGCACGTCCTCCACCAGGATGGAGCGCTTCTCGACCGCGGCGGTGCCGATCAGCCCCTCGCCGGGCAGGAAGACGGTGGGCATCGTCCGCTTGGAGAAGCCGTACGAGCCGCTCAGCCGCAGCTCGTAGCCCTCGTCGGCCTCCTCGCCGCCGGCCGGTTCCTCCGCGATGAAGAAGGCGCCGTGCTGGGCGGAGACCACCGGGGTCAGCTCGCTCATGATGAGTCCGGCCACGTCGTTGAGGTCGCGGCGGCCCTGCATCAGACCGGAGATGCGGGCGAGGTTGCCCTTGAGCCAGTCCTGCTCCTTGTTGGCGAGCGTGGTCTCGCGAAGACGCACGATCATGGTGTTGATGTAGTCCTGGAGCTCCAGGATCTCGCCCGCCGCGTCCACGTCCGTGCGGATGTTGAGGTCGCCGCGGGTCACCGCGGTGGCCACCTGGGCGATGTTGCGCACCTGACGGGTCAGGTTGTTCGCCATCAGGTTCACCGACTCGGTGAGGTCCTTCCAGATGCCGGACACGCCCGGCACCCGGGCCTGGCCGCCCAGGCGGCCCTCGGTGCCCACCTCACGGGCCACCCGGGTCACCTGGTCACCGAAGGCCGACAGCTGGTCGACCATCGTGTTGATGGTCGTCTTCAGCTCCAGGATCTCGCCGTGCGCGTCGACGTCGATCTTCTTGGACAGGTCGCCGCGGGCCACCGCGGTGGTGACCATGGCGATGTTGCGGACCTGGCCCGTCAGGTTGGAGGCCATGTTGTTCACCGACTCGGTGAGGTCCTTCCACGAGCCGGACACACCCGGCACGCGCGCCTGACCGCCGAGGATGCCGTCGGTGCCCACCTCGCGGGCGACGCGGGTCACCTCGTCACCGAAGGCGGAGAGCGTGTCGACCATCGTGTTGATGGTCTCGGTGAGCTGGGCGACCTCGCCGCGCGCCTCGACGGTGATCTTCTTGGTGAGGTCGCCGTTGGCGACGGCGGTGGCGACGGAGGAGATCGAACGCACCTGACTGGTCAGGTTGTTCGCCATCAGGTTGACGTTGTCGGTGAGGTCCTTCCAGATGCCGGAGACGTCCCGCACCCGGGCCTGGCCGCCCAGCTGGCCCTCGGTGCCCACCTCTCGGGCCACCCGGGTCACCTCGTCGGCGAAGGCGGACAGCTGGTCGACCATCGTGTTGACGGTGGTGACCAGGGCGAGGATCTCGCCCTTGGCGTCGACGGTGATCTTCTTCGACAGGTCGCCCTGGGCGACCGCGGTGGTGACCTCGGCGATGTTGCGGACCTGCATGGTCAGGTTGTTCGCCATGAAGTTGACGGACTGCGTCAGGTCCTTCCAGGTGCCCGACACGCCCTTCACCTCGGCCTGGCCGCCCAGGATGCCCTCGGTGCCCACCTCGCGGGCCACCCGGGTCACCTGCTCCGCGAAGGAGGACAGCTGGTCGACCATCGTGTTGAGGACGTTCTTCAGCTCCAGGATCTCGCCGCGCGCGTCGACGTCGATCTTCTGGGACAGGTCGCCGCGGGCCACCGCGGTGGCCACCTGCGCGATGTTGCGGACCTGTGCGGTCAGGTTGCCGGCCATGCCGTTCACGGAGTCGGTGAGGTCGCGCCACACACCGGCCACACCGGGCACCTGCGCCTGGCCGCCGAGCCGTCCCTCGGTGCCCACCTCGCGGGCCACCCGGGTCACCTGCTCCGCGAAGGAGGACAGCTGGTCGACCATCGTGTTGATGGTGTTCTTCAGCTCCAGGATCTCGCCGCGCGCGTCGACGTCGACCTTCTGGGACAGGTCACCGCGCGCCACCGCGGTCGTCACCTGGGCGATCTGGCGGACCTGCGAGGTGAGGTTGCCCGCCATGAAGTTGACGGAGTCCGTCAGCTCCTTCCACACGCCGCTGACGCCGTCGACGCGGGCCTGACCGCCCAGACGCCCCTCGGTGCCCACGTCCCGGGCCATACGGGTGACCTGGCCGGCGAAGGAGGACAGCTGATCCACCATGCGGTTCACGGTGTTCTTCAGCTCCAGCATCTCGCCGGAGACGTCCACCGTGACCTTCTGCGACAGATCGCCGTTGGCGACCGCCGTCGTCACCTGCGCGATGTTGCGGACCTGGCCGGTCAGGTTGCGGAACGCGGTGTTCACGGAATCCGTCAGGTCCTTCCACAGACCCGCCGCACCCGGCACCTGCGCCTGGCCGCCCAGTTCACCCTCGACGCCGACCTCGCGTGCGACGCGGGTCACCTCGGCACCGAAGGCCGACAGCTGGTCGACCATCGTGTTCACGGTGTTCTTCAGCTCCAGCATCTCGCCGGAGACGTCCACCGTGACCTTCTGCGACAGATCGCCGTTGGCGACCGCCGTCGTCACCTGCGCGATGTCCCGCACCTGGCCGGTCAGGTTGCGGAACGCGGTGTTCACCGAGTCGGTGAGGTCCTTCCAGGTGCCTGCCGCGCCCGGCACCTGCGCCTGGCCGCCCAGGCGGCCCTCCGCGCCGACCTCGCCGGCGACACGGGTCACCTCGTCGGCGAACGTGCGCAGCGTCTCGGTCATCGCGTTGACGGTCTCGGCGAGCTGCGCGACCTCGCCGCGCGCGCCGATGGTGATCTTCTGCGACAGGTCGCCGTTGGCGACCGCGGTGGTCACCTGGGCGATGTCCCGCACCTGGGCCGTGAGATTGCCGGCCATCAGGTTGACGGAGTCCGTGAGGTCCTTCCACACGCCGTCGACGCCGGCCACCTTGGCCTGGCCGCCCAACTGCCCCTCGGTGCCCACCTCACGTGCGACGCGGGTCACCTCGGAGGCGAAGGAGGACAGCTGGTCCACCATCGTGTTGACGGTGTTCTTCAGCTCCAGCATCTCGCCGGCCACGTGCACGGTGACCTTGCGCGACAGGTCGCCCTTGGCGACCGCGGTCGTGACGAGAGCGATGTCACGCACCTGGGCCGTCAGGCGGGACGCCATGGTGTTGACCGAATCCGTGAGGTCCTTCCACGAACCGGACATACCGCGTACCCGGGCCTGGCCGCCGAGCTTGCCCTCGGTGCCGACCTCGCTCGCCACCCGGGTCACCTCGTCGGTGAAGGTGGACAGCTGGTCGACCAGCCCGTTGACGGTGCGACCCACCTTCAGGAACTCACCGCGCAGCGGATGCCCCGAGCCGTCGGCGCCCTGCGCGCGCAGATCCATCCGCTGCTCCAGGTCGCCCTCGGCGACCGCCGACAGCACCCGGCCGACCTCGGACATCGGCCGCACCAGGTCGTCAACGAGCGCGTTGGAGGCGTCGATGGCCGTCGCCCAGGCGCCTTCGCACACCCCCGTCTCCAGGCGCTCGGCGAGCTTGCCCTCACGGCCCACGACCCGCCGCACCCGCGCCAGCTCCCCGGTGAGGTGCTGGTTGCGGTCGGCGACCTCGTTGAACACCGCGGAGATCTCGGCCATGACCCCGTCGCCGGTGACCGTCAGCCGCTTGCGGAAGTTGCCGTCCCGCATGGATTCCAACGCGGACAGCAGTCTGTGCAGGGCCGCCGAGTCGACCTCGACGGTCCCTGTCCCGGCCCCGCTCGTACGCGACCGCGCGTCCTTCACCCGTGCGGAACCACCCCGCTTCGCTGGGGTTGCCGCGCCGCCTCGCGCCGATGCGCCAGACTCCACCGTGTCCCTCCCGGAGGGTCGACCGACCTGCAGGTGCCTCGTTCAGGCATGCCCAGTGTTTCACCATGCCCGGGCCCGGCCATAACAGTTCGGCAGCATCGCATATGACCGGCGTCATGATCGGGGCAGGAACACCCCCAACCGGCACACACGCGGTCGCCGGGGGTAAGTAACCTGGCATGCGGTTGCCCACCTTGGGCCGGGCGTACACCTCGAAGTGGGGGCCGGTGGTGACAGTACAGCGGACGACAGATGGCGACGTCCCGGGACAAACAAGGAGATCTGTGATCACGGCGCGGGCCGCGGCCACCTTCGAGCCGGTGGGACGCTCGGTCGCCACCGCACGCGCGTTCGTCCGCGACACCCTCCAGGGCTGGGGCTTCTCCGAGGTCGTCGACGACGCCGTCGTGCTGACCAGTGAACTCGTCACCAACGCCGTGGTCCACGCCGGTACCGCCGCCGACGTCCAGTGCCTGCGCTACGAGTCCGCCGTACGGATCGAGGTCGCCGACCGCTACCCCGAGCGGGAACTGCCCCTCCACGACGCCAAGAAGCAGATCCACCCCGACCACGAGGGCGGCCGCGGCCTGCTCCTGTGCTCGGCCCTGGCCAGCCACTGGGGCGTGGAGTACACCGCCGCCGACAAGCACGTCTGGTTCCGCCTGGAACTCCCCCGGCGCCCCGCGGGCACCCGCTCCGCCGGCCCCGCGCTGCCGGTACAGGCACTGCCCCTGGCCGACGAACGGATCCGCGTCGCCGTCGTCCAGGTCGACCGCGGCGGCATCATCACCCGATGGAACCAGGACGCCGCAGAGCTCTTCGGCCACCCCGACGACCAGGTCACCGGCAAGCCCCTCGGCGACTTCGCCGCCTGGCCGCAGACCCCCGGCACCGGCCACGGCATCGCCGAGGCGCTGCTGCTGTCCCGCTGGGAGGGCAGCTACGGCATCCGCGGCGCCGACGGCCGCATCCTCCCCGTCTACGGCGCGCACCTGCGGGTCCGCGACACCTCCGGCGAGCCGTCCACCGTGTGCCTGCTCGTGCGCGAGAACGAGCGCGCCGTACTGCAGAACCCGGGCCGCGGCATGATCGCCGTCGACGGCGGCGCCGAACGCGGCAAGGCCGTCGACCCGTTCGAGTCCTTCATCGGCTCCCCCGCCCCCGACGACCTCGACGGACTGCTGCAGCGCACCGTCGAACGGGCCCGCGACATGCTCGACGGCGATGCCGCCTACCTGCTGCTCGCCACCGACGACGAGACCGAGCTGGAGGTACGCGCCTCCACCGGTCTCCCCTCCGCCCGGCAGCGCTTCGCCCGCGTCCCCGTCGAGGCGGGCACCGGGCGCTACGGCAGTGCCCGTATGCCCGCCGTCCACGAGGACCTCACCGCCGTGCCCGGCGCCGTACCACTGCTCGCCGGCACCGGCATGCGCTCCATCGTCACCGTCCCCCTCAAGGTCGAGGGACGCCTCACCGGCTCGCTCGGCGTCGCCGCCGAGAGTCCGGGCCGCTACACCAACGAGGAGGCGCTGCGCCTCCAGTTCGCCGCCGACCGCATCGCGCTGGCGGTGGAGAGCGCCCGCCTCACCGAGCTCGAGCGCCTGCGCCGCGGCTCGCTGTCCTTCCTGGTGGAGGCCTCCGACCTGCTGGCGGGCACCCTGGAACGCGACCAGACGCTCGCCCTCATGGCCCAGATGACCGTGCCCACCCTGGCCAGCTGGTGCGCCGTCTACACCATCGCCGACCAGGCCTCCGAGCCCGAACTCGCCTTCGTCCTGCACGAGGACGAGGACCGCATCGACGGCATCAAGGCCCTGCTGTCCCGCGTCGCACCGCCCGAGCCCGACCCCACCCCCGGCGCCCGGGCGTGGACCGCCCCCGGCGACGCCGCCCACTCCACCGCACTGCGCGCCTCCCTCCGCAGCCTGGGCCTCGGCGAGGCGGGCCGCCCTGCCACCGGTCCCGGTACGGCCCTGGCGACCGCGGCCGCCGTGAGCGGCGAGACCGTCGTACTGCCGCTGGTCGCCCGCAACCGCGTCATCGGCATGCTGACGCTCGGCAAGCCGGCCGACGAACGCTTCCGCCAGGAGATCCTTGAGCTCGCCGAGGACCTGTCGCGACGAGCCGCCCTCGCCCTGGACAACGCCCGCCTCTACAGCGAGCGCACCGCCATCAGCCAGTCCCTCCAGCGCAGTCTCCTGCCGCCCGGCCTCCCGGTGATCCCCGGTGTCGAGGTCGAGGTCGTCTACCGCGCCGCCGGTGAGGGCAACGAGGTCGGCGGCGACTTCTACGACGTCTTCCCCATCCGCGACGGCTGCTGGGGCTTCGCCATCGGCGACGTCTGCGGCACCGGTCCGGAGGCGGCCGCCGTCACGGGCCTGGCCCGGCACGCCCTGCGCCTGCTCGCCCGCGAGGGCTTCAGCGGCCCGTCCGTCCTGGAACGCCTCAACGCGGCCATCCTCGACGAGGGAGCCCGCAGCCGTTTCCTCACGCTCCTCTACGGCGAGATGTGGCCGCAGAGCGACGGCAGCACCGTCCTGAAGGTCGTCTGCGCCGGCCACCCGCTGCCGCTGAGGCTGCGCCAGAGCGGCGTCGTCGAACCCGCCGCGGAGCCCCAGCCGCTGCTCGGCGTCATCGAAGACCTCGAACTCGTCGAGCAGACCGTCACCCTCGACCCGGGCGACGTCCTGCTCTGCGTCACCGACGGCGTCACCGAACGCCGCGAGGGCAACCGCATGCTCGGCGACGACGGCCTCGCCGACGTCCTGGCCACCTGTACGGGCCTCACGGCGGGCGCCGTGGCCGCCCGCATCCAGCGGGCCGTCGAGCGCTTCGCCTCCGACGCGCCCTCCGACGACATGGCCATCCTCGCGATGCGCGTCACGGAACTCCCCGCGTAGGGAAAGCGGTCCGCGGCGAAGCGCGGAAGAACACAAAGAAAGAAGGCCCCCGCCGAACGGCGGGGGCCTTCTTTGTCAGAGCCCCAATACGGAATCGAACCGTAGACCTTCTCCTTACCATGGAGACGCTCTGCCGACTGAGCTATTGGGGCGCGTCGACGTGAAGGATCTTAACCCATGGGGGCCCCGGTTCGGAAATCCGATCGACGCAGCGCCCGTGCGGGCCGACCGAGGTTCACAGCAGACCGCCGAGCGTGTTGCACGCCGCGGCCATCCGCTCCAACTCCGTCTCCGTCAGGCCCGGATGGACGGGCAGCGACAGCGTCTCGCCGGCCGCCTTCTCCGTCCTGGGCAGGTACGCGCCGGACCCGTACTCCGGCAGCCGGTGCACGGGCGTCGGGATGCTCACATTCGCCCGCACGCCGCGCGAGGCCAGCGCCATCGCGAAGGCGTCCCGGTCCGGCCGGCCGTTACCCGGAATCCGCACCGTGTAGCGGTGGTAGACGTGGTGCGCGCCGGGCTCGACGTACGGCACCAGGACGCCCGTCAGGGCCGAGTCCAGGTAACGGCAGTTGGCCCGCTGCCGCGCCACGGCTCCGGCCAGCTTCCCGAGCGCCCCACGGCCCGCGGCCGCCTTGCCGTCGGTCATCCGGGCCCTGGAGTGCTTCGTGTCCCGGAGCCGCTTCACGGCGCCCGCCAGCTCGGGGTGTTCCGTGGTCACAACGGCCCCTTCCTCGACGCCGAAGACACTCAGCACCCCGTAGGTGCCGACCCTGCGCCCCGCCAGCGTCGCCGCCTGCGCCTGCGTCGCGTCCTCGACGATCGCCAGGCCGTGCCGGGCGGCGATGTAGGTGATCTGGTCGACGGCCGCGGGGTGCCCGAACAGGTGCACCGGCAGGATCGCCGCCGTGAGGGGCGTGATCGCCGCGGCGACGGCCTCCGGGTCGAGGCAGAACGTCAGCGGATCGATGTCCGCGAAGACCGGCACCGCACCCACCAGTCGCACCGCGGCCGCGGTCTCCACGGGCGCGAACGACGGGAGGATCACTTCCTCGCCGGCCCCGATACCGAGCGAAAGCAGCGCCAGCTGCAACGCGGAGGTCGCGGAATTCACGGCGACAGCATGACGTTCGTCCACGGCCGACGAGAACTCGTCCTCCAGCGCGGCTACTTCAGCACCCTGTACGAGGAACTGCTGCATCAGGCTCACCTCCACTTGCCCGTCTCGGCAAGGATTGCCGCGGTGGATGATGAACTGCTGAGCTGAACATGAACAGCGGGTGTGGAAACGCCAAAAAGCCGTGCCCCCGGACTCGGTCCGGGGGCACGGCTCTGAAGAATTGTTCGGCGGCGTCCTACTCTCCAGCAGCTGAACGAGGGGCTGGAG
>NZ_JBSFLB010000018.1:0-186615 GCF_053598835.1 Streptomyces sp. NPDC001070
GTCTCCCGCCTGCGGCCCGGGTCCGGGCCGTGGCCCGTACCCGGCCCCCTGCGCCCCCCGGGCGTGCCGGATTGGCCTATACCTGTCAAGTTCTGGACCAACATCCCGGCGCGGTTCGGCGACCCGCCCCGGGTTGAGGCTCGGCACCGTCGGCGTAGCGTGGAAAGAGGCCAGTGCCGGTGGCGGGCGGGACCGCTGCGAATCCGTGTGCGCCGAGCCGCGCCGCCGGCCCCAGGCGGGTCACGCCCTCGGGCGGGCTTGCGTCACAAGCGCACGAGGAGCGTCGGCCATGGGCAAGCCCTCAATGGACCACTTGCGGGAGCGGGTACGCGGCACGGTCATCACTCCCGACAGCGACGGCTACGACGAGGCGCGGAGGGTCCACAACGTCATGTTCGACCGGCGGCCCGCCGTCATCGTGCGCTGCGCCAACGCCGGTGACGTCATCTCGGCGGTGGAGTACGCGCGCGAGAACGGGCTCGACCTGGCGGTACGCGGTGGGGGCCACAGCGTCCCCGGCTTCGGCACCTGCGACGACGGCGTCGTCGCGGACCTGTCCGCCATGCGCTCGGTCCGGGTCGACCCGGGTCTGCGGACCGCCCGCGCGGAGGGCGGCGCCACCTGGGGCGACCTCAACGCCGCGACGTACGCCTTCGGGCTGGCCACGACCGGCGGCATCATCTCCACCACCGGCGTCTCGGGACTCACCCTGGGCGGCGGCATCGGCTACCTGTCCCGCGGGCTCGGCCTGAGCTGCGACAACCTCGTCTCGGCCGACGTGGTGACCGCGGACGGGCGGTTCCTCGTCGCCAGCGAGAAGGAGTACGACGACCTCTTCTGGGCCCTGCGCGGCGGCGGCGGCAACTTCGGCGTGGTCACCTCGCTCCAGTTCCGGCTCAGCCCGGTCAAGGACATCTACGGCGGCCCGATCTTCTACGACATCAAGGACGCCCCCGCCGTCCTGCACGCCTACCGCGAGCTGATCGCCGGCGCCCCGGAGGAACTGGGCGCCTTCCCCGCGTTCCAGATCGCCCCTCCCCTGCCGTTCATCCCCGAGGAACGGCACGGCAGGGTCCACATCGCCACCGTGAGCTGCTGGGCCGGCCCGCTCGAAGAGGGTGAACGCGCCCTGCGGCCGTTCCACGACATGGCGCCGGTCGTCGCCGAGCACGTCGGCCCCATGCCGTACCCGGCGCTCAACGAAGCCTTCGACGCCCTCGTGCCGCCGGGCCTGCAGCACTACTGGAAGGCCACCTTCGTCCGCGAGCTGACCGACGAGGCCATCGCGGCGCACACCCGGCACGCCCCCGGGCTCCCCGCCGTGAACTCGACGGTGCACATCTACCCGATCGACGGCGCCTGCCACCGCGTCGCCCCGGACGCGACGGCCTTCGCCTACCGCGACGCGTCCTTCGCCACCGTCATCGCCGGCATGTGGCCGGACCCCGCAGGCAACGAGGCCAACATCGCCTGGGTGCGCGACTACTACCAGGCCATCGCCCCGCTCTCGGAGGAGGGCGGCTACATCAACTTCATGGCCGGCGACGACCAGGAGCGGATCCGGGCCAACTACAGGGGCAACTACGACCGGCTGGTCGAGGTCAAGCGGACGTACGACCCCGGGAACCTGTTCCACCTCAACCAGAACATCAAGCCGTAGTCCGGACCGGGGCGCGCAAAACCGTGGTCCACGCGCCCCGGACGGCCGACGCCCCTGCTCAGCCGAAGCCGACGACGCCGTGCGGCTGGTACGGGCTCTCCAGGGCCTTCAGTTCGTCCTCGGTGAGACGCACGTCCAGTGCGGCGACGGCGTCCAGGAGGTGCTGCTCCTTGCCGGCACCGACGATCGGCGCCGTGATCCCGGGCTTCTGCAGCAGCCATGCCAGGGCGATCCGGGCCCGTGGCACCCCGCGCCGGGCCGCGATGTCGGCGACGGCCTCGACGATGACGCGGTCCTGCTCGTCGTAGAGGGTCCGGCCGAACTCGTCGGTCTCCTGGCGGGCGCTGACCGCGTCCCAGTCGCGGGTCAGCCGGCCGCGGGCGAGCGGGCTCCACGGGGTGACCCCGACGCCCTGGTCCGCGCAGAGCGGCAGCATCTCGCGCTCCTCCTCGCGGTAGAGGAGGTTGTAGTGGTTCTGCATGCTGACGAACTTCGTCCAGCCGTGGCGTTCCGCCGTGAACTGGGCCTTGGAGAACTGCCAGGCGTACATGGAGGACGCGCCGATGTACCGCGCCTTGCCCGCCTTGACCACGTCGTGCAGGGCCTCCATCGTCTCCTCGACGGGAGTGCGCGGGTCCCAGCGGTGGATGATGTAGAGGTCCACGTAGTCCGTCCCGAGGCGGCGCAGGCTCGCGTCGATCTCGGTGAGGACGGCCTTGCGGGACAGGCCGGCGCCGTTCGGGCCGGGACGCATGCGGCCGTGCACCTTGGTGGCCAGCACGATCTCCTCCCGGCGAGCGTACTCGGCCAGGGCGCGGCCCACGATCTCCTCGCTCGTGCCGTCGGAGTAGACGTTGGCGGTGTCGAAGAAGGTGATGCCCGCTTCGACGGCGCCACGGATCAGCGGGCGGGCGGCGTCCTCGCCGAGCGTCCAGGGGTGGTTGCCGCGGTCGGGTGCGCCGTAGCTCATGCAGCCCAGGCAGATCCGGGAGACGTCCAGGCCGGTGGTCCCGAGTTTCGTGTACTCCACGTTCGTGCCTCCGCGTGCTGGTGTGGTGGCGCCGGATGCCGAGCGGCGCCTTCGAGTATGCGGGTTTGTGGATCTTCGCACGACGATTCCGGCACAACGGAGGCCGAAACGGGCCTTACATCCGGTTTGCTACGGATCATTGCCCGATGGGCGGCTGCGGAGCGTCTGACCGGCGAGGGGCGTGTGCGATGTCACATGCCCCGATTTGAGATGTTCGCCATGCCTTTGACCTGCGACTTTCCGGAATTACCGGGTCCGCTTCCGGCGACTGCGCAGGTCAGGCCCTTGCATCCGCGGGAATGCTCCCGCAGAGTCCAGACGTATCCGGCCCCGGCCGCGAAGCGCGGCAGCCGGCTTTCCGGGCGGGGGCTAGCTGAAAGGGTCCTCGTCACACATGCGCAACCAGGCAAAGCACCGCCGCGGCCGCTCCCTGCGGCTCAAGCTGTCCGCCGCGGCTGTCGCCTCCGCCGCCGCGTTCGGCGGCACCGCGTGGGCACTCCAGCAGTCCGGCTCGGACGGCTCCGGGGCGGACCGCTCGTCCGCCTCGTCCAAGGTCCACGTCACCTCGATCGTGCCCGGCGCGTCCGGGCAGCCGCCGCACGGGCTGATCGAGGCCGACAGCGGCCACCGCGGCGCGGCCCCGAAGACGGAGCCGAAGAAGAGCACCAGCCCGTCGCCCTCGGCCTCCCCGTCGTCCCCGGCGCACACCGAGGCGCCCTCGGAGGGCACTGCCCCGGCCAAGGCCACGCAGCCCGCGAAGAACACGGCGAAGCCCACCAAGAAGCCCTCGAAGCCGAAGCCTCCGGCGAGCACGCCCACCCCGCGGCCGACCCACTCCACCACGCCCGCGGCCCCCTCCACACCGCCCGCGACGCCCACGCCGCCGCCGACGCACCCCACCGAGCCGGCGACCACTCCGCCCCCCACCACCGCGCCGCCGACCGACGCGCCGCAGGCACCGGCGGCCCCGTTCGCCGGAGCGCCGAAGCCCCAGGCCGCGCCCGTCCCGAGGAGCGCGCCCCCGCGCGTGGACTTCGAGGTGCCCCCGTTCGCGGCGGTGCCGCACCCGTACGGCCGGGGCCCCGGGCCCTGGCTCCTCCGCCCGGCGACCGCTCCCGAGCAGCCCGCGGACGCCGCTCCAAACGCCCCCGAAGGTGCGGGACCGGTCGGCTGAGAACCCGGCCGGGGTCGCCCGCGTGGGCCACCCCGGCGGGCCGTCGGGCCCGTTTCGCCGCCCCGGGCCGCACCGTGCCACGTAGCGTGGGCGTCCTACGGAAGCGAGGGCACCGGGGCATGGGTGACAAGAAGCGGCGGGACCGCCTGCCGCGCGGCGTGTACGAGCAGGAACTGCTGCGGCTGCAGGTCGAGTTGGTCAAGCTGCAGGAATGGGTGCGGGCCGAGGGGCGCAGGCTGGTCGTCGTCTTCGAGGGACGCGACGCGGCGGGCAAGGGCAGCACGATCAAGCGGGTCACGGAACACCTCAACCCGCGCATCGCGCGTATCGCGGCACTCCCCGCACCGACCGAACGCGAGCGCACGCAGTGGTACTTCCAGCGCTACGTCGACCACCTGCCGGCCGGCGGGGAGATCGTGCTGTTCGACCGGAGCTGGTACAACCGCGCGGGCGTCGAGCACGTGATGGGCTTCTGCACGCCGGAGGAGCACGTGCGCTTCCTGCACCAGTGCCCGATCTTCGAACGGCTGCTGATCGAGGACGGCATCCTGCTGCGCAAGTACTGGTTCTCCGTCAGCGACGCCGCGCAGGAGCAGCGTTTCCGGGCCCGGCTGGACGACCCGACCCGCCGCTGGAAGCTGTCGGGGATGGATCTGGAGTCCATCACGCGCTGGGAGGCGTACTCGCGGGCCAAGGACGAGATGTTCGTGCACACCGACATCCCCGAGGCGCCCTGGTACGTCGTGGAGAGCGACGACAAGCGCGCGGCGCGCATCAACATGATCGCCCATCTGCTGTCGAGCGTCCCGTACGAGGAGGTCCCGCTGCCGGCCATCGAACTGCCCCCGCGACCCCTGTCGACCGGCTACCAGCGCCCGCCGCGCGATCTGCAGACCTATGTGCCGGACCATGCGGCGGGACTGCGCTGACCGGC
Organism: Streptomyces sp. NPDC001070; assembly: GCF_053598835.1. Classification (NCBI taxonomy): domain Bacteria; kingdom Bacillati; phylum Actinomycetota; class Actinomycetes; order Kitasatosporales; family Streptomycetaceae; genus Streptomyces; species Streptomyces sp. NPDC001070. The sequence continues at coordinate 4,799 of NZ_JBSFLB010000018.1, forward strand.
GCTCGTCGTTGCGTCGGGGATCCGTCGGGAAACCCGCCCGGAAACCGTCCCCGGCGTGCCCGGAAACACCCCCGGGACGGTCCCCGGCGAGGACGGGGACGGCCGGGCGAGCAGGTCACGGGGCCGGGCGCCGCACGTCCCGCCCCGGGCGCTCACGCGGCCGCCCGCGCCTTTCGCCCGCCCCCGCCGAGCTGGGCTTTCACCTCGGCCGGCCGTAGCGTCTCCCCATCGAGGAAGGGGATCTGATGGACCGCCGTATTCGGGGTGTCGACGACGTGCTGAGGCTCCTGGACGACCTGTTCGCGCCGGGGGCCGACCGCTGGACGGCGGGGGCGGCAGGATGGTGGGACGACTTCTACGCCGACCGGTCCCGGCCGGTGCCCTTCTTCGTGGACAAGCCGGACGAGAGCCTCGTGGCATGGCTCGACCGGGGCCTGATCGCGCCGGGCGGCCGCGCCCTGGACCTCGGCTGCGGTCCGGGCCGCAACGCGCTCCACCTGGCCGCCCGGGGATTCACGGTGGACGCCGTCGACCTCTCCCCCGCCGCGATCGCCTGGGCCGAGGACCGGGCCCGCGAGGCCGGAAGCGACGTCCACTTCCACCGCGGCGACGCATTCGCCCTGGCCGGGACCGTCCTGCGCGGCCCGTACGACCTGGTTCACGACTCGGGCTGCTTCCATCATCTGCCGCCGCACCGGCGCATCAGCTACCTGGCGCTGCTCGACGAGGTCCTCGCGCCCGGCGGTCATCTGGCGCTGACCTGCTTCGCGGCCGGCGGGATGGGGTCCGAGCTCTCCGACGCGGACTTCTACCGCGAGACCCGTCTTCACGGCGGCCTGGCCTACACACCGGAGGCGCTGCGCTGGATATTCGCCGGCCTGACGGAGGTCGAGCTGCGCCGCATGCGCGACGAGCCCCCGGAGTCCGCGTCCTTCGGTGCGGACTTCCTCTGGACCGCGCTCTTCCGCCGTCCCGACGGGGTCGTACCCGGCGGGTGACCCGCCCGGGTGATGGCGTACGGGGCCCGGACCGGGCACTCTGTGCGACATGCCGGAGGGGAGGATCCACATGGACGGTGCCCGGTTGACATCCTCACGTGGCGCGCGGGCATCCGCACGTCGCGCGCGAGCGCTCGCCGCCGCGCTGCTGGCCCTCGCGCTGGTGTCCGCCTGCGGCGGCTCCGGCCGCGACGCCTCCGCCGCACCGTCCCGTACGGCCTCCGGCAGGACCACCGCAGCGGCCACGACCCCGGCCGGCGAGTCGTCGGGCCCGGCCCCGTCCACCGCCGCGCCGCCACGGCGGATCAGCACGGCCGTGTACTTCCTGCACCACGGGAAGCTGTCGCCGGCGCCGCGCACGGTCAGCGGCCCGGCCACCGCCGCCGCGGCGCTGCGGGCCCTGCTCGCGGGACCGAACGGCTTCGAGCGCGGTCACGACCGGGCGACGGCGATCCCCACGGGGACCGCGCTGCGCTCGCTCGCCGTGCGCGACCGCGTCGCCACGGTCGATCTCTCGGGCCGCTACGACGACCCGGCCGGCGGCACGTCCGTGAAGGCCCGGCTCGCCCAAGTGGTGTTCACCGCGACGAGGTTCCCCGGCGTCGAGAAGGTGCGCTTCAGGCTGGACGGCAGGCCGGTGGCCGTCCTCGGCGGGGTGGACACCGGCCGTCCGCTCGGCCGCCCCGACTTCGAGGACCTCTCCCCCGCCGTCCTCGTGGAGTCGCCGCTCATCGGCGACACGGTCGGCACGCCGCTCCGCGTCCACGGCACCGCCAACACCTTCGAGGCCGAGTTCCGGCTGCGGATCTCCGACGGGGCCGGTCACCGGTCCGCCGATGTGCGCGTGTCGGCGACCTCGGGCAGCGGCACCCGGGGAACCTTCGACGTGACCGTGCCCTACCGCGCGGCGGGCCGGGGTCCCGGCACGCTCACGGCGTACGTCCTTTCCGCCGAGGACGGCCGGCAGGTCGTCGTCGACACGGTGCCGCTCACCCTCACGGGGTGACCGTTCGGCCGGAATCGGGGCCGGTCGGACCGTGCGCCGGCCGTCGTACGGGCCGAGACTGGAACCAGGAGCGCCGCGGCCCGGGTTCAGGAGGCTGGCATGAACACCACCCGGCAGCCGACGGCGGTGGGCGACGTGACGACGTGCAGGGTCGTCGCGGTGACCCGTCACGCGTCGTTCAAGGAGATCGTCCGGGCCCTGGAGCAGTGGCACGTCAGCGCGGTGCCGGTGGTGGAGAACGGCACGCGCGTCGTGGCTGTCGTCTCCGAGGCGGACCTGTGGCGCAAGGAGGAGCACCGGGAGAACGAGCCGCCCCCGATGGGCCCGCCGCACCGGCCCGGCAAGGCGTCCGCGGTCACCGCCGAGCAGTCGTTGACGACCCCGGCGGTCACCGTGCAGGGCGGGGCGACACTCGCCCGGGCGGCTCGCGCCATGGCGCGGCACCGGGTCAAGCGGCTGCCCGTGGTGGACGCCGAGGGCATGCTCACAGGCGTGGTCAGCCGCGGCGACCTGCTGAAGGTCTTCCTCCGGTCCGACGAGGACATCGCCCGCGACATTCGCGAGAACGTCGTCGTCGGGCTCTTCCCCGGAGCGTGGCGGTCCTTCGAGGTCGACCTCGTCGACGGTGTCGTCACCCTGAGCGGCCTGCTCGGGGACCGCGCGCCGGTGCCGGTGGCGGACCGGCTGGTGCGGCCCGTCGAAGGCGTCGTGGACGTGCGCTTCGAGCTCACGCCCGACCGGGTGTGAGGTGCGGCCCGGCGGCGGATGCGAGGTCCGCCGGTCGCGCCCACGCTGGGAGGGGAACACACCACAGCCCGAAGGAGCGGAACGCCATGAAGGCATGGGTCTTCCAGGGTCCGGGACAGGCCGCCTGGCAGGAGGTGGCCGATCCGGTCCTCCAGGACGCGAGGGACGCGATCGTCCGCGTCGACACGGTCGCCATCTGCGGCACGGACCTGCACATCCTCAAGGGCGACGTGCCGGACGTGCCGCCCGGTACGGTGCTCGGCCACGAGGCCGTGGGCGAGGTCGTCGAGACGGGTGACGGCGTCGACACCGTCCGGCCCGGCGACCGGGTGCTCGTCAGCTGCGTCTCCGGCTGCGGCCGCTGCCGCTTCTGCCGTGAGCAGGCCTACGGGCAGTGCCTGGAGGGCGGCGGCTGGGTGCTCGGGCACCTGATCAACGGCACGCAGGCGGAGTACGTGCGCGTACCGTACGCCGACACCTCGCTGCACGCGCTGCCGCACAACGTGAGCGACCAGGACGCCGTCCTGCTCGCCGACATCTTCCCCACCGCCTACGAGGTGGGCATCCTCAACGGCGGGGTGCGGCCGGGGGACACGGTCGCCGTGGTCGGCTGCGGCCCCATCGGCCTGGCCGCCATCGCGACCGCCCACCTGTGCTCCCCGCACACCGTCATCGCGGTCGACGTGGCCGCGGCCCGCCTGCAGGCGGCGAAGAACCTGGACGCCGAGGCCGTGGTCTCGGCGGGCGAACAGCCCGAGCAACTGGTCGCCGACCTCACCGGGGGCCTCGGCGCGGACGTGGTGATCGAGGCGGTCGGACTCCCGGAGACGTTCGAGATGTGCACGCGGATGGTGCGGCCCGGCGGCCGCGTGGCCAACGTGGGCGTGCACGGCCGGCCCGTCACGCTCCATCTGGAGGAGCTGTGGCAGCGCAACGTCACCATCACCACGGGACTGGTCGACACCTACTCCACACCCACGCTGCTGCGTCTGCTGGAAGCCGGGAAACTGCCCACCGCCCCGTTCGTCACACACACCTTCGAGCTGCCCGAGATGGCGGAGGCCTACGACGTCTTCGCGGCGGCCGCCGACACCGGCGCGCTCAAGGTCGCCCTGGGCGGGCCGCACCATGACGTCCTCGTGCCCAGGATCTGACCGGACCGGGCGTAAAGGGCACGTCAGGGACCACGCCGCCACTCTTGACGGAATCTTAACGGCGCGGAGCGGCGGTACGGGGATTCGGGCGCCGCCCGGTGCGTACGCTGACCAGGCCATCTCGTGGTGGCGGGAAACAGTGGCAGTACGTCAGGAGCATCGATGACCTCCCCCGTCCCTACGAGTCGCCTGCGCGCGTGGATGCTCGAGGGCCTGTCCGACATGGCCAAGCACCAGCAGGGCGGCCAGGCGGCGCCCGACAGCGGTCACCACGGTCAGCGCTGGTGGCGCGTGATGTGCCTGACGGGTGTCGACTACTTCTCCACGCTGGGCTACCAGCCCGGTATCGCGGCGCTGGCCGCGGGCCTGCTCTCGCCGGTGGCCACCATCGTTCTGGTGATCGTCACGCTGGCCGGCGCCCTGCCGGTCTACCGCCGGGTGGCCGAGGAGAGCCCGCACGGCGAGGGTTCGATCGCCATGCTGGAGCGGCTGCTGTCGTTCTGGCAGGGCAAGGCGTTCGTGCTGACGCTGCTGGGCTTCGCGGCCACGGACTTCCTGATCACGATCACGCTGTCGGCCGCCGACGCCTCCACCCACCTGGTGGAGAACCCGCATCTGAACAGCGTGCTGCAAGGGCAGCAGATGCTCATCACACTGCTGCTGGTCGCGCTGCTCGGCGCGGTGTTCATGAAGGGCTTCCTGGAGGCGATCGGTGTCGCGGTCGCGCTCGTGGGCATCTACCTGGCACTCAACGTGGTCGTCGTGATCGTCGGCATGTGGCACGTGGCCACCGCCGGCCATGTGGTCACCGACTGGTCGAGCGCGCTGACCGCGCAGCACGGCAACGTCCTGGTGATGGTCGGGGTGGCGCTGCTGGTCTTCCCGAAGCTCGCGCTGGGCCTGTCCGGCTTCGAGACCGGCGTGGCCGTCATGCCGCATGTGAAGGGCGACCCCTCCGACACCGAAGAGTGCCCCGCCGGGCGGATCCGCGACACGAAGAAGCTGCTCACCACGGCCGCCGTGATCATGAGCTGCTTCCTGATCACCACCAGCTTCATCACCACGCTGCTCATCCCCGCCGACGAGTTCAAGGCCGGCGGCCAGGCCAACGGCCGTGCGCTGGCCTATCTGGCGCACGAGTACCTGGGCAACGCCTTCGGCACCGTCTACGACGTCTCCACGATCTGCATCCTGTGGTTCGCCGGCGCCTCGGCGATGGCCGGCCTCCTCAACCTGATGCCGCGCTACCTGCCGCGTTACGGCATGGCGCCGCACTGGGCGCGCGCGGTGCGGCCGATGGTGCTGGTCTTCACCCTCGTCGCGTTCCTGGTCACATGGATCTTCGACGCGAACGTCGACGCCCAGGGCGGCGCGTACGCGACCGGTGTCCTGGTGCTCATCTCCTCCGCGGCGATCGCGGTGACCATCGCGTCCCGCAAGGCCCGGCAGCGCAACTGGACGATCGCCTTCGGCGTCATCTCCGCCGTCTTCCTGTACACCACCGTCGTCAACGTCATCGAGCGCCCGGACGGTGTGAAGATCGGTGCCTGCTTCATCGTCGGCATCATGCTGATCTCCCTGCTGTCGCGGCTGGCCCGCGCCTTCGAACTGCGCGTCACCGGCGTCACCATGGACGCGATGGCCGAGCGCTTCGTGCGGGACATCGCCCACCGCACGATCCGCTTCATCGCCAACGAGCCCGACAAGCGGGACGTCGCCGAGTACCGGGACAAGATCAAACAGATCCGGTCCGACAACGACCTGCCGGCCGAGGAGGACTTCGTCTTCGTCGAGGTGACCGTCGCCGACCCGTCGGAGTTCGAGGCGGGCCTGGTGGTCCGCGGCGAGGTCCTCCACGACCGCTACCGCGTCCTGACCCTGGAGAGCTCCTCCATCCCGAACGCGCTGGCGGCGTTCCTCCTGCACGTCCGCGACAGCACCGGGCAGCGTCCGCACATCTACTTCGAGTGGACCGAGGGCACCCCGTTCGCCAACTTCCTGCGCTTCTTCCTCTTCGGGCAGGGCGAGGTCGCCCCGGTCACGCGCGAGGTGCTGCGCGAGGCCGAGCCCGACCGCAGCCGCAGGCCCCACGTCCACGTCGGCTGAGCCTGCGCCGGGCGCCCGCGTCAGGGATGCGCAAAGACCCGGCGGGCGCTCGTCAGAGGGCCGTCAGGGCCGCACGGTCCGCGCGTGGCGCTGCCCTACGGTCGGCCCATGGAACGGCGAACGGCTCCCCGGCCCGCAGGACGCGGCACGATCGGTGACCGCCATTGGCGCGCGGATGTGCGGCGCGCGCTGGGCTGCGCCCTCGCCTTCCTGTGCCTGGCCGTGCCGCTCGACGCGGCCGCCGGCACGCTCACCCCGCAACGCGCGGGGCTGTGGCTGCTCCTGGCCGTGATCGTGCTCGCGCTGCTCTGCCCCTCCCGGGTGACCGCGGGCGACGGATGGCTGGCGGTGCGCGGCCCGCTGCGGAAGCGGCGGGTGCGGACCGACGCGCTGACCGTGGTCCGGCAGAGCCCCGGCGTCTCGCGGCACCTGATCCTGTGGGACGCGGACGGCCGGTGGCTGGAGCTCGATGCCCGGGTCCTGGAGGCGAACCCCCTGCTGTGGCACCGGCTGGAGGCGGACGCCCGCCGCTCCCGGCGCGACGGCATGCTGCGTGAGGGCGCCGAGGTGCTGGGGCGGCTGGGCGAGCGGATCGACGGCGCCGCGGCGCGCGGCGTGCTCCGGGCGTCCGGGATGACGTGACCGCCCGCGCCCGCCGGCCCCGTTCGCGGTCCGTGATCCGCGGTCCGTGGTCGGCGGTCAGTGGTTCGTCGTCCGCCGGTCGTCGTTTGCCGTACCTCGAGAAATGAGGCAGTCCGTGATCGATGGGCCGCATCGCGGTGTACCGCGCGCCGGGCGGAGCGGGGACCGGCGGGTGGTCGTCGGGGTGAGCGGTTCCCTCGGCAGTCTCGCCGCGCTGCACCGGGCGGTGGCGGAGGCCCGGTCCCGGTCCGCGGGGCTGCTGGTGGTACTTGCCTGGGAGCCGCCGCCCGAGGAGTTCGCGTACCGCCGGGTGCCCCTGCCGCCGGGGCCGGTCGACTGGGAGAGGGAGGCGCGGCAGCGGCTGCACGCGGCCCTGGACGACGCCTTCGGCGCCGCCTCCCGCCCCGACCTGCCCGACTTCCGTGCGGAGACCGGGCGTGGCCCCGCGGGGTACGTCCTGGTCAAGGCGGCCTGCCGGAGAGATGACCTGCTCGTGGTGGGCACGGGGTCGCGCGGTCCGCTGCCGCGTGCGCTGCGCGGTTCGGTCGCCCGTTACTGCGTCGCGCACGCGGCCTGCCCGGTGCTGGCCGTACCGCCGTCCCGGCTGCGCGCCGGGGTCTGAGCGGACGACGGCTCCGGGCCTCAGCCCCGCAGGTGGCCGAGGACGGTGCGCATCGCCCGTTCCACGGCGTGGCGTGCCTCGTCGGTGCGGTCGGTCGTCTCGAAGCCGTGGGTACCGTCGGGGACGTCCACCACCTCGACGTCGGCCCCTCCGTCCTTGGCGGCGGCGAGGAACTCCTCCACCGTCGCCGCGATCTCCGGCCGCTCCCGCCCCACCCGGGTGAGCACGATCGGCTGACCGCCCGCGCCCCGCACCGCGGCCGCGGGGCGGAAGCGAGAACCGGAGAGCCCCCAGGCGGGCAGCGGAGCGAGGACGGGGTAGGTGGCCGCGACGCAGCGCAGCCACCGCGGGGGCGCCGCCAGCCACTCCGCGGACAGCAGCCCACCGGCGGAGAAGAACCACAGCGCGACCCGGTCGGCGTCGACCCTCGGGTCGGCGCGGACGAGCTCCACCGCTTCCGCGAGGTCCTCGGCGGCGCGCGGGAAGTCACCGAGTTCGTGCAGCCGGTGGTCGAGCGTCACGCCGACGGCTCCGAGAGCTGCCGCGAGGCGGCCGTAACCGACGAAGGCCGACCAGTCGCGGGGCGTCGGCTGCGCGCCGCGGGGCACCGGGCCGCCGTGGACGAACAGCACGGCCGGCCGGGGGCCTTCGGCGTCCGGGAGGTACAGGTCGACCCGTCCGTGGCGCTCGCGGGGCCGCTCGGGCACGTCGAGGAGGAACGGACGCAGGTGTGCCGGCGCTTCGCCCGTCGCGACGATCCGGTGCCCTTCCCCGGCGGCGGCCTTGAGCAGGACCTCGGCGAGTTCCCCGGGGACGGAGAGCATCGGCCAGTGACCGGTGTCGAGTTCGAAGAAGGTCACCCGCGGATCCGTGAGCGCCTGGAGTTCCGGGTGCCCGAGGCCCACCAGCCCCTCCACCATGGCGATGCTCGATCCGTTTCCGGTGCACAGGACACCGGTCGTCGGCAGGGCGGCGGCCGCCCCCGACAGGCGCAGCGGCCGGGTGAGCGTCCCGGCCGGCTGCGGTGCGGCGTCGGCGGCGAGCCGGGCCAGCGCCGCGGCGGGGACACCGGCCGTACTGCCCCAGCGCTCCCACGCGCCGGGCGCCGGCGGGGCGACGCGCCACTCGCCGTCGCCTTCCCCGGGCGGGCCCGACAGCCGGTCGCGGAGCTCCTGGTCGGGCACCAGCTTCAGCGGCGGGTCGCCGTCCCGGGGCATGCCCGCGTCCAGGTGGACGACGCGGGCGATGCGGCCGGGCCGCCGGTCGGCGGCGGCGGCCACCGGGTGGATGCCGTAGCCGTGGCCGACCAGCACCACGTCCGCCGCGTCCAGGTCGTCGACGACCCGCAGCACGTCCTGGACGTGGGTCTCCAGGTCGGTGCCGGGCCCTGCCGGGCGGCGGTGGTCGCCCATGCCGGTGAGGGTCACCGGGTGGGCCCCGGCGCCCGCCTCACGCAGCCGGCCGGCGACGTCCTCCCACACCCAGCCGCCCGTGTGGGCCTCGGGAACGAGTACGAACACGGTCATGTGTGCCTCCCCGCACGCGATGGTCCGCGGACCGGCCGTCCCGCCCGTCCGCGCTCGCCGGTACGGTAGGAGCTCCCCCTGAGGGAGGTTCAAGCGGTGGAAGCCGACAGCACGTTGAGCATCGGGGAGCTCGCCGAGCGGGCCGGTGTCTCCGTCAAGACCGTCCGTTTCTACTCGGACCGCGGACTGCTGCCCGAGTCCGCCCGCAGCGCGGGCGGCCACCGCCGCTACGCCCCCGAGGCGCTCGCCCGGCTGCGCCTGATCCGCTCCCTGCGCGCCCTGGACCTGCCGGTGCCGGACGTGGGCCGCGTCCTGGACCACGAGGACGCCCTGGAGGGCGCAGTCGCGGGGCACTTGCGCACTCTGGGCTCCCAACTGGCCGCCCTGCGCTGGCGGGAGGCCGCCCTGCGGCTGCTGCAGGACTGCACCGCCGAGGAACGCGCCGAGCGGCTGGAGCTCGTCGGTGCCGTCCCCGTACCGCCGAGCACCGACTCGATGGCCCGCTTCTGGCGCCGCTGGCTGCAGCCCGCGCGGCTGCCCGCCCCCGTGCTGAGCCGGGTCGTCGAACTCGCCGTACCGCAGCCGCCGGACGAGCCGAGCCCGGCGCAGGTGCTGGCCTTCGCCCGGCTGCACGTCTTCACCTCGGCCTCCTGCCCGCCCGGCGACGTGCGCAGGCTCGCGGCGCACCGGCCCGACGCGGGCCCCCGTCCGGCCGCCCTGTACGAGGGGCTCTACGAGGCCTACGAGCTGGCCGCGCCGGACGTGCTGGCCGGCCGCGCGCCGGGCGCGGGCGAGGCGCTCGACTGCTTCGTCACCGCCCACGCGCAATCGTTCGGCGCGCGCGACACCCCCCACTTCCGCCGCCGGCTGAGCGGCATGCTCGCCGTGGAGCCGCGCATCGACCGCTACTGGCAGCTCGTGGGCGAGCTGAGGGGCCCCGGACAGCCGACCCCGGGCGCCTCCCACACCTGGTTGCGCTCCGCGCTGGAGGGCCAGGTCACAGCGCGGTGAGGATACGCGGGCCCTCCTCCGTGACGGCGACGGTGTGCTCGAAGTGGGCGGCGCGGCTGCCGTCCTCGGTGTGCAGCGTCCAGCCGTCGGGGGCCGTGCGGTAGCCCGCGCGTCCCCCGGCCATCAGCATCGGCTCGATGGCGAGGGTGAGCCCGTGTCGCAGCGGGTAACCACGGCCGGGCCGACCCTGGTTGGGCACATGGGGGTCCTCGTGCATCCGGCGGCCGATGCCGTGGCCGCCGAAGTCCGCGGGCATGCCGCACCGGGCCTCGCGGGCGACGGCGCCGATGGCGTGCGAGATGTCGCCGACGCGGTTGCCGACGGTGGCCGCGGCGATCCCGGCGTCGAGGGCCCGCCGGGTGGCCTCGATGAGCCGTACGTCCGCGGGGCGGGGCGTGCCGACGGTGAAGCTGATCGCGGCGTCGCCGGTCCAGCCCTCCAGTTCGGCGCCGCAGTCGACGCTGACCAGGTCGCCGTCCCGCAGCCGGTAGGCGGTGGGGATGCCGTGCACGACGGCGTCGTTGACGGAGGTGCAGAGCACCGCGGGGAAGGGCGTGGGGGCGAACGACGGCCGGTAGCCGAGGAACGGCGACCGCGCGCCCGCCGCGTCCAGGACGGCTCGGGCCGCCTCGTCCAGTTCCCGCAGCGACACGCCGACGCGCGCCGCCTCGCGGGCGGCGGCGAGCGCCTGGGCCACGACGCGTCCGGCCTCCCGCATGGCCGCCAGCGCGGCATCCGTCTTGATCTCCACCATGTCCGTGGCTCCTCGTCCGGTCCCCTGAGTGCACCCAATTCTTATACCGGTATTAGTATCACGGACATGGTGCGAACCCCCCTGACCCCCTGGGAACGGCAGCGCGGCGAGCGCTTCGGTGCACTGCTGCGGCAGGCCCGCGGCGACCGCAGCATGGTGGAGGTCGCCGCGGCGGCCGGCGTCTCCGCCGAGACCCTGCGCAAGATCGAGACGGGCCGAGCCCCCACTCCGGCCTTCTTCACCGTCTCCGCGCTGGCCGCGGCGCTCGACATCTCGCTGGACGGGCTGGCCGCGGCCTGCGTGCCCGACGTCGACGGCACGGAAGACGGGCAGGCCCTGTCGGCGTGACCGGCCCGAGGGGTCGCGTCACCCCACGGGCCCCGGACCTCAATGCGGTGCCGGGGACGCGGCCGCCAGCCGCGGATCGGTGACGCCGCCCGGGCATGCCTCCTTGGCGGCGTCCCAGCCGGCGCGTCGGGCGCCGGCCTGGAAGGCGCCGTCGAGGAAGCCGAGCACCGTCTCCCGGGGGCGGGCGGCGGCGCGGGCGGCGTCGTACTCCAGGATCGCCAGATGGCTGCCGGCGCGCGGGTGCCAGTACGCCGCGGCCGGTTCGAGCGGCTCGCCGGCGAGACCGTCCGGCTCCGGCGCGGTGTAGGAGTAGAAGGCCGGTACGGGGAACGACGGATCGCCGAACCAGAACCCCGCGCTGATCACCTCCCGCGAGTAGGCCTCGCGGGTCACGGGGTCGGCCGAGGCGGGTTGCTCGACCTCCCGCGGGGAGAACCGGGTCACCGCGATGTCGAAGGTGTGCCAGAAGTGGTGGACCGGGCTGGTCTTGCCCGACCAGCGGGCCGCGTACTCCTCGAGCACCAGGTTGACCTGCGAGAGCACCTGCCAGTACCGGGTGACGTTGGCCGGGTCGTAGCCGCGGTGCTCCTCGTCGTCGGCGAACGGGCGCCCCGCGTCGGGCAGGTCGAAGGGATACGGGACGGCGATGTCCACCTCGATGCCCAGCGCGTCGAAGGCGCCCCGCAGCCGCCGGTGGAACTCGCCCACCGACAGGCCGGGCAGGTGGAAGGAGTACTCCGCGCCCTCGCCGGTCGTGACGATCAGGCGGTGCGCGACGAGGTCGAAGTCGACGCAGAAGAAGTCGCCTTCGTCGGTGAGGCCCATGGGGCGCGTGGTGATGCCCCGGCCGGTGAGGTGGAAGGGCACGTTCCACCAGTGGTTGCGGCGCGGCGAGGCCGCGAGGCGCACCTTGCCGACGATCTGGGCGAACCGGTGCAGCGTCTCCTTGCAGGGCCGCCAGGACTCGTACGGGATCGGCGGGAAGAGCTCCATACGACCTCCTCACCCGTCCCAGTGTGGCCGGGCACGGACGGGCCCGCGAGTCGTGGTCTGCGGCGCCTCAGCCGCCGAAACCGCCGCCGTCACCGAAACCGCCGCCGTCACCGAAACCGCCTCCGCCGAAGTCGCCCGGGTCGAAGTCGGCCCCCGAGTAGTCGCCGCCCTGCTGGTCCGGCAGCCCGCCGCCGAAGTCGTCCCCGTACCCGTACGGAGCGCCGAGGGAGCTGCCGAGGAGGGTGCCCACGAGCAGGCCGGGCAGCAGTCCGCCGCCGAAGTAGCCGTGCGCCCAGGGGCCGTAGACGGGGCCGGCCTCCCAGTACGGACGAGGGCCCTGGGGCGTGGCCACCCGGCGGACCATGGGCTCCTGGCCGTCGGCGAGCCGGGCGGCGTCGGCGGCGCACACCGGTACGGTCCGCTCGGCCCCGCCGCCCTCGGGGGTCCACGGCACGTCCCTGAGCGAGGGACCGTGCCGGGGATCGAAGAAGCACGGCGGTCGGCGCTCGGGCAGCGGCCTGCCGTCGATGCGCGCCTCCAGGGTGGCGAGCGCGAAGCGTCCCTCCTCCAGGGCCCGGCTGACGGGCTGGACGTCGCCGGGGGAACGCGCCCTGTCCATCGCGGCCTTCGCGGTGTCGTAGGCGTCCAGGGCGCGGGTGTAGTCCTCGCGCATGGCGTCGCCGGCCACCGGGCCGTTCGGGTCGAAGCCGATCCTGCTCAGCTCCTCGCCGAAGGCGGTGATGTCCTCGTCCACCACGGGGCGCAGCTCGTCGAGCCGGGCCCTGTCCCGCTCCTCCCTGCGCCGCTTGGCGCGCCGGGACAGCAGGAGGACGCCGCCGCCTCCGACGACGACCACAGCGGCGAGCGCGATGAGCAGGGCGGGCCCGCCGCTGCCCGTGCCGACCCCGACGGAGTCGCCGCCCCAGGACGCCGGGGCGTGGCCGCGCGCCTGCGGCAGGGCCTGGTCCACGAAGTCGGTGACCATCGCGGCGGGGTCGCCGGCGCCGGAACGCCGCACGGCGCCGGTCAGGTTCTCCACGGCGTTGTGCGACATCACGACGGAGTCCGCGCCGGCGTCGAAGCGGTCACCGAGGGCGACGGCGTACACGCCGGTGATGCCGACCTTGGTGCGCAGGTCCCGGAGGAGGGTCGCCGAGTCGAAGTCCGCACCGGCCGGGAGCACGGCGACGAAGACCGGCCGGTCCGCCTTCTCGATGCGTCCGGCCAGGGTGCCGGCCTCGGCCGGCGGCAGTACGTCACGGGCCCGCGGGTCGACGTACACGGGAGTGCCGCGCAGGGCCGCCGCGGCGGCGTCGAGGCCGTCGGCCGCACGTGCCCCGGGACCCGTCGCGAGGGCGAGGCAGAGCACGGCGCAGATCACGGCGAGTACCGGCGCGAGGCGGAGGATCCGCCGGACGGTCCCCATGGCTACGACGCTAACGCAGATCGGGTGTGCGCGGTGCTGCGCGGACCGCCGCTCCCCAGGCAATCCCCCGGTTCTCCGCTAGGCTGTTTTGTCAGAATTGATCCATATTGACCGAGTGCCGTCGACGGGTGGCGAGTGGCAGCGGTGGATCGGCGGACAGCGCCTCATGCCCAGGGATGGGTCGTCGCGGTGGACATACAGCAGCCGGCGAAGCGTGTCGATCAGCCCCAGACGGCGGTGGGGCAGGCAGGTGTGTTCCGCGACCTGCTGCCCATCGCGATGTGGCGGATCGACTCCGAGGGGCGCATCACCCAGTGGTCGCTCGCCGCCCAGGAGCTGTTCGGTCACACGGCGGAGGAAGTGCTCGGCCGCAGCGCGACACCTCTGCTGGTGCCCGTGGCGAACTGGGAGCTGGCCGACGAGCTGACGCGCAGGGTCCTGTCGGGCGAGGCCGTCGTGGGCACGCTCCCCGTGCGCCACCGCGACGGTCATCTGGTGACCATGGAGATGTGGATCTGCCCCAGCGCGGACCCGCAGGGCCGCACCGGCCTGCTCGGCATCGCCGCCGAGACCTCCGCCGTGCTGCGCATGCGCGACTCCCTGGCGGCGCTGGAGGGCCTGTTCACCCAGTCCCCCATCGGCCTGGCCATGCTCGGCCCCGATCTGCGCTACGTACGGGTCAACGACGCCCTGGCCCGCATGAACGGGGTCCCCGCGGCCCAGCACGTCGGCAGGCGGGTGAGCGAGGTGGTGCCCGGCCTCAACACCATGGCGCTGGAGACCGTGATGCGGCAGGTGCTCGCCCGCGGCGAGCCCGTCGTGGACTTCCGGGGCCTCGGGCGCACGGGGGCCGGCCCCGATGAGCGGGTGTGGTCGTGCTCCTTCTCGCCGCTCCTGGGCAGCGGCGGCCGCCGCCTGGGCGTGATCGCCACCCTCATCGACATCACCCGCGAGGAGCGGGCGCAGGCCCAGGCCACCCGCGGAAGGCAGCGGCTCGCGCTGCTCGCCGAGGCCGGCACCCGCATCGGCACCACCCTGGACCTGCGGCAGACCGCCGAAGAGGTCGTGCAGGTGCTGGTGCCCCGGGTGGCCGACTCCGCCGACCTGCACCTGCTGGAGGAGGTCATCGACCCGGACGAGGCAGCGACCGCGTCCGCCCACGGCATGGTGCGCCGCATCGCCGTCTCCTTCGCCGACCCGGCGGCGCCGGTACAGGAGCTGGCCGTCGGCATGACGCACCACGTCCCCCGCGCGTCGGCGTACGGGCAGGTCATGATCGAGGGGCGCCCCCTGAGGCTGACCAGGGCCGACATACCCAGACTGGTCCCCGGCCCCGAGTACGAGCGGCTCAGGGACTATCTGCACACCCTCGGGTCGGCCCGTATGGTCCCGCTGGTGGCCCGCGGCACGGTACTGGGCATCGTGATGGTCACCCGCTCCCGCAGGCGCGAGCCCTTCGACGACCAGGACAACCTGCTCATCGACGAACTGGCCGCACGGGCGGCGCTCAGCATCGACAACGCCCGCATGTACTCCGCCCAGCGCCGCGCCGCCCTCACCCTGCAGCGCAGCCTCACCAACACCCCGCTGCCCGTGGTGCCCGGCCTGCAGCTCGCCGGCCGCTACCTGCCCGCCAGCGACCAGGAGGTCGGCGGCGACTGGTACGACGTCATCGCGCTGCCCGGCGACAGGACCGGGCTCGTCATCGGCGACGTCATGGGCCACGGGGTGCACGCGGCCGCCGTCATGGGGCAACTGCGGACGACCGTGCGCACGCTGGCGCGGCACGACATCCCCCCGGTCGAGCTGCTCCGCTCGCTGGACGCCGCCGTGGCCGACGTCGGCGAGAACGAGATGGCGACCTGCGTCTACGCAGTCCACGATCCGGCGGACGGCAGCTGCCTGGTCGCCCGCGCCGGTCATCCGCCGCCCGCCGTGGCCGGCGGCGGGGGCGAGGTCGCCTTCCTGGACGGGCCGAGCGGCACGCCCCTCGGCGTGGGCCGGCGGGACTTCCAGACCGAACGGGTGCCGCTGCCCCCGGGCAGCCTGCTGGTCCTCTACACCGACGGCCTGATCGAGGCCCGCGACCGCAACCTCGACCAGGGGATGCGGCAACTCGCCCGGGCGCTGCGCGACCTCGACCAGCCGCTGTCGCGGATCTGCGACCGCGTTCTCGGCCGGTTGCTGCCCCGGGGGGCCCAGGACGACGTGGCGATGCTGCTCGCCCGGCCGCTCCACCCCTCCGCCCGCCATGGCGACCCGCACTGAGCCCGGCACGGCGGCCGGCACGGCGGCCTGCGGAGCGGCCGGCGGGGCACGCGGGATCGGCCGGGCGGGCCGATACTGGAGCTGTGCCCCCATGGGCGCCCCTCCCGAGCCCCGGCGGGGAACCACCCCAGGTGACGCCGCTCGCCCGGTTTCCCCGCACGTGCGACGGTGGTAGCGATGGACACTCCGGCCAAGACGTTCAGCGACTCACCGGAAGACCCGTTCTCGGTGCATCGCTCTGCGTCGGTGGTCCTGGGCGACGACGGCACGATCGTCGGCTGGAGCCGGCATGCCGAGAGGCTGCTCGGCCACCGGGCGGAGGACGTCCTCGGGCAGGCGGCACCCGCTCTCCTCATCCACCCTGGTGACCGGCGCGCGGTGACGCACGCGGCGGCGGCCTGCGTCCGGGACGGCGGCTGGTTCGGGGTCTTCACGGTGCTGCACCGAGACGGGCACCGCATGGATGTGGGCTGCCGGGCCCGTGCGATGGTCCGTCCCGACTCGGCTCGCGAATGGTTCCTGGTCGTCGCGCCCGCCCGGGAGGTGATCCAGTGGGAGACCGACCGGTGGGTCCTGGACGGGCTCTTCCGCCGCTCCCCGATCGGCCTGGCGGTGTACGCGCCCGACCTGACCTTCCTGCGCGTCAACAGGGCCATCACCAAGTTCAGCGGGGTCCCCACCGACGCCCACCAGGGCCTGCGCACCGGGGACTTCCTCTACGAGCCGGACGCCGACGCGGTCGACCGCCAGCTGCGGCAGGTGCTCGAGACGGGCCGCGCCTCGATCTTCGCCGAGCAGCCCTGCCGGCTGCGCGGCGATCCGCAGCGCGAACTGTACGTCTCGATCTCGGCGTTCCGGATGCAGGACGCCAACGGCCATGTGCTCGGGGTGACCCAGACCATCGAGGACGTCACCCAGCGCTACCAGGCCCGTCGCAGGCTGGCGCTGCTCAGCGAGGCCGGGGCCCGCATCGGCACCACGCTCGACGTCGGCCGTACCGCCCGCGAACTGGCCGAGGTGGCCGTGCCGGACCTCGCCGACAGCGCCTCCGTCGACCTGCTGGAGGCCGTGCCCCAGGGCGACGAGCCCGCCCAGGACCGCTTCGGATCGGTCTGCCGCGCGGCGGTCCAGTCCGTCTTCCCGGACACCGCCCAGGTGATGTACCCGGTGGGCCACAAGATCCGCATCCCCGCGGGTTCGACGCAGGCGAGAGCGCTCGCCGAGGGCCGTCCGGTCTTCGAGACGGACATGGACCGGGCGCTCGCCTGGCTGGAGGACGACCCCGCGCGGGCCCGCGCCGCCCGCGACGTGGGCGCGCACTCCCTCATGGTGGTGCCGCTCGTGGCCCGCGGGCTCGTGCTCGGGCTGATCAGCCTGTGGCGGACGCAGCGGCGTGAGCCCTTCGAGGCCGACGACCTCACCCTCGCCGGGGAGTTCGCCTCCCGCGCGGCCCTGAGCATCGACAACGCCCGCCGCTACACCCAGCAGCACCAGGCGGCGCTCACCCTGCAGCACAGCCTGCTCCCCGGGGACGTGCCCCGGCATCCCGCCGCCGAGGTCGCCCATCGCTACCTGCCCGCCAACACCGCGACCGGCGTCGGCGGCGACTGGTTCGACGTCATCCCGCTGTCCGGGCTCCGGATCGCCCTCGTGGTGGGCGACGTCGTCGGCCGCGGCCTGCACGCCGCGGCCACCATGGGCCGGCTGCGCACCGCGGTGCACACCCTGGCCCACCTGGACCCCACCCCGGACGAGGTCCTCTCCCACCTCGACGACCTCGTGGACCGGTTGGCCTCGGAACAGCGCGCGGCCGAGGACAACGCCCCTCCCGTCGTCGGCGCGACCTGCCTCTACGCCGTCTACGACCCGGTCTCCCGGCGCTGCTCGCTCGCCCGGGCCGGGCATCCGCCGCCCGCGCTCGTCACCCCGGACGGCCGGGCGGGCATCGTCGACGTCCCCGCGGGCCCGCCGCTCGGCCTCGGCGGTCTCCCCTTCGAAGCCGCCGAACTCGACCTGGCCGAGGGCAGTGTGCTCGCGCTCTACACCGACGGCCTCCTCGGCACCCGCGACCGCGACCTGGACGACAGCCTGGCGATGCTGTGCGGGGCGCTCACCGCGCCCGCCGGTTCCCTGGAGGAGACCTGCACCGCCGTCGAGGACACCCTGCTCAAGGGACGCCGCGCCGGTGAGGCGGCCGACGACGTCGCCCTCCTCATCGCGCGCACCCGTGTGCTCGCGCCGGAGCAGGTCGCCACGTGGGAGCTGCCCCCGGACGCCACCGCCGCCGGACAGGCCCGCACGCTCGCGGAGTCCCAGCTCGCCGAGTGGGGGCTGGAGGACGCCGCCTTCGTGACCGAACTGATCGTCAGCGAGCTGGTCACCAACGCCTACCGGTACGCCGGCGGGCCCATCACACTGCGGCTGATCCGCGACAGCCACCTCATCTGCGAGGTCTCCGACACCAGCAGCACCTCCCCGCACCTGCGCCGGGCGCAGACGACGGACGAGGGCGGGCGCGGCCTGTTCCTGGTGGCTCAGCTCAGCGAGCGGTGGGGCACCCGCTACACGCGCGAGGGCAAGACGATCTGGACGGAGCAGCCGCTGCACGCGGCCTTCTGAGCCTCGGTGCGGCACGCTCCCCCGCCATGACGCACGCGCCTCCCACGGCACCGAGGGTCCCGGCGGACGGCTCCCTGTGGTCGCGTTGCGGATCTTCGCCGACGGCGGCGGGGTGCGCGCCGGGGCCCGCCTCCCGGCTCGCGCGCATCGCCCCGCAGGCCATCCGGCGTCCGCCATTCGGCGTGGCCGCCCCTCAGGGCAGCAGGGGCCGCCCCTCGATGGCCGCCGCGAAGTGCTCCTGTCCGAGGGCGTCGTGGCCGTGCTCGGCGGTGAACGCGCGTATGCGGCCGAGGGGCGAGTCGGGGGGCGGCGGCTCCTCGCTGATCGTGAAGCCGAGGTTCATCGCCCAGAAGGCCGCGCCGACGTCCTGGGGGTCGTTCATGTCCATACGCGCACACTAGGCCGGGGGTGTGACAGTCACGCACCGAGCGACGCCGGAGTCCTGCCGCATGCGTCCGGGCGACTCGGGGCGCCCGGACGCGATGCGGCGGCAGACGTCAGTGCGGCGGCAGTTCGCTGCCGCAGCGGGAGCAGTACAGGGCGTCGCGCTCGCCGGCCAGGCGGCCGCAGGAGACGCAGACGCGGTGCAGCAGGCAGGCGGCGTCGCCCGCCTCGGGGGCGGGCGCGAGGCCGGAGATGGTGAGTCCGGGGCGGCGGGCGTGGACCGTGAGGCAGGTCAGGCCCGCGGCGCCGGCGGACAGCGACCGGCAGGTGCCGCGGGGCAGCCAGGCGAGCGCGCCGGGCGCCAGGGTCGTCTGGCGTCCGCCGTCGTCACCCCCAAGGTGGCCGCCGCCGTCGACGACGTACAGCAGGACGTCCACTTCGGCCTCGACGTGCGGCCGGACCTCGGTGCCGGGCGGCAGGCGGACGACGTTGGCGTCGAGCTGGCGCCGGTCGGCGCCGAGCCGCCACAGCGCGCCGCGCTGCCCGACGGGCGTACGGCCGATCAGATCCGCCACTTGGGCGAGCACACCCGGCGCGGGCTTCGTTTCCACGTTCGTCCTCCCTGCACCTGTGGAGCACGCGGATCCTACTCCGCCGCGGGTGCCGGCGCGCGGCGGCGAGGGTGCCGCTCCGGCGCGACGCGCGGGCCGGGGAGGCGGACCATGGGGGCATGACGCCGCTGCGGACACGACCGGGGAGGCCGCGATGCCAGTACGCCGGATCGGGATGGTCGTGCACGGGGCGCGCGACGACGCGAGCGAGGCGGCCGCGTCCGTGAACCGCTGGAGCGTCCGGAACGGTGTGCCCTGCGCGGAGATCGACGTGTGGCGCAAGGACCGGCCCCGGCGCAGCGGCCAGGAGGAGGCGGCCTCGGCCGGCTACCCGGACCTGATCGTGACCCTCGGCGGCGACGGCACCTTCCTGCGCGGCGCGCGGGTGGCCGCCGCGTGCGGGGCGGCCGTCCTGGGCGTGGACCTGGGGCGTGTCGGCTTCCTCACCGAGGTGTGCACCGAGGACGTGGAACGGGCGCTGGACTGCGTGCACGAGGACCGGGCGACCGTCGAGGACCGCATGACGCTCACGCTGCGGGCGTCCCGGCCGCTGGAGATCCCCGAGGGCATCGAGTCGCTGCTGCGGTACGGCCGCGGGCCCGCCCTGCCGCCGCCGCGCGTGCGGCCGGGCGATCCCGAGGACGTGGGCTGGGGCGTGCCGATGGCCGTCAACGCGGTCAACGACGTGGTCTTCGAAAAGCTCTCCCGCGACCGGCAGGCCAGTATCGCCGTCTATCTGGCGGGCCGTCTGTTCGCCTCGTACTCCGCGGACGCGGTGATCGCCGCCACCCCGACGGGGTCCACCGCGTACAGCTTCGCCGCCGGTGGCCCGGTTGTCTCGCCGCACATGGACGCCATCGTGTTCACCCCCGTCGCACCGCACATGGCCTTCGACCGCACCCTGGTGGCGGCGCCGGACGAGTCCGTCGCGGTCCGCGTGCTGCCCCGGTCGGGCCGGGTCGCGGTCAGCATCGACGGCCAGCTCAGGGGCGTCCTCGACCCCGGCGACTGGGTCGGGGTCTACCGGGCCCGGCACCGGCTGCGCCTCATCCGCCTGGGCCCCACCGACTTCTACGGGCGCCTGCGGGACCGCTTCCGCCTCAGTGACGCGCCGGCCGCGGCCGCCGACGGCCAGGTTCCGCCGCTGTACCGGCCGACCGCCCCCGTCCCGCCGGACCTGCGGGGTCTGCGGCTCCCGCCGCCCGACGGGCACTGACCCCGCCCTGCCGGGCGATCGCGGCGAGATCCCGCGCCGGCCCGGCGAGGTCGCGGCCGCGGGCGTGCACCACGCGCAGTGTCCGCGTCAGGTGCAGGCCGGTCACGGGGACGGCGACGACGCTGCCGTTGGCGAGTTCCGCGGTGAGGGCCAGTGAGCTGAGGACGGCCGGGGCGAGGCCGTCGGCGACGGCGGTCTTGATGGCGGTGGTTGAGGGGAGTTCGAGCAGCGGGTCGGCGAGCGGGAGCCCGGCCCCGTCGGCCAGGGCCTGCTCCAGATAGCGGCGGGTCCCGGAGCCCCGCTCGCGGCTGACCAGCGCCGTCGCGGCCAGTTCTGCGGCACCGATGCCGGACCGGCGGCGGGCCCAGGGGTGAGCCGGGGCGACGATGACGGTCAGCTCGTCGTGTCCGACGGGCTCCGCGACCAGACCGCGCGGGATGTCCGGGCCCTCGACGAAGCCGATGTGGGCCTCGCACGCCAGGACGGCGGCGGCGACGTCGTCGGAGTTGCCCGCGGTGAGGGCGACGGTGGTGTGCGGGGCGCCCGCGCGCAGGGCCACCAGCCACTGCGGCAGGAGGTACTCGGCCACGGTCATGCTGGCCGCCACCTGGAGCCGGCTCTCACCGGTGCCGCGCAGCGAGGTGACCCCGGCGTCCAGGGAGGCCGCCGCGTCGACGGCGGTGCGCGCCCAGTCCGCGACCAGCGCGCCCTGCTCGGTGAGCCGCGAGCCGCGCGGGGACCGCTCCAGCAGCTGCAGCCCCAGCCTGCGTTCGAGGTGGCGGAGGCGGGAGCTCGCGGCCGGCTGGCTGACGCCGTGCGCGCGGGCCGCGGCGCCGACGCTGCCGAGGTTCGCGACCGAAAGCAGCAGGTCGAACGCCGCCAGGTCGCTCACTCGCTCGGGCAGGGGCATAAGCCCAGTCTATGACCCCATCCGAAACTGGTCTCTACCGGTCACGCCCGGGCGGAGGGAGGCTGCGAACATGCCATCGACGCTCGTTCTCCCCTCGCGGCCCGGCGCCCACCCGCGCACCGGGCTGCTGCGGGAGCTGGACCACCCCTCCCAGCTCTTCCGCGATCTCGGCCCCAACTGGTACGCCTCCGTGATGGGCACCGGCATCGTCGCCACCGCCGCGGCCGGACTGCCCGCGCACATACCGGGCCTGCGGACGGCCGCCACGGTCGTATGGGCCCTCGCGGCCGTCTGGCTGATCGCGCTCACCGCGGCGTGGTCGGTGCACTGGACCCGGCACCGCGACCGCGCGCGGGCGCACGCGGGCCACCCGGTGATGGCGCACTTCTGGGGCGCTCCGGCCATGGCGCTGATGACCGTGGGCGCCGGCACGCTGGCGCTGGGTTCGGACTGGATCGGGCCGCACACGGCCCTGACCGTCGATGCGGTCCTCTGGTCGGCGGGAACCCTGCTGGGCCTGGTCACGTGGGTGTGGATCCCGTACCGGGCGATGACCGACCACTCCGTCGCCGACGACTCGGCGTTCGGCGGCTGGCTGATGCCCGTCGTCCCGCCGATGGTGTCCGCCGCCACCGGCGCCGCCCTGATCCCGCACCTCCCGGCCGGTCAGGGCCGGCTGACGCTGCTGCTGGCCTGCTACGCGATGTTCGGCATGAGCCTCATCGCGAGCCTGGTGATCATCACGCAGATCTGGGGCCGGCTGATGCGCCACAAGACCGGCCCGGCGGCCATGGTGCCGACCCTGTGGATCGTCCTCGGCCCGCTGGGCCAGTCGGTCACGGCGGCGAACCTCCTCGGCCACGCGGCCCCGGCCGTCCTGCCCCGTCCGTACGCCACCGGAGCCGAGGTCTTCGGCTACCTCTACGGCGTGCCCACCTGGGGCTTCGCCATGATGTGGCTGGCCCTGGCGGCGGCGCTCACCCTGCGCACCGCGCGGCGGGGCCTGCCGTTCACCCTGACCTGGTGGAGCTTCACCTTCCCGCTGGGCACCTGTGTGACCGGCACCAGCGCGCTCGCGATCCGCCTGCACTCCACCGCGTTCCAGGGCGCGGCACTGGTGCTCTACGGGGGCCTGATCGCGGCGTGGGCGGTCGTCGCCGTGCGGACCGTCCGCGCCGGGGCGCGCGGGTCGCTGTTCCTGCCCCTCGCCCCGGCGCCCCGTACGTGAAGCGGATCCGGTTCTACAGGCCCTGCCAGGACGGCTTGGCCGCGTACGTGGCCCGGAAGTAGTCGGCCAGCTTCAGCCCGGACGCCGCCGCCTCGTCGACGACGACGGTGGCGTGCGGGTGCAACTGGAGCGCGGAGGCGGGGACGACCGCCGACAGCGGACCCTCGACGGCGAGGGCGACCGCCTCCGCCTTCGCCTCGCCCGTGGCGAGCAGCACCAGGTGCCGGGCCTGAAGGATGGTGCCGATGCCCTGGGTGATGACGTGGTGCGGCACCTCGTCGGGGTGGTCGAAGAAGCGGGCGTTGTCCTGGCGGGTCTGCCGGGTCAGCGTCTTGATCCGGGTCCGCGAGGCCAGCGAGGAGCACGGCTCGTTGAAGCCGATATGGCCGTCCGCGCCGATGCCGAGCAGTTGCAGGTCCACCCCGCCCGCCTCCGCCAGCGTGCGCTCGTACGCCGCGCACGCCTCGACGATGTCCTCGGCCGTGCCGTCGGGCCCCATGAAGGACTCCTCGGCGAGGCCGAGGGGGGCGACGACCTCGCGCAGCACCACGGAGCGGTAGGACTCCGGGTGCCCGGCGGGCAGCCCGACGTACTCGTCCAGCTGGCAGATGCGGGCGTGCGAGACGTCGACGGCGCCCTCGCCCGCCAGGCGCGCGAGCGCCCGGTAGACCGGGAGCGGGGTCGATCCGGTGGCGACGCCGAGCAGCGCGTCGGGCTTGCGGCGCAGCAGGTCCGCCATGGCGCCCGCGATGAGTTCGCCGCCCGCCGCGGCGTCGGGAACGATGACGACTTCCACTTCGGGACCGCCGATCTGGAGAGAGAGCCCGCTAACTGGTTTAGACCAATTTAGCAGCCGTACCGACGGGAGATCCACCTCCGGCCAGGGGGTGCCTTCGGGCGAATACGGCGCCCGACGCGTTGGACCGCACGCCGCCGGTGGTAGCAAGCAGGGACAGCCGCGCAGGGCGCGGGCGTACGGCCGGGCACGACGGGAAGGTGCGGACGGTGTCCCAAGGACGGCGGAGCCGGATCCGCGCGGGGCGCCGGGGGGTGCGCGGGCCCGTCCGTCGGGCCGGCGTCCGGGTGCTCCCCGCCCTGGACGCGGCCGCCGCCTACTCCTGGCGGCTGCTGGTCGTGGGAGCCGTGGTCTACGCAGCCTTCGCCACGCTGGGGCGGTTCCACGAGATCGCGGTGGCGGTCTTCCTCGGGCTGGTCGTCACCGCCATGCTCCGGCCGGTGGCCGATCTGCTGGCCCGCCTGATCCCGCGCCCGCTCGCCGTGGCCGTCGCGCTCATCGGAAGCATCCTGGCGGTGCTCGGCATCCTGGCACTGGTCGGCGAGGCGGTCGCCGGCGAGACGGAGGGGCTGCAGCGCGAGTTCAGCGCGGGACTGGCGAGGATCGAGCACTGGTTGCAGGCACCGCCGTTCCGGCTCAACCCCGCGGCACTCACCGATCTGCAGGCGAAGATCGGGCAATGGCTGTCCAGCCACCGGTCCACGCTGATCAGCACCGCGCTGAGCGGGGCCGGACGGCTGGTGGAGGTGCTCACGGTCTTCGCGCTGGCACTGTTCTGCTCGGTGTTCTTCATGCACTCGGGGGACCGGCAGTGGTCCTGGTTCTGCGCACAGCTGCCGAGGACGGTCCGCGGCCGGGTGGCGGTGGCGGGCCGCGCGGCATGGCGCACCTTCACCGGCTACACGCGCGGGATCGTGCTGGTGGCGGCGACGAACGCGATCCTGGTGGGGGTGGCCCTGTCCCTGCTCCAGGTGCCGCTGGCACTGCCGCTGTCGCTGCTGGAGTTCTTCGCCGCCTTCGTGCCGCTGATCGGCTCGCCCGTGGCGCTGGCGGTCGCCGCCGTGGTGGCCCTGGCCGCCAAGGGCCCCGTCGTGGCGGCGATCGTCGTCTGCCTGATCGTGATCATCGGTCAGATCGAGGGCCATGTGCTGCACCCGATCGTGATGAGCTGGGCGGTGCGCCTGCATCCCGTGGTGGTCGCGCTGACGGTCATCGGCGGCGCCATCGCGGCGGGCGTGATCGGCGCGGTGGTCGCGGTCCCGCTCGTCTCCGTCCTCTGGGCGATGTATCAGGCGCTGCGTACAGCGGAGTAGGAAGCGCAAGATTTTGCGGCGCTTCGGCAACGCCCTGTCGGGTGGGCGACACTCCAGCGCAAGCTCATGTCGGGTGAACTGAAAGCCTGGTCGAAGGCATAGACGCCTGGAAACACCTCTGCAACTATCGGCTCGGGCCGCGCAATTACCAAAACAATCGATGCAATTTTCTAGGCGTGGCAGCCGTATCGCATGCGATGTGTCATGGCACCAACAACTCTGACGAGAGGCACAGGGACGACATGCCAAGGAAACGGTTCATCCAGCGGCTGCTGGCGGGGGTGATCGCGGCGGGCCTGGTGCTGCTCGGCCAGTCGGCCCTGCCGGCCGCGGCCGCCGGCGGCCCGAACCTCGCGGCGGGCAGGGCGGCGACCGCGAGCAGTTCGCACGCCGAGTACGGGGTCGCGAACATCACCGACGGCAGCCAGGACACGTACTGGCAGAGCGCGGGCAGCGCATTACCGCAGTGGGTCCAGGTCGACCTGGGCAGCGGCACGAGCATGGACGAGGTGGTCGTGAAGCTGCCCGCGGCGTGGGGCGCGCGCGACGAGACCTTCGCGGTGCAGGGCAGCACCGACGGCAACACCTTCTCGACCCTCTCCGGCTCGGCGGCGCACACCTTCGCGCCCGGCTCGGGCAACACGGTGACGATCGGCTTCTCGGCCGTCACGACCCGGTACGTGCGGCTGAACATCTCCGCCAACACCGGCTGGTCCGCCGCCCAGGTCTCCGAGCTCGAGGTGCACGGCGCCGCCTCCTCGACGGACAACCTGGCCGCCGGCCGGACGCTGACCGCGAGCGCCGGCAACGCGCCCTACATCCCGGCCAACGCCAACGACGGCAACCAGGCCACGTACTGGGAGAGCGCCAACAACGCCTTCCCGCAGTGGCTCCAGGCCGACCTCGGCTCCTCCGTGGGCGTCAGCAAGGTCGTACTGAAGCTGCCGCCGAGCTGGGAGGCGCGGACGCAGACGCTGTCGCTGCGCGGCAGCACCGACGGGTCGAACTTCAGCGACCTGGTGACGTCCCGCGACTACGCCTTCGACCCCTCCGGCAACAACACGGTCACCATCAACCTGACCTCGACGACCGTGCGCTACGTCCGGGTCAACGTCACGGCCAACACCGGCTGGGCCGCCGCCCAGCTGTCCGAGCTGGAGATCTACGGCCCGGCCTCCGGTGACACGGCCGCGCCGTCCGCGCCCACCGGACTGGCGTTCTCGCAGCCCTCCTCCGGCCAGATCAGGCTCACCTGGACCGCGTCGACCGACAACGTCGGCGTGACCGGCTACGACGTGTACGCCAACGGCACACTGCGCACGAGCGTCGCGGGCAACGTGACGACCTTCACCGACAGCCAGCCCGACACCGCCACGGTCTCGTACTACGTGCGGGCCAAGGACGCCGCGGGCAACCAGTCGGGCAACAGCAACACCGTCACCCGCACCGGCGACACCGGCGGCGACACGCAGGCGCCCTCACAGCCCGGCAACCTCGCCTACACCCAGCCCGCGTCGGGCCAGATCAAGCTGACCTGGACCGCGTCCTCCGACAACGTCGGCGTCACCGGCTACGAGGTGTACGCCAACGACCAGCTGCGCGACACGGTCTCCGGCAGCACGCTCACGTACACCGACAGCCAGCCCGACTCGGCGACCGTCGCGTACTACGTCAAGGCCAAGGACGCCGCGGGCAACCGCAGCGTCGCGAGCGCCACCGTCATCCGCAACGGCTCGACCAGCGGCCCCGGTTCCAACATGGCGGTCGGCAAGCCGATCACCGCCTCCTCCACCACCCAGAACTTCGTCGCGGCCAACGCCAACGACAACAACGTGACGACGTACTGGGAGGGCGCGGGCGGCACCTACCCCAACACCCTGACCGTGTCGCTCGGCGCCGACGCCGACGTGACCTCGCTGGTGCTCATGCTCAACCCCGACGGCGCCTGGGGCACCCGCACCCAGACCATCCAGGTACTCGGCCGCGACCAGGGCGCGAGCGGCTTCACCAGCCTGAAGGCGGCGGCCGACTACACGTTCAACCCGGCCTCCGGCAACACGGTGACCATCCCGGTCACCGCGCGCGTCGCCGACGTGCGGCTGACGTTCACCGCCAACAGCGGTGCGGGCGGCGGGCAGGTCGCCGAGTTCCAGGTGATCGGCACCCCGGCACCCAATCCGGACCTGACGGTCTCGGCCATGTCGGTGTCGCCGAGCGCGCCGGTGGAGACCGACGCGGTCACCCTTTCCGCGACCGTCCGCAACATCGGCGAGCTGGCGTCCGGCGCCACGAACGTCAACTTCTACCTGGGCACCACCAAGGTCGGCACCGCTGCGGTCGGCGCACTGGCCGCCGGCGCCTCCATCACGGTGTCGGCGAACATCGGCGCCCGTGACGCGGGCAGTTACCCGCTCGGCGCCAAGGTCGACGAGGCGAACGACGTCATCGAGCAGAACGACACCAACAACGCCTACACCAGTTCGAGTCCGCTGGTCGTCAAACCGGTCGACAGCTCCGACCTGGTCGCCGCGCCGTCCAGCTGGACGCCGGGCAACCCGGGCAAGGGCAACACCGTGACCTTCTCGGTCGCGATCAAGAACCAGGGCACCGTGGCCTCCGCGGGCGGCACCCACGGCATCACGGTGACGGTCACCGACACAGCCTCCGGCAGCGTCGTGAAGACGCTCACCGGCTCCTACAGCGGTGCCATCGCGGCGGGCAGCACCAGCAGCCCGGTCAACCTGGGCACCTGGACGGCGGTGAACGGCAAGTACTCCGTCAAGACGGTGATCGCCGCGGACGCCAACGAGCCGGCGGTCAAGCAGCAGAACAACACCAGCACCCAGTCCCTGTTCGTCGGGCGCGGCGCCAACATGCCGTACGACATGTACGAGGCCGAGGACGGCGTCCTGGGCGGCGGCGCGCAGGTCGTCGGCCCGAACCGCACCGTCGGCGACCTCGCGGGCGAGGCGTCCGGCCGCAAGGCCGTCACGCTGAACAGCACCGGCAGCTCCGTGGAGTTCACCACCAAGGCCAGCACCAACACCCTGGTCGTGCGCTACTCCATCCCGGACGCGTCGGGCGGCGGGGGCACCAACTCCACGCTCGACGTCTACGTCAACGGTACCTTCCTCAAGGCCATCGACCTGACCTCGAAGTACGCGTGGCTCTACGGCAACGAGACCGCCCCGGGCAACAGCCCCAGCGACGGCAGCCCGCGCCACATCTACGACGAGGCCAACATGCTGCTCGGCACCACCGTGCCGGCCGGCGCCAAGATCAAGCTCCAGAAGGACGCGGCCAACACCACCAACTACGCGATCGACTTCGTCAACACCGAGCAGGCCACGCCGATCGCCAACCCGGACCCCGCGGCGTACACCGCGCCGACCGGCTTCAGCCAGCAGGACGTGCAGAACGCCCTGGACAAGGCGCGGATGGACACCACCGGCACGATCAAGGGTGTCTACCTCCCGGCCGGCGACTACGACACCTCCAGCAAGTTCCAGGTCTACGGCAAGGCCGTCAAGATCATCGGCGCCGGCCCCTGGTACACCCGCTTCCACACCCCGTCGAGCCAGTCCAACACCGACGCGGGCTTCCGCGCCGACTCCACGGCCAACGGCTCGTCCTTCTCGGGCTTCGCGTTCTTCGGGAACTACACCTCCCGCATCGACGGCCCCGGCAAGGTCTTCGACTTCGCGAACGTCGCCGACATCACCATCGACAACGTCTGGAACGAGCACACGGTCTGCCTCTACTGGGGCGCCAACACCGACAACGTCACCATCACCAACTCGCGCATCCGCGACACCTTCGCCGACGGCATCAACATGACCAACGGCAGCACGGACAACCACCTCGACAACATCGAGGCCCGTGCCACGGGTGACGACAGCTTCGCGCTCTTCTCCGCGATCGACGCGGGCGGCGCGGACGAGAAGAACAACCTATACGAGAACCTGACGTCCCTGCTGACCTGGCGCGCCGCGGGCATCGCGGTCTACGGCGGCTACGCCAACACGTTCCGCAACATCCTCATCGCGGACACGCTGGTGTACTCCGGTGTCACGATCAGCTCCCTGGACTTCGGCTACCCGATGAACGGCTTCGGGACCGACCCGACCAACATCCAGAACGTCTCCATCGTCCGCGCCGGCGGACACTTCTGGGGCGGTCAGACCTTCCCGGGCATCTGGCTCTTCTCGGCCTCGAAGGTCTTCCAGGGCATCCGCGTCAGCGACGTGGACATCGTGGACCCGACCTACAGCGGGATCATGTTCCAGACCAACTACGTCGGCGGCCAGCCGCAGAACCCGATCAAGGACACGATCCTCACCAATGTGTCCATCACCGGCGCCCACCGCAGCGGTGACGCCTACGACGCCAAGTCCGGCTTCGGCCTGTGGGCCAACGAGATGCCGGAGGCGGGCCAGGGTCCGGCGGTCGGGTCCGTCACCTTCGACAACCTGACGATGAGCGACAACTACCAGAACATCAAGAACACCACGTCCACGTTCACCATCAACGTCAACCCCTAGCAGGGGGAGGAGGGAAGCGGATCACCGTGGTCCCGGCCGGTTCTCCGGCCGGGACCACGGCGTTGTGTCCTCTCCGCCGCCCGCGGCCCGCGTCCACGGTCCCCACCACGCCGGGGGTGGCGGATCGGCGGGGGCGGACGTCGGTTGCCGGGGGTGGAGTCCGAGCCGGCGCAGGGCGGCCGCGTCCAACCGGACGGCGAAGGTGCCGTGCCAGTGTCCGTCCGCCCCGACCCCGCACATGAGGTCGACGACCAGCTCGTCCTGGGCGAACGGCCACCAGTCGATGCCGCGGTCACGCAGTCAATGCGCCATGACCAGGGCCGGCCTGGGGCAGCCCGGAAGGTTCTCGTAGCTGAAGAGGGTCACCCATTCGTTCTCCGGTCCGTCCATGCCGCCCATCATGGCGCAGCAAAGCGGCGTGCCGCGGCTGGTTTTCGCCTCGGCACGCCATACGGGTCGAAGGGGGTGGGCCGTGCCGGCCACGGGATTGCGGCGGCACGGCCCGGATCAGGTGCCGGTCAGCGGTGGCCGCCGCGGCCGCCCCAGGACTTGACGTCCACGACGCGGCCGTCGTCGTTCCACAGGGTCGCGGTGTCGCGGCGGTCCCAGACGGAGTTGCGGCGGTCCTGGTACAGGTCGCGCCAGCCGTCGCGGCCGAAGCCGGAGTGGACGCGCACCTTCGAGTACCCGGCGAGCCGCACGTTGCCGAAGCGGTAGCGGTTGCCGTCGCTGTCCGACAGGGTCCAGCCGCGCAGGTTGACCGGGCCGCGGCCGGTGTTGACCACTTCGATCCATTCGTCGTTGCCGCGGCCACGGCTGTGGCCGTAACCATGGCCGTAGTCACGGGTGTTGACGTCACCGATCACCACGGAGGACCGGCCGTGGCGGCCGTCCGCAGCGGTGGCCGGCATGGCGGCGGCGGCCACGACCGCTCCGGAGGCGAGGACGGTGGCGATGACACGGCGGGTGATACGGGAAGCAGACATGAGACCCCCTCAATAAGGGTGCGTTCCCCGCCCGTTCGGGCTGGTCACGCGGTGCGGATGCTTCGGCGGTCGGCCGATGACCCAACTCTGACCCGCAGGTGCCGCGCAGAACCGGAACACTCGCTTCGCGTTACAGAATGCGGACATATCCGTAACTGTTAGCTGTAAGCGACATGTGTCAGTATCGACCGGAAAAGCGACTACGTGCGAGACGCATCCATCCGCCGCGCACCGCGTCGCCGCCCTTCTCGTGTCACCCACACGAGTACACCGATGGCCGGGCGCCCCCGGCACCGGAAGCAGGGCCTCCGTAACGGAGAATCGCGCCATGACGACACGCGACACGGACGACGCGAACGAAACGGGCCCCGCGGACCGCCGGGGGGACGACCACGGCTACCTGCTGGAGAACCGCCGGCCCGAGGCGGGCGCCCGCTTCGAGGCCTTCGCCGAGCTCTTCGACCCCGTGACGTTCCGGCACGTCGACGCGCTCGGCATCGGGGCCGGGATGCGCTGCTGGGAGGTGGGGGCCGGAGGCCCGTCCGTGCCCCTCGGGCTGGCCGGACGCGTCGGGCCCGGCGGCGCTGTGGTCGCCACCGACATCGACGTGTCGTGGACCCGCGACGCCGCGGGCGGCGTGGTCGAGGTGCTGCGCCACGACGTCGCCGCCG
The DNA here is from genome assembly GCF_053598835.1 of Streptomyces sp. NPDC001070. Lineage (NCBI taxonomy): Bacteria > Bacillati > Actinomycetota > Actinomycetes > Kitasatosporales > Streptomycetaceae > Streptomyces > Streptomyces sp. NPDC001070. Next base: position 35,675 of record NZ_JBSFLB010000018.1, read on the forward strand.
ATCCCCCACCGCCCGGCGGGTTCGACCTCGTCCACGCCCGCCTGGTGCTGGTGCACCTCGCCGATCGCGCCGAGGCACTGCGGCGGATGATCGGCGCGCTGCGACCGGGCGGATGGCTGCTGCTGGAGGACGCCGATCCGGGGCTGCAGCCGCTGCTCTGCCCGGACGAGTCCGGACCCGCGGAACGCCTTGCCAACCGCCTGCGCTCCGGCTTCCGCGCGCTGATGGCGGAACGGGGCGCCGACCTGGCCTACGGGCGGACGCTGCCGCGCCTGCTCCGGGAGGCCGGGCTGGAGGACGTCCGCGCCGACGCGTACTTCCCGATCACCTCACCGGCGTGCGCCGTCCTGGAGACGGCCACCGTGCGGCACATCCGGGACCGGCTGGTGGCGGCCGGTCTCGCCACCGACGAGGAGATCGACCGGCATCTGGCGAACGTCGCCACCGGCACGCTCGACCTGGCCACCGCCCCGATGATCTCCGCCTGGGGACGCCGGCCGCTCAGCGCGGCGGGCTCCACGACGGATCACGGCCGGTGAGGCCGACCAGCCGGTCGAGCGGCGGCGCGGAATCCCGGACCGGTACGACCCGGCCGAAGGGCCCCGAGCCCTCCGGGGAGTCCCCGGAGGCCGCCCGGAAGCCGCTCAGCAGCGTGATGGCGGCCTCCAGGCCCGGCTCGCCGGGACGGTAGTCCAGGCCCGTGGCGCGGGCCAGGTCCCAGCCGTGGACCAGCAGCTCATTGAGGGCGAAGCGGCCCGCGAGGGCCCCGGGCAGGGTGACCCCGCCCGCCACCGTCTCGCCTTCCCAGGCCCCGGGGTCGCGCCAGGCGTCGGCCAGCTCCGCCAGCAGTACGGGCAGCAGTTCGCGCCAGGCCGCCGGCAGCTCGGGGACGGAGCCGTTGGGGTCGCTGTCCGTGGTCGGGCCGAGGTCCTTGCGGGCCGCGTCGCGGAAGCCGGCGCAGAATCCGGCGATGTGCCCGATCAGGTGCGCCACGGTGTAGTCGGGGCACGGCGTGGGTGCGTCGAGGTGTTTGTCGCTGACCTGCTCCAGCAGTGCGCCCACGTCCCGGGCGGCCGGTCCGAGGTCGGGATGATGCGTCATGGGGACCCCCTGGTGTCGGTGTCTTCACCAGGGGGACCGGCCGGGCGCCGGAAACTCATCGGTACGCGCGGGAACGGCCACGTCGGGTGCGTCCGGGCAGGTCACCGGCGCCGTGGCACGCAGCGCGTGCCTCAGATCTTGGTGGCGGGCAGTATTGAGCTGTGGGAACCCTTGGGTGTGTCAGGGCCGGGTGGGCGTGACCGGTGGACATGCGCGGCACGCTGTTCGGCGACGCCCCTGACGGTCTTCCCCGCTCCGGGGGCGACGCCTTCGCCGTCGTGGACGCGCGCGGTGGCGTGACGAACTGGAGCCCGGGAGCGGAGCGGCTGCTCGGCTACACGGCGGCCGAGGCCCACGGGCTGCGCGCCTTGCGGCTGCTGTGGTCCGCGGCCGAGGGTGCCCGCGTCGCCCGCCGTCTGCGTACGGCGCAGTCGGCCTTCCTGGGGCCGGTCTTCCTGCGGCACCGGGAGGACAGACCGGTCGGGGCGGTGCTGTGGGCGCATCGGCTCGAACCGGAGCACTGGCTCCTGCAGGCGGAGAACGCGGAGGCGGTGCGGCGTGACGATCTGCTCGGCGCGCTGCTGCGCGGGCTGTTCACCGAGTCCCCGTTCATCATCGACGTCTTCGACACGGAGCTGCGCTTCCTGGCCCGCAACGACTCGCAGATCCGTGCCGCGGGCTTCCGGGAGGATTTCGTCGGGCACACCTGGCGCGAGGTGGCCCCGCCCGGGCTGCTGGACACGGAGGCCTTCGAGGCACGTCAGCGCCTGGTGCTGACCTCGGGAAGGGCCATGATCGGCAGTGAGGTGCGTGGCCGTGACCCCCGGGACCCGGACCGGGACACGGTCTGGTCGGAGACGATCCTGCCCCTGCGCGGCGCCGACGGGGACGTGGTCGCGCTGGCGCACATGGTCTTCGACCTCACCACCGAGGCCCGGGCCCGCGAGCGGCTCGACCTCGTCAACGAGGCCAGCGCGCGGATCGGCAGCACGCTCGACGTACTGCACTCCGCGCAGGAGCTGACCGACGTCGCCGTGCCGCGGTTCGCCGACTTCTCGTACGTCGACCTGCTGGACTCGGTGCTCGGGGGCGAGGAGCCGTTGCCCGGCCCCGTCGCCGAGGCGGTGCCCCTGCGCCGCGCCGCGGCGACGATGGTGGCCGGCGGGCCGGCGCAGACCGTGGTCCCGCCGGGCGAGGTGGACGGCTTCGCATCCATGCCCGGCACCCCCGCCGCCCGGGCGCTGGCGACCGGCAAGCCCGTGCTGCTGACCGGCGAGGAGCTGATGGTCGAGCTCGAGGCCGCCGATCCGGCCCGCGCCGAGATGCTCCGCGACTTCTGTGTCAGGTCCTGGCTGCTGGTGCCCATGTTCGCGCGGGGGACCGCGCTGGGCGTGGTGCTCTTCGTACGGTTCACCCGGGCCCACGCGTTCGAGGCCGACGACGTGATGCTCGCCCAGGAGTTCGTCACGCGCGCGGCGGTCTGCATCGACAACGCGAGCCGCTACACCCGGGAACGGGCCACGGCCGTGGCGCTGCAGCGCAGTCTCCTGCCGCAGCGGCTGCCGATGCTGCGGACCGTGAAGGCCGCATCGGGCCATCTGCCCCGGGGTGGCCGCGCCGGGGCCGGCGGCACCTGGTTCGACGTGATCCCGCTGTCCGGCGCGCGCACCGCGCTGGTCATCGGTGACGCGGGCGGGCACGGGCTGCACGCGGCGGTGTCCATGGGACGGCTGCGGACGACCGTACGGACACTGGCGGACCTGGACATGTCACCGGAGGAGCTGCTGACCCACCTGAGCGACCAGGTCAAGCGGTTCCACGAGGAGCAGGGCGGGCCCGCACCCGGGGCCGCGGCTCCCACGTGCCTCTACACGGTCTTCGACCCCATCACCATGCGCTGCACGATGGCCAGCGCCGGCCACCCGATGCCGGCACGGGTGAGCGTCGACGGCGAGGTGACAGTGAGCGACACGCCGACGGCCCCGGCCCTCGGCACCGGCGGCGTCCCGTTCGAGTGCGCCGAGGTGGCGCACGCCGACGGCGACCTCATCGCCCTGTACACCGAGGGACTGCTCGCCCCGCGGTCCGGGTGCGAGGGAGCGGCCCTGCTGGGCGAGGCGCTGGCCGGGCTCGGCCACGGGCGGGAGCCCGGCGAGATCGCCGAGGAGGCGCTGCGCCGGCTCGTGCCCGGGGGGCATCCCGGGGAGGACGTGGCGCTTCTGGTGGCACGGCTGTACGGCCTGCCGCCGGACCGGCACGCCACCTGGGACCTGGCGGCCGAGCCCGAGTCGGTCGGGCAGGCGCGCGGGCTCGTCACGGCGAAACTGGCCGAGTGGGGCCTGGAGGAGCTGGAGTTCACCACAGAGTTGCTGGTCAGCGAGCTTGTCACCAACGCGATCCGCTACGGGTCGCCACCGCTGCGGCTGCGGCTGATCCGCGACCGCCGGCTGATCTGCGAGGTCGGCGACGGCAGCAGCACCTCCCCGCACGTCCGTCGCGCCCTGGACACGGACGAGGGCGGGCGCGGGCTCTACTTGGTCTCGCAGCTCGCGTCGCTCTGGGGCACGCGCTACCACGCCCGCGGCAAGACGATCTGGGCCGAGCAGCCCTTCCCGGCGGCAACGCAGGCCGAGGGCGGCTGACCGGCCGCGACACAACCCGACAAATTTCCCGATTCTGTAACTTCGGGACGGATCGCCCTCGATGACGTTGACACCGTCGCGATCGGACTCCCACCCTGGTTAATAAGTGATCGACATATCAGTTCGTAAGGGGATATTCATGCGAATAAACACCCAGAAACGAATCAGGCACCTCATCGGTGCTTCGTGCGCCGCCGCGCTACTCGCCGGAACGGTGGGCGTGGCGAGCGCCCAGGCCGCCCCTCAGACGACGCAGGCCCCGACGGGAACGTCGCGCGCGGCACCGAACCAGGACTGCACGGGTTACCACAACGACGCGAACGGCAACCCTGTTTGGGACCCGCCGGGCTGCACCCCGCCATAAGACGCGACTCGGGGCAGGCCCATGGACCGCGACGACAGGACCCGTTCTGTCGGCGCCATTGCTCCACTCCCCCGAACCGGCCGACGCGGTCCCGGACTTCGGACCTTCGCTAGAACGTGATCACCGACACCGAGTCCGAGGTCCCGTTGGCCACGTAGACCCGGCGCTCATCCGGCGACACGGCCAACCCCTTCGGGCTGGAGCCGACGCGGATGGCACCGCCCACCGTGCGGTTGTCCGCGGTGTCGATCACCGACACCGAACCCGAACCCCCGTCGGCCACGTAGACACGGCTCCCGTCCGAGGACACCGCCAACCCCTCCGGGATGGGCCCGACGGCGATGGGATCGCCCACCGTACGGTTGCTCGCGGTGTCGATCACCGACACCGAGCCCGAACCCGAACCCTGGCTCGCCACGTAGACCCGGCTCCCGTCAGGCGACACCGCCACACCCTCCGGACGGCGGGCCACGTGGATGGGATCGCCCACCGTACGGTTCTTCGCGGTGTCGATCACCGACACCGAAGCCGAGCGCCTGTTGGGGCCGAAGCTGGTCACGTAGACCTTGCGCCCGTCGGGGGACACCGCCACCTCCTGAGGGAAGAGGTTGACAGGGATGGGATCGCCGACCGTACGGTTCTTCGCCGTGTCGATCACCGACACCGAGCCCGAGCTGCCGTTGGCCACGTAGACCCGGCTCCCGTCAGGCGACACCGCCAGCCCCTCCGGGCTGGCGCCGACGGGTATGGGGTCGCCCACCGTGCGGTTCCTCGTGGCGTCGATGACCGAGACCGAACCCGCGTAATTGTTGGTCACGTAGACCTCGCGCCCGTCCGGCGACACCGCCACCCCCTTCGGGAAGCGGCCGACGGGGATGGGATCGCCCACGGTGCGGTTCAACTCGGTGTCGATCATCGACACCGAGCCCGAGCTGTAGTTGGCCACGTAGCCGCGGGACCCGTCCGGGGACATCGCCACCCCGTGCGGCGACTCGCCGACCTTGATCGATTGCACGGATGCCGGCGCGGTGTGGTCAGGGCCCGGGGAGCGGGATTGCGCCAGGTAGATGCCGCCGCCCGCCACGGCCAGCGCGGCCAGCACCGCCCCCGCGATGATCCCGGCCCGCCGGCGCCGGCGCCGCCGCGGACCGGGCCGTGGCGGGGCCTCGCCGGCCCTGGGCGGCAGCGGCCCCGGGGGCGGGCCCGGCAGTTCCCGTTCCTCCTGCCCGGTCGCCGGCGGGAGTTCGGTCGTCGGGGCGGCCGACGCCTGGGGGCGCGGCGGTTTCGGCGCCGGGGACCGCTCGGGCGGTGGAGTCTCCGGCGGGATCTCCGGTTCCTGCGGAGGGGCCGGGTGGAGCTGGTACGGCTGGGCGGCGACGGAGGAGAGCCGCTGGGCGGCCTCCTCCCCGCCCATCCTGTCCGCGGGGTCCTTGGCCAGCAGCCCGACGAGGACCGGCGTCAGCCGCGTCTCCCTACGTGGCGGCGCGGGGGGCTCGAACAGCAGGGCGCTCAGCGTGGTGAGGGCGGTCTGGCGGTCGAAGGGGCCGGTCCCCTCGAGCGCGAAGTAGAGGGTGGCGCCGAGCGAGAACAGGTCTGCGGCCGCGGTGGGCGGCTGGTTGTTGGCCCGCTCCGGGGCCATGAAGCGCGGGGTCCCGAGGATCTCCAGGGTCGCGGTCAGCCGGGCCTCACCGGAGCTCGGCTCCAGGGCGATGCCGTAGTCGGTCAGCATCACCCGGCCGCCGCCCTCCGTCGGGTACGAGGGCTGCGGGTCGGGGTGGGTCAGCAGGATGTTGGCCGGTTTGACGTCCCGGTGCAGGATGCCCAGCCGGTGGCCCTCCAGGAGCGCGTCCAGGACCGCCAGCCCGATCCGCGCGACCTCCGCGGGCGGCAGCGGCCCGTGCTCGCGCACCACCGCCTCCAGGTCCATGGCACCGGGCACGAACTCCATGACGATCCACGGCAGGCCCTCCTCCTCCACGATGTCGTGCACCGTGACGACGTGCGGATGGGTCCGCAACCGGGCGGCGTGCCGGGCCTCGCCGCGGGCCCTGGCGATCCGGGAGCTCACCTCCCGTTCCGGGACTCCGGGCGGCAGGACGATCTCCTTGAGCGCGACCTCGCACGCCAGTTCCTGGTCGTAGGCGAGCCACACCCGTCCCATGCCGCCGACACCGAGCCGGCGCAGAAGCCGGTAGCGTCCGGTGATCACACGCCCGACGTCCTCGTGTGTTCCTGCCATGGCACTTCCTCGGCGAGCATGGAAAAGCTCCTCTTTCCACGTATCGCACATCGCCTGAAGTGCAGCAAATCGCCGGAAAAGTACGCAACTCGTGGCGGTTTTCCCGGCCGGACGGCTCAGCCGGCCTCGGCCCTGCACACGGCGCCGGTCGCTACCGGCGCGGGCAGCTCCGTGACGGGCGCGGCACTGGAGGTGCTGCGCAGCAGGAGCAGCGCGGCGTCGTCGTGCAGCCTGCCGCCGACATGGTCCAGCAGGTCGTCGTGGAGCGCGGCGAGGGTGCGCGCGGGGTCGTCGGTCAGGTGGCGCGTGACGCGCTCGTCCAGCGGATAGAAGCGGCGGCCGTGGTCGCGGGCCTCGATGACGCCGTCGGTGTACAGCAGCAGCTGGTCCCCCTCGGCGAAGGGCAGCACCTGCAGTACCGGCTCGTCCCCGGCCAGGGCGCGCAGCCCCAGGGGCGGCACCTGGACGGACGACTCGACTGCGAACACATCGCCCCCGCGCAGCAGCAGCGGGTGGGCGTGGCCGCAGTTGACGACCTCCATGCGGCCGGGGCGGGGATGCCCGACGACCACGGCGGTGACGAAGTCGTCGGTGCCGAGGTTGCGGGCCAGGCTGCGCTCGATCCGGTCGACGACGTCGAGCAGGTCGGGCTCGTCGTAGGCGGCCTCACGGAACACGCCCAGCACCAGGGCGGCGGTGCTGACCGCCGGCAGCCCCTTGCCGCGGACATCGCCGACGATCAGCCGCACGCCGTACGGCGTGGGCACCAGGGCGTACAGGTCACCGCCGATCCGGGCCTCCGCCGCGGCGGCGCTGTAGCGGACGGCCACCTGGAAGGGTCCGACGGTCTCGGGGACCGGCAGGAGCAGCGCGTGCTGCGCGGCCTCGGCGACCGAGCGGACGGCGGCCAGCACGCGCTCGCGCCGCTTGCGGACCGCGGCGCCCAGCCCGCTGGCCATCGTGACGGCGGTCAGCGCCCCCATCACGATGGCCAGCTTGTCGACGGGCGTGCCCTTGTACGCGCCGAGCACGGCGGCCAGCGCCACGGAGAGCACGCCGACCCGCAGCACCCGCCAGGGCCCCCCGATGGCCGCGGCCAGCGCCGGCCCCACGGCGAGCATCGGCAGCCAGTCCGGACCGCCGCCGCTGACGAAGGCGACGAGAGCCACCCCGCAGATGATCAGCAAGGGCACTCCCGAGGCGAAATGCCACGTAGGCCGGCTGAGCTTCTGCTGGTCCGGGGCTTGACTCATGTTCGTCCGCAATCCCTTCCTGTGCGAGGTGTCACATCTCCGATGTCCGTTTCAACCAATTAAGCGGTGTATGGACCCTCGCGACAAGGGCGGGAATTTCAGATAGTGAGCGACAGCCCCCGGGTCACGCGGCTCGCCGTGGCGAGCAGCTTGGCCCGTGCCTCATCGAGGGCGGCGAGCCGGTCCGCGCGCAGCGACACGCCGAGCGAGCCCAGAGTGCTGCCGCTGTAGACCGGGACCGCGGCACAGACGGTGCCGAGGACGTACTCCTCCAGGTCCATGACGGCCGGAGGGGCGGGCACGTCCTCCAGGCGGCGCAGCAGCTCGGCGCGGTGCGTGATGGTGCGCGGGGTCAGATCGGCCAGCGGGTGGCGGGAGAGGTAGTCCTCGCGGGAGTCCTCGTCCAGCTCGCGCAGGACGCACTTGCCGAGGGCGGTGGCGTGGCCGGCGTCCTCGAAACCGACCCAGAGGTCGACCCGCGGGGTCCGGGGGCCGTCGACGATGTCCGCCACCCGGATCTCGCCTTCCTCGTAGAAGGTCAGATAGACGGCGGCCGACACCTCGTCGCGCAGCGCGACCAGCGCGGGGCGCACGCGGCTGAGCGGCATCTGCGGCCGGGTCGCGGCGTGCAGGGCCTCGATCTTCTCGCCGAGGGCGAAGCCGCCGTCGTCGAGCTTGCGCACATAGCCGTCGTGGGCCAGCGTCCGCAGCAGGTGGTAGGCGGTGGCGAGCGGCAGTTCGGTCTCCCGGGCCAGCTGTTTCGCCGGCGCGCCGCCCTCGTGCGCGCCCACGGCTTCCAGCAGGCGGAAGGCCCGCTGGACGGACGTGATGAGCGTCGGCCCGCCCTGAGCAGCCATACGACCAGCGTGCGCCCGGCACGCGGCCCCGGCAAGCGACCGGCCCGCACCTCGCTGTACCGTCTCGTACCGTTTTGAACAGACGCCTGCGTCACCGTGCGCCGCTGTGCCAGAGTTGCGGACACGAGGGTGCTCACCGGGGGAATCGGTGCCGATGGAACTCATCATCACGACACAGGCGCGGGACTCCGAGGACGAGCTGCGCTCCTTCCACAACTGGCTGCTCGACGACTCCTATGTGCGGCGCAACGCCAAGGTCGCCCTCGACGAGCGCCGCCCGGGGCCCGGCCGTACGGGCGGCGCCCTGGAGGGCATCCGGATCGCCCTCGACAGCGGCTTCCAGCTCGCCAACCTGGCCCTGGCCTGGCTCGCCTGGCGGGCTGCCCGCCCCGCCGCCCCGCAGATGGCCTTCGAGTACGACGGCGTCACGGTGACCCTGTCCGGGCAGGACGTCGAGACCGCCACCCGCGTCCTCGAGGCGCTGCGCTCCGGCGACCGATGAGCGCCGCGGCCGTCCCGGCCGGATCCGCCGCCGTCCTGATCGGTGTCGGCGCGTACGCGCACCTGCCCGCGCTGCCGGCCGTCCGCGGCGGGCTCGTCGATCTGGCCGCGCAGCTGCGCGGCCCAGCCGTGTGGGGGCTGCCCGCCGAGCGCTGCCATGTGGTGGCCGAGCCCGCGTGCGCCGCGGAGGCCATCGCGCGGCTGCGCGGCGCCGTGGAGAGCGCCTCCGACAGGCTGCTCGTCCACTGCGCCGGGCGACGGCTCATCGACCCCGACCAGGGCGAGCTCTGGCTCGGCCTGCCCGGCTCGGTCGCGGGCGAGCCCGACACCTCGATCCCGTAGGACTGGATCCGTCGCCAGCTGGTACGCAGCCGTGCCGAGCGGCGCATCGTGATCGTCGACTGCTGCCACAGCGGGCGGGCGCTGGGCATGACGGGCGAGGCACGGACGGCCGTCGCCGACGGCGCCGTGGCGGAGGGCACCTGCCCCATGGCCTCGGCCGGGGAGTCCACGCAGGCGCCGGCCCCTCCCGGCGGCGTCAGGTAGGCGACGGTCACGAACCACCGTCGGCCGCGCGCATCGGCCGCCGTCCAGTGGTGGTCGCCGAAACCCACGGGCGTGTACGCCCACGACGTCACATCGATTCCACGCGCCCGCAGCACGTCACCCGGCTCCGCCTCGTCGGCGCCCTCGGGCCGGTCCCTCATGGGGCGACCTCACGAACCGCCCGCCGCCCAGGTCCAGGGCGGGGCAGCGGCGGGCGGACAGCCCGTGCGGCATACAGTGCTGATCATCCGTCCCCCCGGAAGGATCGACGTACATGTATGACGCACTTCTCGCCGAGACCGTCACCATCACCGGTCACGGCGGCGACCGTATCGAGGCGTACTCCGCCCGGCCCATGGCACCAGGTCCGCGCGGCGGCGTCGTGGTGATCCACCACATGCCCGGTTACGACGCCCCCACGAAGGAGATCACCCGGCGGTTCGCGGCGGAGGGCTTCGCGGCCGTCTGCCCGAACCTCTACAGCCGTGAGGCGCCCGGCGCGTCGCCGGACGACGCGGCGGCGGCTGCGCGCGCCCAGGGCGGTGTGCCCGACGAGCGGTTCCTGGGTGACGCCGCGGGCGCCGCCGAGTACCTGCGGGGCCTGTCGTCGTCGAACGGCAAGGTCGGCGTGATCGGCTACTGCTCCGGCGGGCGCCAGGCCTTCCTCGCGCTGGCCTCCCTGGACGTCCAGGCGGGCGTCGACTGCTACGGCGCCTTCGTCGCGGGCCGGCCGCCGGAGGGCTTCCCCCTCCAGGTCGAGCCGATCGTGCACCTGACGAAGGATCTGCGCGGCCCGCTGCTGGGGCTGTTCGGCGCGGAGGACGGCTACCCCTCCCCCGAGCACGTCGCCGAGCTGGAGGCGGAGCTCAAGGCCCAGGGCAAACCGTACGAGTTCCACACCTACGACAACGCGGGCCACGCCTTCTTCGCCGTGAACCGGCCGAGCTACCGGCCCGAGGCGGCCGTCGACGGCTGGTCCAAGGTCCTGGCCTTCTTCGGGGAGCACCTCTGATGTGCACGTACCTCACCGAGAAGATCCGCATCGACGGCAGCGGCAAGGGCGCCCAGGGCTACTTCGGGCTGACCGAGGCCATGGTCTACGTCGACCACCCGCAGCACGCGCCGTACGAGCACACCGTCAACATCGACTTCCTCAACCCGGCGCTCGGGCCCTCGGCCCGGGTGGCCGTGGAGCTGACCGAGGAGGCCGCGCTGGCCCTGGTCGACGCGATCCGTTCCGCGCTGGCCGCGGCCCCGCCGGGGCTGGCCTCGTCGGGGCGGACCCCACCGGCGGCGCAGTGACGGACCGGGCCGTCATCCCGGGTCCGTGACCTGGATCAGCGCGTGCGTAGCGCTGACGCGCCAGGCGGTGCCAGTGGCGTCCAGCCGGGCCACGGTCCCGGGGGTGAGGCCGGCGACGGTGTCGGACTTGAGGGTGCGCAGGGCGGCCACCGGTCCCGGGAAGTAGGCGGTGACGTCCGCGAACGGCACCGTCGGGGGCCACCACCGGTCGTCCACCAGACGCCGGTAGTTGAGGTCTCCCTTCATCAGCGTCGCCCGCGCGGCGGCGAAGCGTTCCCGCAGGTCGCCCGGCATGTCGCGGTAGCCGAGCGGCGCACAGGCGAAGGGGTGGGCGGTCAGGGTGAGCCGGCCCTCGCGCAGCGCCCCCAGCAGGCGTCCGCCGATGCGGGCGGCCTCGCCGGGGGCGGCGGTCATCCGGCGCAGGCAGGACAGGACGTCCTGGGCGGTGGCGTCGGAGACGTAGTACGGGCGCGGCTTGACCAGCAGTTCGACCTCGGCGGCGCGTCCGCTCGCGAGGAGGCCGTCGACGAGGGCGAGATCGGCGAGGACCTCGCGGGCGCTGTTGTCCGTGACCACGAGGACCGTGCCGCCGTCGAGCAGGGACCACAGCCGGTCCGACTCGTCGGCGACGAGCGTGCCGGCCGCCTCCGGGCCGCCGGCCCCGGCGGCCATCGTGAAGCCGAGGTCCGCCGCCTGGTTGCCCCACACGGCGGCGGCCAGCAGGGCCTGTTCGCGGTCCTCGGGGGCGAGACCGGGCAGGCCGTCCAGCGCGGCGAGGTCGGCGGCGAAGCCGGGAGCGTCCAGCTCCGCGTCCTTGAACGGGGCGAAGAAGTCCACGCCGTGCCACGCGCCGGCGGCGAGATATCCGGCGGGGTCGAGCAGCCGTCGGTAGAAGTAGGACTCCGCCCACAGGAACGGCAGTTCCGGCCAGGGCCGCCCGAACCGCCCCTCGCCCCACTCCTCCCACGCCGCGCGGTCCGGCGCGTCCGGCGGCAGCGGGGCGACCGCGTCGTACCGCGACTCCTGCAGCAGCGCCGTGAAGGCCCGCTGCCGCTCCGGCCCGTACGGGACGGCGTCGAGAATGCGGCGGATCAGCACGGGGTGCCTGACCTGGAAGACACTCCAGGCGAAGGAGTCGGGGTCCTCGCAGGTGATCGGCGGTGCCTGCGGGGGCGTCGGACCGGGCGTGCCGTCCGGGTGTTCACCCATGCGTCGTCCTCCAGCGGTCGGGGCGGGGCGGCCGTCGCGGGAATTCTCACAGGAAGCGGCCGGGAAGTGGGGTCACCCGGGCCGTGCGCGGCGGACGGGAGTTTCCTTCCGGCGCGGGTTCGGGCACCCTGTCCCGCGGCGGACAGCTGGGGCGACGGGGAGTGCGGGTGGCCGAGGAGCGCTTCGAGATGGTGTGCGACGACGAGCCGGCCACGGCCGTGCTCACCGACGTGGGACCGCGGGCGATGGACTCGTCCGGGTACTGTTGCGGCTCACCGGGCTGAGCGCGTGGGACTGTTCCTCGGCCCCATCGCCGCGGATGCCGACCGGCGGCTGGCCTTCCAGGCGTCGTTCCGCGCCTCCGGTGCGTAGGCCACGGGGCGTTCGCGGCGTCTGGACGGAACCCCGCATGCCGGGGCAGCGGGCGAACAACTCACGCCGGTGGGCGGCGACCGGCCGGTCGAGGGCGGCCTCGTCGCCGCGGGCCGCGGCGGCCGTCGACTCCGGACCGGTGCGGTGCGGCCCGGTCCGGTCCGGTCGTACGCTCCGGCGGTCGGCGGCGTACAACCGGTCGTCCTTCCAGCCGTGGGCTCTCGCGCGCCGGATCGGGGGCATTGCCGCCGGCGCATCGGGTACGCGACGCAGCACGGACATGTCCGTGGCACCCCCGAACGCTTCCTCCGGAAGGAGTCGAGACGATGGGCTGGTGGCGAAGCGCCGCTTGCACGCAAGAGGATCCCGAACTGTTCTTCCCGGTCGGCCAGTCGGGCCCGGGGGCGGGGCAGGAGGCCCGCGCCAAGGCGGTCTGCGAGACGTGCCCGGTGATCGGCGACTGCTTGGAATGGGCACTGAACACCGGGCAGACCGCCGGGATCTGGGGCGGCACCTCCGAGGAGGACCGCCGGGCGATGCACCGCCGCGCCGCCCGCCGGAGCTGAGCGGCCCCCTTCGCCGTCCCGGTCCGGGCGCGGTCACCGGCGCCGCGGGCGCCGGGACGGAGGGCGGTCCCGGTCGGCCGGGCCGGCACGTTCTCGGAGAGGGCGGGTACGAGGGAATGACAGATCACCGGCCGCCGATGACGACGCTGTTCCGCGAGCGGACCGGGCCCCGGGTGGAACAGGCCGGAGCACCGTTGGAGCGACGAGGTCCAGCCGCTGCCGACCGACGAGGACCCGCTCGGCGTGGGCGGTTTCGCGGCAGGGCGCTCACCGCTTGCCGTCGCACCGGCTTGGCGCAGGCGCAGGCGCAGGCACCTCAGGCGTACGCGACGCTCCGGAAGCGGGTCATCGGATCCGCCGGGTCCTCGTGCGACCGCGACGGGCGGTGACTCAGCGGCGCCGGCCGCGCCGCCGGCCGCGCCGCACCGTCCCCGTCAGGCGCACGGCCACGACGAGGGTGACCAGCCACGTCAGCACGAAGGCGCACACGATGGCGAGCAGGGTCGTCACGGTCGCGGCGATCAGCAGCCCGAGGCAGATGATCGCAAGCAGCGCCAGGAACAGGGGGCGCGGCCGCCGCAACAGGTCGACGGGCCCGGGCCCCGGATCCAGCCGCATCGTGCGCAGTTGACGCTCCAGCGCGTCGTCGCCGCGCAACAGGTCCTCGATCTCCGCCAGCGCCCGCCGTTCGCGCTCGGAAAGCCCCGAACCCTCCATCACCGCCCCCTCCGCCACCCGCCCATGCATGACACTTACCCCCGAATGGCCGAAGGGATGAGGGGTACTCGGTCGCGGAGTCGCAGAATGTGCCGGTGTCGTGACGGAGGGATCCCGATCATGTTGATGGCCCATCCCGTGGTTCTGCACATGCTGGTCGAGCAGTACGAGGCGCTGCGTGCCGCGAACGCGGAGAACGGCGGTCCCGAGGCGCGCCGCCGGCTGGAGGAGGCGGCCTCCACCCTGTGCGTGGCCACCGGCACGAGGGACGTGGAGGCCGCGCTGGCCGCAGCCCGGCGCAGGCTGCCGGGGGCACGGACGGCGGACGGCTCCGTCGCCGGTTCCTGAGCCCGGGCCGCGTGACCGTCGGGGAGCCGGGTACGCGCCCCTCAGCGGGAAGGCCCGAAACGGGAGGAACCCATGACGAGGAACGCCACACCCCCCAATGATCCGGTGCCGCCGAGCCCCACCCCCTCACCCGGCCCCACCGGACCCGAACCGGGCCCGGCACCCGGGCCGGTACCGCCGCCGATCAGCCCCGATCCGCTGCCGCCCGCACCGCCGCCGCCAGGGCCCGACCCCGTACCCCCGAACCCGGCGCCGCCGGGCCCGGGGCCCGAACCGGGGCCGCTCCCGGGCCCCGGGCCGAGTCCCCAGCCGGCCACCTGACGGAGCGGGCCGCACCCGGGAGACCGTGACGGGCCCGGGCGCGTAGGCTGCCCGGGCGTGGGAGGCGGAGGAACCGTGGAGTTGCTGCGGGCCGACGGGCTCGACGGCGGGTACGCCCGGACCGTGGCGGGCTGGCCCGTCGCGCCCGCCGAAGTGGTGATGTGGTGCGGGCGGAAGGACTTCCCCGTGCCGGGCGAGGTGGTCGCCGGCTGGCGGGACGCGGCGGACGTCGAGGCGTACGTGCTGCACGACGGGCGGGACCCCGTCGCGTACGGCGAACTCTGGCTCGACGCGGAGGAGTCGGAGGTCGAGCTGGCCCGGGTCATCGTCGCCCCCGCGGCCCGGGGCCGGGGCATCGGGCGGCGCTTCGTCGCCCGACTGACCGTGCGGGCCCGGCAGACCGGGCTGCGCGACGTCTGCATGCGCGTCCACCCCGGCAACGACCGCGCACTGAGGTGCTACCGCGCTGCCGGCTTCGCCCCGGTCCCCGCGGAACTGGCGGCGGAGTGGAACGCGCCGCAACCGGTCGCCGATGTCTGGCTGCGGCACGTGGGCCCACCGGCCGTGCAAGCGTGAGGAAACCGGCCGGGGTTCACCGCGTCGACCGTCACTTGTGCCACCGGGACACCGAGAGCGCTCTCGCAATCGCGATCCCAGTCGTATGACGAGTGCGCGCCCATTTAGGTACGGACCAATCCGGCTCCGCCGCGGAGCCGTCGACAGCGCCTCTCACACCGCCCCGACCTGCGGGGCATCCCCGGCCCGAGCTCAGTACCGTCACGACGTCACCACCCCGCCCCCATAAACAAGTTGAGAACGACGGATTGACACCTCCTCTTCCCGGCCGGACTCTGAGAGCGCTCTCACCCCTCCGCCCCCCACGCAAGGAGGAAGCACGTGCACGCCCCACGAAGGTCACTCGCGGCCCTGTTCGCCGCTCTGCTGACGGCACTCGGCCTGACCGGCCTCGGCACCGCGTCCCCCCGCGCCGAGGCCGCCGTCCCCGCGACCATCCCGCTGACGTTCACCAACAACTCGGGCCGCGGCGAACCCGTCTACATCTACGACCTCGGCACCGAGCTCTCGACCGGCCGGCAGGGCTGGGCCGACGCGAACGGCTCCTTCCATCCCTGGCCGGCCGGGGGCAACCCGCCGGCCCCGGCGCCCGACGCGTCGATCACCGGTCCCGCCGGCGGGCAGTCCGTCACGATCCGGATCCCCAAGTTCTCGGGCCGCGTCTACTTCTCGTACGGCCAGAAGCTGGTCTTCAAACTGACCACCGGGGGCCTCGTCCAACCCGCGGTGCAGAATCCGTCCGACCCCAACCGGAACATCCTCTTCAACTGGTCCGAGTACACGCTCGACGACTCGGGCCTGTGGATCAACAGCACGCAGGTGGACATGTTCTCGGCCCCGTACGCCGTGGGCGTGAAGCGTGCCGACGGCACCACCGCGAGCACCGGGCACCTCAAGCCGGGCGGCTACAACGGGTTCTTCAACGCCGTGCGCGGCCAGCCGGGCGGCTGGGCGAACCTGATCCAGACCCGCCCGGACGGCACCGTCCTGCGCGCGCTCGCACCCGGCCACGGCATCGAGACCGGCGCGCTGCCGCGCACGGTCATGGACGACTACGTCAACCGCGTCTGGCAGAAGTACTCCACCTCGACGCTCACCGTCACCCCCTTCGGGGACCAGCCCGGCACGAAGTACTACGGCCGGGTCTCGGGCAACGTCATGAACTTCGCCAACGCCTCCGGCGCCGTCGTCACCTCGTTCCAGAAGCCCGACGCGGACAGCGTCTTCGGCTGCTACAAGCTGCTGGACGCACCGAACGACATCGTGCGCGGCCCGATATCGCGCACGCTCTGCGCGGGATTCAACCGCTCCACCCTGCTGACGAACCCCAACCAGCCGGACGCGAGCGCGGCCGGCTTCTACCAGGACGCGGTGACCAACCACTACGCCCGCAAGATCCACGCCCAGATGGCCGACGGCAAGGCGTACGCCTTCGCCTTCGACGACGTCGGCAACCACGAGTCGCTGGTCAACGACGGCAGTCCGCAGCAGGCCTACATCACGCTGGACCCGTTCGACTAGCCCCCTCCCCGACCGCCGCCGGGCCACTGGGCGCCGTTGTCAGTGGCCCGGCCTACTGTGGGGACGGCACAGGATCCGCGACGACAGACTGGAAGTTCCCATGACGACCCTTCCCGACCGCCCCAACTCCGCGCTCCTCGTCATCGACGTACAGAACGGGGTCGTGACCGGGGCCCACAACCGCGACGACGTCATCGCGAACATCAACACCCTGATCGGCAAGGCGCGCGCGGAGGACGTTCCCGTGGTCTGGGTGCAGCACTCGGACGAGGAGCTCCAGAAGGGCAGCGAGAGCTGGCAGTACGTGCCGGAGCTGGTGCGCGATGAGTCGGAACCCCTGATCCACAAGCTCTACGGCGACGCCTTCGAGGACACCGAACTGGAGGCGGTGCTCGCGGACCGCGCAGTGGGCCGGCTCGTCGTCACCGGTGCCCAGACCGACGCGTGCATCCGCTCGACCCTGCACGGGGGCATCACGCGCGGGTACGACGTGACGCTCGTCGGTGACGCGCACACCACGGAAGACCTCAGCGCGTACGGCGCGCCCAGCCCGGAAGCGGTGATCTCGCACACCAACCTGTACTGGAAGTGGCAGAGCGCCCCGGGACGCCGCGGGGGCACCGTCGACACGGCCGAGGTCTCCTTCGCGGCGGCCGAGGAGAGCTGAACCGTCCGGGGTCACGGACCGATCCGCCCGGCGGTGGCTGCTGCCGCCGGGCGTGACGGCGTCGGCTCCGTGGTCGAGGACGGCAGACAGCAGACGGCCGGACTGCGCCCCGATAAGGTGATCACCACCGGGTGGGTGGATCAGGGGCGGGTGGCCTCAGTGATCGGCATGTACAGCGCCGCGCAGCAGAGCGGCAACCCTTCGCCAGGGCATCTCCTCGGGATCGCGGTCACCTTCCTGCTGCCCGGTCTCTACCTGCTCCACCGACGTCGGCAACTCGCGCAGGAACCCCCCATGATCGGACGCCCTGCCGAGGCTGTCGCGCGGCTGCGCCTCGCCTATCTGGTCGCCGGATGGTTCTGTACGTGCTTCGGGGCGTTCGCCCTTCTGGTCTCCGCGATGACCGCCCTGACCTCAGGGCGGTGAACCGACCGCCACGGGCCGCCGGATGAGCGGTTTCGCCCCGCGCTCCGGTAGTGGTGGGCGCACAACTCGGCTAACCCGGCCCGCCCGTAGAGCCGCAGCGCCGGGACCCGCCAGAGCGGAGCCGAGCCGGTCCGGACACGCCCCCGGGCTGATCTGGAACCGCGCTTCCGTGCCGCGCGCGGCGTAGCACTCCTCCGCCGCGTCGACGGTATGCGGCGACGACGGCGGCGAGTTCCATGGTGCGGCCCTCGGCGTACCAAGGTGCCGAGCGGGCCGATGAGGTCAAGCATCGCCGTGCCTCAGGCGAGCCGGACGATGAGCAGGATCACCAGGACGACCGCGACGGCGGCCGGGATCGCCCGCTTGAGCACGGCGCCCCTTGCCACGCCCATGAGGTCGATCGGTTCGGGCTCCGCCGCCGGGGGCGAGGAGGCGGCGGCGGTCGCGGGGGCCGGGGCAGGCTCGGGCGCGGCGCTCTCCGTGGCACCCTCCCCACCGCTGCCGTTGTCGGCAGCGGCCGCATCGGCTGCGGCCTCCGAGGCCCCTGCCTCGTCCGCCGCAGGAGGCGCCGACGGTGCGGACGGCACCTGCGGTGCCGCCGCTGCCCCCGGCGCCGCGTGAGCCGTGTCCGCGCCGACCGCGGCCGCCGCGGGGGTCCGCTCCTCGGCCAGTTGCCGCTCCAGCGCGTCCGCGAACCGGCCCAGCAGCTTCCTGCTGATCTCCTCGATCATGCCCTTGCCGAACTGCGCGATCTTGCCGGTGACCGTCAGCCGGGTCTCCACCGTCACCAGGGTCGCCCCGCCCTGGGCGACCAGACGCGCGGTGATCCGCGCGTCGGCGTTGCCCTGGCCCCGGGCGTCCCGCCCGCGCGCCCGCAGCACCGCGGTGCGGCTTTCCGCGTCCTGTTCCTCGAAGGCGGCGGTGCCCTTGTACTGGACGGTGACGGGGCCGACCCTCACCTTCACCGCGCCGTTGTACGTGTCGCCGTCCCGGCCGGTGAGCTGGGCACCCGGCATGCACGGCGCGATCCGTTCGACGTCGGTGAGCAGCGCCCACGCCTGGTCCGGCGGAAGACTCACACGGAACTCGTTGGTGAAGTCCATCGAGGGCAGACCTCTCTTCCGGTCGTGTCGTCATCGGCGGTCCCGGGCGGGTGCCCACACCTTGGGCCTGCCGTCGCCGGTCGTCAACGCGCAGTTCAGCGTTCGCTTAAGAGCCGGCCGGAGGGTCCGCGCGGACCGGTCAGCTCCAGAGCGTGACGTGTACGGGCGGCCGGAAATCGGTCAGCGGCACCCCGTTGGAGCGGGCCAGCAGCGCCTGCGTGGCGGCGGGGGTGGTGACGAAACGGCACAGGGCCGCGGCGACGGCGGAGCGGCGGTCCGAGGCGAGAGTGCTCGCGTAGAACATGCCGTTGATCGGCATGCCGAGGACGTCGAGCACGACGAGACTGGACCGCCGCAGCTCCTCCCGGACGACGTGCAGCAGGGCCATCGTCACCCCGTCCCCGGCGGCGACGGCGTTGAGCGAGGCAGTGACGCTGGGGAAGGCGGTGGCCTTGGCCGGGTCGACGCCGATACGGGCGAGGAAGGCACCGGCGAGGGTGTCGGGGTCCATGCCCGCGGGGCCGAAGAGCCAGGGCTCGCGGCTGAGCCGGCCGGGGACGATGCGAGACTGCTGTCGCATCGGGTGGTCCGGGGCGGCGACGACCACCAGCTGGAAGCGGAGGAAGGGCACCGACTCGATCGCGGGGTGCGGGGCGGGCGCGGGCCCGATCGTGACGTCGGCCCTGCGGTCCCTGAGCAGTTCGCCGAAGACGCCCACCGGTACGGCCAGCGTGTCGGCGTCCAGATCGGGCTGGCGCCGCCCGAACGCCGCGAGCAGGGCCGGGAGCACCTGCTCGGCACCGGTCTCGGTGGAGGCCACCCGCAGCTGGACGGTGCCGGCGGTGGCCTGCCGCACCCGGTGGCGGGTCTCCTCCGCCAGGCCGACGATCTCGGCGGCCCCCGCGGCGAGGCGTTGCCCGCCGGGGGTGAGGCTGATGCCGCCCCCGGCGCGGATGAAGAGGACGTCGCCCAGTTCGCGGCGGAGCGCCGCGACGGCCCCGGAGACCGCGGGCTCGGTGACGCCGAGCGATTCGGCCGCAGCCTTGACCGATCCCAGTCGGGCCACGGCGACGAAAGCCCTCAGCTGCGTCAGCGTCATGAGCACATTACAGCTGTTCGAGCGTCAACTGTCTCACTCCGGATTAACCATTCGCTTCAGTTGGCGTTGACCGCCCCCGCCCGCGGGACGAGTGTTCCCCCCACATGGACCCCGCATCGACCCCACACCGTCCACCGTCCGGGCAGGGAAGGAGGGTGCCGTGCAGGTACCCGCTTCGTTCGAGTACCAGCGGGCGCAGAGCGTGGAGGAGGCCCTGGAACTGCTGGGGCGCTTCGGCGAGGAGGCCAGGGTCCTCGCGGGAGGACACAGCCTGCTCCCGATGATGAAGCTGCGTCTGGCCGGGCCTGAAGTGCTCGTCGACATCAACGACCTCACCGAACTCGACCACATCGACGCGACCGGCGGCGAGCTGCGGGTCGGTGCCCTCACCCGGCACCGCACCCTGCTGGAATCCCCGCTGGTCGGCCGGCACTTCCCGATCATCCACGACGCGGAGCGGGTGATCGCCGACCCGCCCGTCCGCAACCGCGGCACGATCGGCGGCTCCCTGTGCCAGGCGGACCCCTCCGAGGACCTGTCCGCGGTGTGCGCGGCGCTGCACGCGGTGGCCGTGATCCGCGGCGCCGGCGGGGAACGCACCGTCTCGATGGCCGACTTCCACCGCGGCCCGTACGAGACGGCCGTCAGCGCCGGGGAGATGCTCACCGAGGTGCGCTTCCCGGTCCGGCCTCACTCCGGCAGCGCCTACCAGAAGCTGGAACGCAAGGCCGGTGACTGGGCGGTGGCGGCGGCCGGGGTGGCGCTCTCCCTCGACGACGGCCGCATGAGGCACGTCGGGGTGGGTCTGGCGGCGGTCGGCGCCGACGGCCTGCACGCGGAGGCGGTGCAGGAGCTTCTGGAGGGCCGCGAGCCGTCGCCGGAGCTCTTCGAGGAGGCCGGGCGCGTGGCGTCGGCGAGCTGCTCACCGGTCACCGACAGCCGCGGGGCGGCCGGCTACAAGCGGCATCTGGCCGGAGAACTGACCAAGAGGGCCCTGCGGCGTGCCGTCGACCGGGCCGCCGCGCCGGCCGAGGCCGTGAGGGAGGGATGACGGACATGCGGATCACCGTGAACGTCAACGGCGAGGACCACACCCGGGAGGTGGAGGCCCGCCATCTGCTGGTCCGTTTCCTCCGCGACGACCTGGAGCTCACCGGGACGCACTGGGGCTGCGACACGAGCAACTGCGGCACCTGCGTGGTGCTGATGGACGGCGAGCCGGTCAAGAGCTGCACGGTCCTCGCCGCCATGGCCGAGGGCCACGGGATCCGCACCGTCGAGGGACTGGCGGACGGCGACCGGCTCGACCCCGTGCAGCAGGGCTTCATCGAGGAGCACGGGCTGCAGTGCGGCTTCTGCACGCCCGGGATGATGCTCAGCGGCAGGGCGCTGCTCGACCGCAACCCCGACCCTTCCGAGGACGAGATCCGCGAGGCCATCTCGGGGCAGCTGTGCCGGTGCACCGGCTACCTCAACATCGTCAAGGCCATCCGGTGGGCCGCCGCGAACGAGTCCGCCGGCCGTGCGCAAGCGGGGAGCCAGGCATGACCACCGTCGAGGAACCCGCCGTCCCCGCCGCCGAGGAGCGGCCGATCGGCTTCGGCCGGATGAAGCGCAAGGAGGACCCGCGCTTCGTGCGCGGCAAGGGCCGCTACGTGGACGATGTGAAGCTGCCCGGGATGCTGCACGGCGCGGTGCTGCGCAGCCCGTTCGCGCACGCCCGGATCGTGTCCGTCGACACCTCCGCCGCCGAGGCGCACCCGAAGGTGAAGGCCGTGATCACCGGCGAGACGCTGGCCGGGCTCGGGCTGGCGTGGATGCCGACGCTGTCGATGGACACCCAGGCGGTCCTGGCCACCGACAAGGTGCGCTTCCAGGGGCAGGAGGTGGCCTTCGTCGTCGCCGAGGACCACTACGCGGCCCGCGACGCCATCGAGCTCATCGACGTGGACTACGAGCCGCTCGACCCCGTCATCGACGCCCGCCGTGCCCTCGGCCCCGCCGCGCCGGTCATCCGCGACGACCTGGAGGGCCGCACCGACAACCACATCTTCGACTGGGAGGCCGGCGACCGGACGGCTACGGACGAGGTGTTCGCCCGCGCCGACGTCGTCGTCGAGCAGACCATGCTCTACCCGCGCGTCCACCCGGCGCCGCTGGAGACCTGCGGCGCGGTCGCCTCCATGGACCCGGTCGACGGCAAGCTGACGCTCTGGACGACCACCCAGGCGCCGCACGCGCACCGCACGCTGTACGCGATGGTCGCCGGGCTGCCGGAGCACAAGATCCGGGTCATCTCCCCCGACATCGGCGGCGGCTTCGGCAACAAGGTCGGCATCTACCCCGGGTACGTGTGCGCGGTCGTCGGCTCGATCGTCACGGGCAAGCCGGTCAAGTGGGTGGAGGACCGCTCGGAGAACCTGATGAGCACCTCCTTCGCCCGCGACTACCACATGACGGGGCAGATCGCGGCGACCCGCGAGGGCCGCATCCTGGGTGTGCGCGTGAAGGTCCTCGCCGACCACGGTGCCTTCAACTCCACGGCGCAGCCAACGAAGTACCCGGCGGGCTTCTTCCACATCTTCACCGGCTCGTACGACATCGAGGCCGCGCACTGCGAGGTCACCGGCGTCTACACCAACAAGGCACCGGGCGGTGTCGCCTACGCCTGCTCCTTCCGCGTCACCGAGGCCGTGTACCTCATCGAGCGGATGGTGGACTGCCTGGCGTCGGAACTGGGCGCGGATCCGGCGGAGTTGCGGATGCGCAATCTGCTGCGGCCGGAGCAGTTCCCGTACCGGAACAAGACCGGCTGGGAGTACGACTCCGGCGACTACCCGGCGTGCCTGCGCAAGGCCATGGACCTCGCCGGGTACGAGGAACTCCGCCACGAGCAGGCGAAGAGGCGCGAACGCGGCGAGCTCATGGGCATCGGGCTGTCCTTCTTCACCGAGACCGTCGGCGCGGGCCCGCGCAAGCACATGGACATCCTGGGCCTGGGCATGGCCGACGGCTGCGAGCTGCGCGTCCACCCCACCGGCAAGGCCGTAATGCGGCTGAGCGTGCAGACGCAGGGGCAGGGCCACGAGACGACGTTCGCGCAGATCGTGGCCGAGGAACTGGGCATCCCGCCCGAGGACATCGACGTCGTGCACGGCGACACCGACCAGACGCCGTTCGGCCTCGGCACGTACGGCTCCCGATCCACCCCGGTCTCGGGCGCGGCCGCGGCGCTGGTGGCCCGCAAGGTGCGGGACAAGGCGCGGATCATCGCCGGGGCGATGATGGAGGTGTCGCCGGACGACCTGGAGTGGACGAAGGGCCGCTGGTCGGTCAAGGGCGACCCGGCGATGACCCGGACGATCCAGGAGATCGCCCTGGCCGCGCACGGCGCGCTGGAGCTGCCCGAGGGCGTCGAGGGCCACCTGGAGGCGACCACCGTCTACAACCCGCCCAATCTGACCTATCCGTTCGGTGCGTACATCTGCGTGGTCGACGTGGACCCGGGCACGGGCGCGGTGAAGGTGCGGCGCTTCATCGCGGTCGACGACTGCGGGACACGCATCAACCCCATGATCATCGAGGGACAGGTGCACGGCGGCCTGGCGGACGGCGTCGGCATGGCGCTGATGGAGTTCATCGGCTTCGACGAGGACGGCAACTGCCTGTCGGGGTCCTTCATGGACTATCTGCTGCCGACCGCCCTGGAGGTGCCGGCCTGGGAGCTGGGCCACACGGTCACCCCGTCCCCGCACCACCCGATCGGGGCCAAGGGCATCGGCGAGTCCGCGACCGTCGGTTCACCCCCGGCCGTGGTCAACGCGGTACTGGACGCCATCGGCGTACGCCACGCCGACATGCCGCTCACACCGGGCCGGGTCTGGCAGGCGATGCGGCACGGCGAGGTGGAGGCACCGCAATGAGCCCCACCCCGGTGCTGGACGCGCGGATCGCCGAACTCACCGCGCGCCGGGTCCCGTTCGTCCGGGCGACCGTGGTGCGCGCCCGCCGCCCGGCGAGCGCGCGCGCCGGCGACACCGCCGTGGTCCTGGAGGACGGCCGGATCGAGGGTTTCGTCGGCGGCGTCTGCGCGGAGGCCACGGTCCGCGCGCAGGCGCTGCGCACCCTGGCGAGCGGTGAGGCGCTGCTGCTGCGGATCTCGCCCGAGGCCGCGCGGGGCAGTGCCTCCGGGGAGCCGGAGGCCGACGAGGGGGCGCTCAGCCTGCGCAATCCCTGTCTGTCGGGCGGGGAGCTGGAGATCTTCCTGGAGCCCCGGCGCCCCGTCCCGCACGTCCTGGTGCTGGGCGACACGCCCATCGCCCGCGCGCTGGCGGGCTTCGGTCCCGCCCTCGGCTACGAGGTCGAGGGGCCGCCGCCCGGCGCCGGGCTCACCGAGGAGTGCCTCACCGGTGTCCGCGCGGTCGTGGTGGCCTCGCACGGGCGGGACGAGGAGGCGGCGCTGA
Organism: Streptomyces sp. NPDC001070; assembly: GCF_053598835.1. Taxonomy (NCBI): domain Bacteria; kingdom Bacillati; phylum Actinomycetota; class Actinomycetes; order Kitasatosporales; family Streptomycetaceae; genus Streptomyces; species Streptomyces sp. NPDC001070. The sequence continues at coordinate 59,868 of NZ_JBSFLB010000018.1, forward strand.
CGGCCGCGGTGCGCGCGGGCGTCCCCTACGTCGGGCTCGTGGCGAGCCCCGGGCGCGGGACGGCGGTGGTCGCCGCCCTGGACCTGACGCGGGAACAGCGGGAGGGCATCCGTACGCCCGCGGGCCTGTGGATCGGCGCCCGTACGCCGGGCGAGATCGCGTTGTCGATCCTCGCCGAAGTGGTCGCCTCGGTACGGGGCGGGACCCGGGAGGAGGACACGGCGCCGGAGCCCGCCACACCCACGGCGGTGGACCCGGTCTGCGGGATGACCGTGGCCGCCGTCCCCGGCACCCCGCACTCTGACGCCGGAGGGGAGCGCCGCTGGTTCTGCTGCGCGGGCTGCCGCACGGCCTTCGAGGCCGGCCCCGGCCGCTGCGCGGAGGCGCCGTGAGCGCGTTCGCGCGGGAGCGGGTCCCGGACACCGCCGCCCTGCGCGGGGCGCTCGACGAACGCGGCTACCTCGCCGACCCCGGGCTGGTCACGGCGCTCTTCCTGGCGCTGCGGCTGCCGCAGCCGCTGCTGCTGGAGGGCGAGGCCGGAGTCGGCAAGACGGAGGCTGCGAAGGCCCTGGCCGACGTGCTGGGCGGCCCGCTGGTCCGGTTGCAGTGCTACGACGGCCTCGACGCGGCGGAGGCGCTGTACGAGTGGAACCACGCGCGCCAGCTGCTCGGCATCCGGCTGGCCGAGTCGCGCGGTGAACGGCTCGCCGAGGCCGATCTGTTCACCGAGGAGTACCTGCTGCGGCGTCCGGTGCTGACCGCGCTCACCCACCCGGGCCCGGAGCCCGCCGTGCTGCTGATCGACGAGATCGACCGGGCCGACGACGACTTCGAGGCCTTCCTGCTGGAGGTGCTGGCGGAGTCCGCCGTCACCGTCCCGGAGATCGGGACGATCCGGGCCGTGGTGCCGCCGGTCGTGGTGCTCACCTCCAACCGGACCCGGGATCTGCACGACGCCCTCAAGCGGCGCTGCCTCTACCACTGGATCGACTACCCCGAGCCCGACCGCCTGGTGCGGATCGTCCGCCGCCGCGTGCCCGGCACGTCCGGGGACCTGGCGGAGGCGGTCTCGGCGGCGGTGGGGCGGCTGCGCACCCTGGAGATCCAGAAGGCGCCGGGCATCGCCGAGAGCATCGACTGGCTGGCGGCGCTGGCCCTGCTCGGCGTACGGCGGCTGGCCGCGGAGGCCGCCGGGGCGACGCTGGGCACGCTGCTGAAGTACCGGGAGGACCAGGAGCTGGTGCGGGAGCGGGGCCTGGACTGGCTCGTGGGCAGCGGACGTGACGTCTGAGCCGCCGGCCGGGCCGCCGCTCCCCCTGTTCGACACGGCCGAGTTCGGCGGCCGGTTCGGCGAGGCGCTGCGGCACGCGGGCCTGCCGGTCGCTCCCGAGCGAACGGTGTGGTTCCTGCGGTCGCTGCGGCTGGTGCCCCCGGTGGACCGCGCGGCGCTGTACTGGGCGGCACGGCTGGCATTCGTCACCGACCGGGGGCTGATCGCGCCCTTCGAGCGGGTCTTCGAGGGCGTGTTCGGCGGACTCGGCGGCCGGGCCGCCGAGCGCGGCGACCGTGCTTCCGCACCACCGCCGCCCGCCGTTCCGGACGCGGCGCGCGCCCCGTCCCCCGGGGCGCGCACGGCACCGGGAGCGAGTCCTGCGGGGGCGGCGGTACGGGTGGCGGCCGCCCCGCGAACCGGGGAGGCGGACGGGACCCCGGGGACGGTGCCGACGCTGGGCAGCACGGCCGAGACGGTCGCCCACAAGGACTTCGCCGCCCTCGAACCGGCCGAACTGGCCTCCCTCGACCGGCTGATGGAGCTGATCGTGCTGCGTACCCCGCTGCGCAGGACCCGGCGCCGCGACGCCGACCCGCACGGCCCCCGGGTGGACCCGCGCCGCACGCTGCGGTCGATCCGCGCGACGGGACTCGAACCCGTGCGCCTGGCCCGGACGCGCCACCGGATGCGCCGCAGGCCGCTGGTGCTGCTGTGCGACGTCTCCGGGTCGATGGAACCGTACGCCCACGCCTACCTCAGGCTCTTCCCGCGGGCCGCCGCGGTGGGTGTGGCGGCCGAGGTCTTCGTCTTCGCCACCAGCCTGACCCGGCTCACCCCGGTGCTCCGCCACTCCGGGCGGTACGGGGTGGACGCCGCGCTGCGCCGGGCGGGGGCCACCGCGTCGGACTGGTCGGGCGGCACCAGGATCGGGCACGCGCTGGCCGAGTTCAACAACCGCTTCGGCCGCAGGGGCATGGCGCGCGGCGCCGTCGTCGTGATCTTCTCCGACGGATGGGAGGGCGAGGACCCGGGTGCCGTGGGACGCGAGGCCGCCCGGCTGCGCCGGCTCGCCCACCGCGTCGTCTGGGTCAATCCGCGGAAGGCGGCGCCCGGTTATCTCCCGCTCGCGGGCGGCATGGCGGCGGCGCTCCCCCATTGCGACGACTTCGTCAGCGGCCACACCTTCGCCGCGCTCGCCGATGTGGCGGAGGCGATCGGCGGGACCGGAAGGGGGCGACGCCACCGGGAATGACGTCCCGTCCGGCACCGGCCCCGATCCGTCCCGCCGCCCACCGCATTCAGCCCCGGTACTCCCCAGCCGCGACCCCGGACACGGTCCGCACCGTGACCGCCGTCATCGCCGTGCAGCGCAGCAGCGGAGCACGGGCCGCCGGGCGACGGTGTGCGCCAGGGCGCGCAGCAGGGGTTCTTCCGCATCGCCCGCGAGGGCCGCGCGGACGCGCCGCTCCCACCCGGCGAAGGCACGGCGGCCGTCGGGACTGCGGTCCGGAACGGGTGATTCGGCCATGACCGGTACGTCCAGCACCTTCTCCGGGAAGGTGCGTAGCCGGACACCGGTCCGGCCGGTACCCGTCCGGCCCGCGGGCCTGGACCGGGCCGCCGCCTGGGCCCGGCGCGCGCCCCTCATGCCGGCCCTGGTGTTCATGGTGATCATCACCCAGCTGCCCTTCGTGGCCACGCTGGTGATCTCCCTCATGGACTGGAACGCCCTCTACCCCGACCGGCGCGGCTTCACCGGACTCGCCAACTACGCAGACGTGTTCGGCGACGCCGACCTGCGCGCGTCCGTCCTGACCACCGTCTGGCTGACCGCGGTGTCGTCCTGGTCAGCCTCGTGCTGGGGCTGGGGCTCGCCCTCCTCCTCGACCGGCGCTTCCGGGGCCGCGGCCTGGTCCGCACCCTGCTGATCGCGCCCTTCCTGCTGGTCCCGGTCGCCTCCGCGCTGTTATGGAAGCACGCCCTCTACAACCCCGAGTACGGGCTGTTCAACGGTGCGCTGACCTGGCTGTGGTCGCTCTTCGGCAGCGACAGCCCGCCGCAGCCGGACTGGATCACCTCGATGCCGCTCGGCGCGATCGCGGCCTCGCTCGTGTGGCAGTGGACGCCGTTCATGATGCTGATCCTGCTCGCCGGGCTGCAGAGCCGTTCCACGGAGGCGGTGGAGGCGGCCCGGGTGGACGGCGCGAACGCCTGGCAGGTCTTCCGCCATCTGACACTGCCGCATCTGCGCCGCTACCTCGAACTGGCCGCGCTGCTCGGCTCGATCTACGTCGTGCAGAACTTCGACGCCGTCTTCACCCTCACCTCGGGCGGCCTCGGCACCGCCAATCTGCCCTACACGATCTACGAGTCCTTCTACAAGGCACACGACTACGGCCGTGCCTCGGCGGCCGGCGTGGTCGTGGTCGCCGGGACCATCGTCGTCGCCACCCTCGCACTGCGCCTGGTGTCGACGCTGCTGAAGGAGGAGTCCTCTTGACTTCCTCCCCCACCTAATGGCGGGGGATTCCAGCGGTCGCCCGCTGGGGTTCCTGCTTCGCCGACGACCGCCCCGTCCGGGAGGACTCCCGTTGAGGTCTTACACCGTCTCCACAGGCAGATGCCGCCAGCCCGGCGGCCAGGATGTTGCGTGCCGCGTTCACGTCGCGGTCATGCACGGCGCCGCAGTCACACCTCCACTCGCGGACGTTCAGCGGCAGCTTCGCCGCGACCGTGCCGCAGGTCCCGCACGGCTTGCTACTGGGGAACCAGCGGTCGATCACGACGAGTTCGCGCCCGTACCAGGCACACTTGTACTCCAGCATGAAGCGCAGGTCCGTCCATGCCGCATCGGAGATGGCGCGCGCGAGCTTGCCGTTCTTCAGCAGATTGCGGACGGTCAGGTCCTCGATCACGACTGTTTGGTTCTCACGGACGAGACGAGTCGACAGCTTGTGCAGGAAGTCCCGGCGCCGGTCGGCGATCCGGGCGTGCACGCGGGCCACCTTCACCCGCGCCTTGGCCCGGTTGCTGGAACCCTTCGCCTTGCGGGACAGCTCCCGCTGCACGCGGGCCAGCCGGGCGCGGTCGCGGCGCTCATGGCGGGGGTTGGCTGGGCGCGTGGCGGCCCCTCCCTGGTCGTCCTCACCCGGGGCGCAGCGGGCGCCGTGGCCCACTGGGCCCCGGGCGGGCGGCACTCCGTCCCCGCGCATCCGGTGCGCGTCACCGACACCATCGGCGCCGGTGACGCCTTCATGGCTGGCCTGCTCGCGGGTCTCCTGTCCGCGGGCCTGCTCGGCGGGGCGGCGGCCCGGGAGCGGCTGCGCGCCGCCGCGCACGGCGGTCACCTGCGTCCGCGGTGGCCGCCGCCCTGGACCTCGCCGCGCGCGTCGCGGCTCTGACCTGCGGACGGGCGGGCGCGGACCCGCCGTTCCTGGCGGAGGTGGCGCCCGCCGTGTGATGATCCCGCCGAAAGGACACCCACGCACCGAGGGGCGATACGACGATGTGGCCGCGGGTCGACGGAATGCGCTCCATGGAGCTCGGCACGCCCGACGCGCTGCGGGACGAGCTGAACTCCCTGGTCCTGGCGGGCAAGAAGACCGCCACGACGGGATTGCTGTCCGAGTACGTCGAGGAGACCGAGGGTCTGGAGTTCGTCGGCGAGCGGCTGGCCCTGCTGGACCGGGAGAGCCACTGCGTCGGCGTCATCGAGATCACGGGCGTGGAGGTGACGTCCTTCGCGGACGTGACGTGGGAGCACGCCGCCGCCGAGGGCGAGGGCGACGCCTCCCTCGACGACTGGCGGGCCGGGCACCGGCGTTTCTGGGAGCGCGCGGGCACCCCCGTCGGCGACGGGACGCCCGTGGTGTGCCTGGCCTTCCGCCTCGTGCCGGCGGACGGCTGACCGTGCTGCTGCGCATCGAGGCCCGCGATCTGCCGGGCCGCGTCTTCGGCGACCGCGTCGGCGCCCACGTCGCCGTGCAGCGCCGAGCCCGCCCCGCGGAACTGCCGGACCCCCGGCCCGGCGACGCGCCGGCCGCGACGTGGACCCTCGACCGCGCGACCAGGACCACACCGGCCGGACGAGACCTCACGGGACCGTACGTCCAGGGCGGCCCCGGCGCCCGCTTCGTCCACCCGTCCTGGGGGACCGTGGACGCGCCCGGCGCCTTCACGATGTCCCGCCGCGCCAAGCTGATGCTCGACGCCGTCGACCCCGCGACCCTCGCTGCCGCGGCCCGCTCCGGCCTGCTCACCGGCCGCCTCGGCCTCACCGACGACGGCGGCGGCCCGCTGTGCGCCGCCGTCCGGCCGCCGGTCGTCATCACGTCATCTGGTCGGCGGACGGCCCGGCCGGTACGCGCCTGCGGATCCGGGGACGAGGACACACCGCCCGGCCGGTGGGCGCGCGCGGCCGGCACAGCCGCTTCCGTCTTCCCGCCGGCACCGGGCGGTGGTACCGCTACCTCCGGGGGGCCCGGCCCCCTCAGTCATCTCCCCTGACGATGTTCCATTCCTTGCCGCTTTCGGGTTCCCGCTGCGGCGGATTGCCACGGCCCTCCTTCACGACAGCAGGTCGGCACGTCCGTATCTGCTGGTCGCGGGGGATCCGGGTGCTGGTCGGGTGGCCGTTGCGCGTGTCCACGACTGGGCGCCTCCTCAGGTCTACTCGAAACCGCATACCCATTCGAACGTGACTTACACGGCATAACGTTCCGAATCAGGGCATGCCCTCCCCGCCCATGCGTGCCTTCCCGGCCGGCCGTGCTGCGCGGCAGGCCGCATCCGCCGCGTCGGCGGCGGTGAGGAGGAGGCCGTCGGCGGCGCGCGAGCGGGCGCGGCGGCACTGCCATGACGGGAGCGGTCTCCCGGGACGACCCGGACGGCGGGGCCGCGCCGGGGCGAGGAGACGGGCCCCGGGCGAGGGCCCGGATCCCGGGCGGGTGCGGGCCCGCACGCGTCATCGTGCGCGTGCCCGGAACTCCGCTGGGGAAACCGGGCCGGGTGCGCGCGGTGGTCAGCGCGTGGGATGCCATTCGGCGAGCACGATCGTGGCGTCGTCCTCGAGGCGGCCGTGCCGGTGGGCCAGGATGGCGTGGACGAGCCGGCGCAGGACCTCCGGGGCGGGGTCGCCGAGGGCGGTGGCGTGCCCGACGTACTCGGTCAGGCGCCGCTCGCCGAACTCGTCGCCGCCCTCGGCGCGGGACTCGGTCACCCCGTCGGTGTGCATGAGGATGCGGTCCCCGGGCTCCAGCCGCGCGGTGTGCACGGAGCGCGGTTCGCCGGAGTACTCGGCGCCCAGGCCGAGGGGCAGGTCCGCCCTCCGGTCCATGGCGCCGGGGACGACGTGCCGGGCGCGGATCAGCCGGGGCACGGGGTGGCCGCAGTTCGCCCAGTCCAGCTGACCGGTGCGGACGTCGAGGTCGGCGAAGATCGCCGTCGCGAGCCGGTCCGGGATCCACTCGGCGAGGGTCTCGTCCACGGTCCTGACGAGCTCGCCCAGGTCCGCCCCGCCGCGCCGGGCGGCCCGGCAGCCGGCCAGCACGACGGCCGCCGCGAGCCCCGAGGCGAGGTCGTGGCCCATCGCATCGACCACGGCCAGGTGCAGGTGGTCGTCCTGGAGGCTGTGGTCGAAGGCGTCGCCGCCGATCTCGTACGCCGGCTCCAGCACGGCGCTGGAGGTCACCTCGCTGGTGCCGAGCGTGCGCGGCGGCAGGAAGGCCCACACGAGCTCGGCCGCGGCGCTCATCGGGCGGCGGCGGACGAGCTGCAGCATGTCGTCGCTGAACCCCGTCTTCGACACGATCGTCAGGGTCGTGACGTCGGCGAGGGCACGGCAGCGGGAGAGCAGCTCCGGGTCGATCCGGTGGGCGGTGACCTCCAGGACGCCGATGCGCTCCACGCCGTCGACGAGGGGCAGCCACATGGTGATCCGGTTGTCCCGCTCGCTCAGGCGCAGCGAGATCGTCCGGTAGGCGGCGCCCGCGGGCGTGCCGTCGATGGCCACGGGGTGGCGGCTGCGGGACGCCGGGTCGCCGGGCAGGGGGACGAGGCGTTCCTGCTGGACGTCGGCGAGCAGGACCGCGACGTCGTCGAGGCCCACCTGGTGCCCGGCACGCGCGAGGGTGGCGCCCCATTCCTCCGGGGCGACCTCGTGCGAGCGCTGCAGGAGCCCGCTCAGCAGGGTGCCGAAGCCGGTGTCGTCCACCGTCACCATCGCCTGTCGCCGTGCCGTCCCCGGTCGCGGGGCCGGGACGTGGGGCACCTGCCCCGGGGGCCGGGACCGAAACACCCACCGGCCCTGAACTGCGGCTTCACACTGCGGCGGGCACACACAGGGGCTTCACAGGTTCTCGGATTGCCTACCCGCGCCGGTTCCACGAATCGTCACATTCAAGCAAATCGAGTGCCAATACGGGCGAGCCGCACCTTAACGGGCACGCCGAGGATCGACGCTTCTCGTGACCCACCCGTACGGGGGCCCCGGCACCCGCGGAGACAGGAGTCATCCATGGTTCCACGTTTTGTGACCGCGGTCGGTGTGGCCGTGGCCGTCGTCCTGGGCGGTGCGGCGAGTGCCGGCGCCGTCACGCCGGAGACCGTCCGCACCCACGGCACGCACGCCACGCACGACGACCACGGCCGCGGTCACCACGGCCGCCACCACAAGCGTCACCACCACCGCTGGCACGGTCACCGCCACCACCGCATGCAGCACCACTTCTTCAAGAACAACCACCGCCGCTGACCGCGGCCCGACCGGAACGACCGGGGCCCGGGGCGCCCATCCGCGACAGCGGGGGCGCCCCGGGCCCCGGGCGCGTGTGCCGGCGTGTCAGGCGGTCTGCGCACTGCGCAGCGCGGCGTACGGACCTCCGGCGCGCAGCAGTTGTTCGTGCGAGCCGACTTCCATGATCCTTCCGCCGTCCATGACCACGATGCGGTCGGCGTTGCGGATGGTGGACAGCCGGTGGGCCACCACGAAGACGGTGCGGTTGCGCACCAGGCGCTCCAGCGCCTGCTGGACGAGGGCCTCGGACCGGGAGTCGAGGGCGGATGTCGCCTCGTCCAGGACGAGCACGCGGGGGTCGCGGATCAGCGCGCGGGCGATGGCCAGACGCTGCTTCTGCCCGCCGGACAGACGGGCGCCGCGCTCCCCGACGACCGTGCCGAGGCCGGCCGGCAGCCGCTCGACGAACTCCAGGGCGTTGGCGGCCCGCAGCGCCTCCCGTACGGCCTCCTCCGGGACGCCCGGCATGCCGTAGGCGACGTTCTCCAGGATGGTGCCCTCGAAGAGGATGGACTCCTGGGGCACGACCGAGACGAAACGGCGGTAGCTGCGCAGGTCCAGGCTCTCCATGTCCGCCCCGTCCAGCAGGATCCGGCCCTCGGTCGGGCGCAGGAAGCCGATGACGAGGTTGAGGACGGTCGACTTGCCGGCGCCGGAGGTACCCACCAGCGCGATGGTCTCCCCGGGGCGCACGGAGAGGGTGAAGTCGCGCACCGAGTGGTCCGCGGCATCGTCGTAGGTGAAGCCGACCCCCTGGAAGTCCACCCGCCCGCGGACGGCGGCCACCTCGGTCTTGCCCGCGTTCTGCTCGAGGTCGGGCGCCTGCAGCACCTCGCCGACCGAGCGCACCGACTCCAGTCCCTTGCTCACCACCGGGGTGAGGCTGAGCAGCGTGGTCACGGCGGCGGTGAGAGCGGAGAAGTACGTGGTGAGCAGGACGACGTCGCCCGGGGTGACGCCGAGCCAGCCGTAGTACGCCGCCAGGGCAGAGCCGAGAAGGCAGCCAGCGCCCAGGACGTTGAGGACGATCCAGGCGAGCGAGCCGAAGCGTCCGTTGAGCCGGTCCAGGCGCAGCCCTGCGGTGAGGACCTGGCTGAGCGTGCCGTCGACGCGGCGCAGCGCGGTGGACTCCAGTCCGTGGGCCCGGGTGATGGGGATGAGGGTCGTCATCTCGGTGACGCGGGTGGAGAGTTGCTCCACCTCCTGGCGGAACGACTCGTTGGACTCGCGCAGCCGGCCGCGCAGCCACATCACGAGCGCGGACGTCGCGGGCACCACCACCAGGAAGACCGGGAGGAAGGAGGGTGCCTGCACGGCGATCACCGCCAGCGCGCCGATCAGCGTGGCGAGCGCCGACAGGCCCATGTCGCCGGTCTGCTGGACCGCCTGCTCGATGGCCTCCACGTCCCGGATGACCTTGGTCTGCAGGACGGCGGAGTTGACCTTCGTGTGGTACCCGATGGAGAGCTGCTGCATGCGCTGGCACAGCGCGGAGCGCAGCCGCGTGCCGGTGCGGCGTGCGCTGCCGTACCAGCACCGCACGTAGAGCAGGTGGAACGGGTAGTTGAGGACGAGCATCAGCAGCAGCACCCCCGTGCCGAGCAGCATGCCGGACAGCGGCTTGTGCTGGACGATGACGTCGATGACCTGCGCGGTGACCAGCGGGGTCAGCCAGACCGGGGTGTGCTTGACCATGAACGCCAGGACGGCCAGGGCCAGTCGGCCGCGGTCGTGGCGGAAGAGGTAGGCGAGGGTGCGGATGGGGTGTTCACCGCGGTAGCGGTGGTCGAGCGGGCCGTGCGGCGACGCCATGCGGGGACTCCGGGTGCACGAGGGCGCGGGGTGATGAGACGGCACTGGCTCATCGTCCGGTCATCGCCGAATCCTAGGCTGTGAGCGCTCCCACGGGCGCCGCCGGGGCCCCTGACCGGTCCCGGCCGACTCAGGACGCGGTCCGGGGGCAGACGGGTGGGGAAAGGGCGCGAGAACGCGCCCCCGGACCACTGGGAGGGCCGATGCTGGCCATAGTCGCGGCCGTCGTCTTCGCGATCGCGTTCGTCATCAACGCCACGGGTACGGCGACCGAGGACGTCTTCACCCCGACGAGCCTGCTGCTGATCGGGCTCGCGCTGCTCGCCGCGCACCTCGGCGGGGTCGGCTCGGGTGCGGGCGCCCGCTGGTCGGGGTACCGCAGGCGCAGGCGCTGAGCCGCCTCGCGGGAAGGGGAGGACGCATGACCGAGCATCGGGACGACATGTCCGGGGGCGTCGCGGAGCACCGTCCGGGCTTCTCCGGTCCGGGGTTCTCCACGTCCGCCGACGTCGACGGCGCGGGTTCCGGGGAGGGCGGGCTGGTGCCACCGCCCCCGGAGATCCCGGAGTACGAGGTGCCGGAACCCGAGTCCGCCGTCACCGAGGGGCCGGGCTTCCAGTCCCCCGCCTACTCCGGTCCGGACTTCACCGGCCCCGGCCCCATGGGCGGCACGGACCCGGAGGAGGAGTGATCACGAGGCCGGAGGCTCCGCCGCCGGGGCCCGGTCCTCCATGCGGGCGCGGCTCTGCGCGATGAGCTGCTGGACGTTCCGCTCGACCTCCTCGGGGTCGAGGCCGAGGGCCCGCCCTATGTGCGCCGACCAGACCTCGGAGCGCACGTTCGTCTCGAAGGCGAGGTCGGCCCGGATGTTGTCCCGGGCGGCCTGCCGGTTCTGGCTGACCATGACGAAGGTGGAGAGGAAGATCGCCTCCAGGCTGACGATCATGGTGAGCAGCCCGAAGGGGTACGGGTCGAAGACCGCGCCGTGCCCGGCCAGCCCCTCGTTCAGCAGGATCCATACCGCGAACCAGACGATGTGCACGTAGACGAAGGTCATCGAGCCGGCGAAGGCGGTGATCGCGTCCGCGACCCGGTCCTGGGCGCCGCGCCCGCGGGCGAAGACGACCCGCTCGTGCGGCAGGCGGACGACGGGGTGCGGCAGCGAGGGGACGGCGGAGCCGTCGCGGTGGGAACTCATGGCCACATCCTGCCCCCGGTGCTCCGCGCGCATGGGACCGGGCAGGCGGGAGCGACGCCACCGGGAAGAAACAGCCCGCCCCCTGCGTTGGCATGCGCGGATCAAGGACCATCCCCGAAAGGAGGCGACCGGTGAAGGTTCGTGCCTCGCTGCGTTCCCTCAAGAACACACCCGGCTCGCAGATCGTCCGCCGCCGCGGCCGCGTCTACGTGATCAACAAGAGGGACCCGCGCTTCAAGGCCCGCCAGGGCTGAACCCGCCGACCGGAGCGAGCGCCGCGAGCCGTCCTCAGACGGCGATGCGGCGCTCGTCCGCGCCGATGGCGGGGTCGTTGATGCCGGCGTGGCGCCTGCGCATCAGGCCGTTCTCGTCGGACTCCCAGTTCTCGTCGCCGTACGCACGGACCCGGTCGCCCGGTCAGCGGGACGGCGTGAGGCCGCGCAGCAGAAGCAGCGCGATGTCGTCGGTACGCCGCCGGCGCTCCCCCGTGTGGGCCAGCACGCCGTCCGCGACCCGGTCCAGCGGCAGGTCGCCGGCAACGGCGAGGTAGTCCGCCAGGTCGGCCAGTTCGGCGTCGATGTCCGTCCCCGGGGACTCGACCAGGCCGTCGGTGTAGAGCAGGAGCAGCGAGCCCGGTGGGAACGGGAACTCGACGGTGGGGTAGACCACGTCGGCGTCGATCCCCAGCAGCGGCCCCTGTGCGAGGTCGAGCGCCCGCACCCGGCCCCCCGGTTCCCTCAGCAGGGGATGCGGGTGCCCGGCACCGGCCGCGAGCGCGCGCTGCCCGGCACGGTCGAGGTGCAGGTAGACGCAGCTGACGAGCAGATCGACGTCGAGGTCGACCAGCAGCCGGTTGGTGCGCTCCAGGACCTGGCCCGGGGACTTCCCGACCGCGCTGTACGCCCGCACCGCCGTGCGCACCTGGCCCATCAACCCGGCGGCGGTGACGTTGTGCCCCTGGACGTCGCCGATCACGGCGGCCGCCCGGTCCCCCACGCGCAGGAGATCGTAGAAGTCGCCGCCGATGTCCATGCCCTCGGTGCCCGCGAGGTAGCGCGCGGCCGCCTCCAGGCCGGGCAGCGCCGGCAGATTCCGCGGGAGCAGGGCCGCCTGCAGTCCGTGGGCCAGCCGGTGCTTGGCGTCGTAGAGCCGCGCCCGCTCCAGCGCCTGGGCGATCAGGCCGCCGAGGCTGGTCAGCAGGGCCCGCTCGTCGGCCCCGAAGCAGTGCGGTTCGGGATACCCCAGCACGCAGGTGCCCACGGAACGGCCGGAGGCGATCAGCGGGAGGTAGGCCCACGCCGCCATGCCGTCGGCGACCGGCGGACGGTCGGGGAAGCGCTCCCGCATCTCCTGCTCGGACTCCAGGAACGCCGGCGCACCGCTGGCCAGCACCTGCGTGGCCGGTGCCGGCACGGACATCGACATGCCGTCGTAACGGTCGACGACGGACGGGTCCCGGCATCCCCGGTGGCCGAGCACGCGCATCCTCCCGGCCTCCGGGGCGACCACGGCCACCACCCGGCTGCCGACCGCGGGCATGATCTCCTCGGCGACCAGGTCGATCACGTCCTGCACGCTGACGGCCTCCGTGAGTGCCCCGGACAGGTTCACGAGGTGGGAGATGGTCACCAGTCCGACCGCGGGCTGCGTCGCACCGCGCGCACCGCCGGGCACCACCGGCGCCTGCGCCACCGGGGCGCAGGCGGGCGCGATGCGCACGCTGACGCCGTTGCTGCTGGGATGGAGCTGGAAGGTGAGCCAGTCGCCCGGTGGGCGCAGCGCGGTGAACGAGGTGGGCTGCCGACTGATCAGCGCCGCGCGGTGCCGCTCCTGGTGCACCGGGTCGTCGAGCCAGGGCAGCGTCCGCCACAGCGGCTGCCCGAGCAGCTTGCGCACCGGTACGCCCAGCCGGCGGGACGCCGCCCCGTTGGCGTAGGTGACCCGGCCGTCGAGGTCGAGGGAGCACAGCCCGTCCGGCAGCCGGCCCACCATGCGCACCGCCTCGACCGCCGAGGACACCCCGGTCACCGGGGCCCCCATGACGACCTGTGGCTCGCGCCGGACCGGCCGGCCCGCCTCGGCCGCCTCCTCCAGCCCCCGGGCCAGCCGGTCGCAGGCGGCGACCAGGCGCTCGCGTTCCCAGTCGGCCAGCTCCGGCGGATGGGCGCCCGGCCACGTGACGAACACCGAGCCGTACGCCGTGCCGGCGGTCGCGACCGGCAGCGCGGCGAGGGTGAACGGATACGGCAGGACGAGCGCGATCCGCGGATACCGGCGGGCCATCTCCTCCTCGCCGCCGACCCAGACCAGCCGGCGCTCGCGCAGCGCCTCCGCCACGGGGATCGGGGCACCCAGCCCCACCCGCTCCCACGGCGCGGCGAAAGCACGTGGCAGCCCGGCCATCACGGCCATCTCCAGCACCGGCTCGCCGGGGGCGAGGAGGTAGATCCCGCCTGCGTGCGCCCGCACGCCGTCCATCATCGCGAACAGCGCCGGTGCCAGCAGGCCTTCGCCCGCCCTCGGCCCGTCGCCGGGGTCGGGCGGCCGGGGAGGGGACCCGTCCGGCACGGGAATCACCTCCTCGCCTCTTCCCGTCCAGCCTGCATCCAGGCGGCGGGCCGCGCATGCGGGAGGCGTGCGGCTCCCGCCGCCGCGCCACCGCGCCCCGGGGTGTTCGCCAACTCCCCTGGTTTTGGGGACAGATGACACGCGGCGTTTTTGTTCGAACCCCTTGGCGTTCGCCTGGGGCGGTGCTTCAATGTGGCGCTGTTAGGAAGGTTTCCTAACTTCTGACCCACGGAGTCCCCCGTGCAGATCCCCCCACACCGTCATGCACGCGCCCTCCCCCGCCGGCGTCTCGCCCTGTACGCGGCCGCCGCGCTGACCGCCGGCGCCCTGGCCGCCGGGGTCGGCTCGCCGGCCTCGGCCGCGCCGGGGCGGCCCGCCGCGGCGACGTCCGGCGCCGGGCTCGACGACCCCCACAAGAAGGACATCGCCATGCAGCTGGTGTCCAGCGCCGAGAACTCCTCACTGGACTGGAAGGCCCAGTACAAGTACATCGAGGACATCGGCGACGGCCGCGGCTACACGGCCGGCATCATCGGCTTCTGCTCCGGCACCGGCGACATGCTCGACCTCGTCGAGCTCTACACCGACCGCAAGCCCGACAACCCGCTCGCCCGCTACCTCCCCGCGCTGCGCCGGGTCAACGGCACCGACTCGCACAGCGGGCTCGGCTCCGGTTTCGAGAACGCCTGGCGCAGCGCGGCCGCCGACCAGGCGTTCCAGCAGGCGCAGAACGACGAGCGCGACCGCGTCTACTTCGACCCCTCGGTCAAGCAGGCCAAGGCCGACGGACTGCGCGCGCTCGGCCAGTTCGCCTACTACGACGCGATCGTGATGCACGGCCCCGGCGACGACAAGGTCAGCTTCGGCGGCATCCGCAGGACCGCCCTGTCCAAGGCCAAGAGCCCCGCGCAGGGCGGCGACGAGAAGGCGTACATCAACGCCTTCCTCGACGCCCGCAAGGCAGCCATGAAGACCGAGGAGGCGCACAGCGACACCAGCCGGGTCGACACCGAGCAGCGCGTCTTCCTCAACAACGGCAACTTCGACCTCAACCCTCCGCTGAAGTGGAAGGTCTACGGGGACAGTTACACCATCAACCAGTGACCGCACCCGCACGCACGCGTTCAGGACGGCCCCGGACGGGGCCGTCCCGAACTGCGTCGTGGGGCCCGGGCGCGGGCGGGCGCCGCTACCGGCGGAGGAGGTGCGCCGCGCGCCCGGCGATGACGTGGACGGTGGCGGCGGTGTTGCCCGAGGGGATGGAGGGCACCGACGGAGCGTCGGCGGCGCTCTGCCGCCTGCCCTCGACGATGTTCAGGTCGCTCCAGCCGCCGCCCCTCCAGGCCGCCGCCGATGCCGGTCGCGCGCCGGTACCCGGCCGAGGGACGACGGGATGACGCGCCGCACCGTCCGGGGAGGGGCGAACTCGCCCAGCCCTCGGGCAAGTTCATCGGCCCGCGCCCTACCCAGAGATGGATGAAAGTTGTACGGTCCCCGGGGTCATGTCCCCTCAGGGAGGTACTCGCCATGGCGTCAATGGGCGTACCCGACGTCCTCACCCGTGCCCGCACCGTCGCACCGCCGGGCTGGAGCCGCTGGCTGGTACCGCCGGCCGCGCTGTCCGTCCACCTCGCCATCGGCCAGGCGTACGCCTGGAGCGTGTTCAAGCCGCCGCTGGAGTCCTCGCTGGGCCTGAGCGGCACCCAGTCGGCGCTCCCGTTCCAGCTGGCGATCGTCATGCTCGGACTGTCGGCGGCGTTCGGCGGCACGCTCGTCGAGCGCCACGGGCCGCGGTGGGCCATGTGCGTGTCGGCGCTCTGCTTCTCCTCCGGCTTCCTGATCTCGGCCCTCGGCGCCGCGACGCGCCAGTACTGGCTGATCGTCGTCGGGTACGGCCTCGTCGGCGGCATAGGCCTCGGCATCGGCTACATCTCGCCCGTCTCCACTCTGATCAAGTGGTTCCCCGACCGGCCGGGGCTCGCCACCGGCATCGCCATCATGGGCTTCGGCGGCGGTGCGCTCATCGCGTCGCCCTGGTCCACCGAGATGCTGTCCTCCTTCGGCGCCGGCTCCTCCGGCATCGCGCAGACCTTCCTGGTGATGGGCCTGGCCTACGCGGTCTTCATGACCTTCGGAGTGCTATTGGTCCGGGTCCCCGCGGACGACTGGCGACCCGCCGGATGGAACGCGGCCGCCGACACCGCCCGCCCGCTGGTCACCACCGGCCAGGTGTCGGCGCGCAACGCGCTTCGCACGCCGCAGTTCTGGTGCCTGTGGGTGGTCCTCTGCATGAACGTGACGGCGGGCATCGGCATCCTGGAGAAGGCGGCGCCGATGATCACCGACTTCTTCGCGAACACCTCGACCCCGGTCTCGGCCACGGCAGCCGCCGGCTTCGTCGGCCTGCTGTCGCTCGGCAACATGCTGGGCCGCATCACCTGGTCCTCCACCTCCGACCTGGTCGGGCGGAAGAACATCTACCGCCTCTACCTGGGGGCGGGGGCGCTGCTCTACCTCCTCATCGCGCTGGCGGGCGACGACTCCAAGCCGCTGTTCATCGTCGCCGCGGCCGTCATCCTGTCCTTCTACGGCGGCGGTTTCGCCACCGTCCCGGCCTACCTCAAGGACCTCTTCGGGACCCACGAGGTGGGCGCCATCCACGGACGGCTGCTGACCGCCTGGTCCACCGCCGGCGTGCTCGGGCCGCTGATCGTGAACGCGATCGCCGACCACGAGAAGTCGGCGGGGCGGACGGGACCTGACCTGTACACCACGTCGTTCATCATCATGATGGTGCTGCTGGTCATCGGCTTCATCGCCAACGAGCTCGTACGGCCGGTCCATCCGCGCCACCATGACGGGCCGTCCGCGGAGCCGATGGCCACCACCGGACCCGAGTCGGAAGGAGCCGTCCGATGACCGCCCCGTCCCCCGCGCCCACCGCCGCAGCCTCCACCGGGCACGGACGGACGCCGCTGATGGTCGTCGCCTGGCTGTGGGTCGGCGCCCCGTTCGCCTACGGTGTGTACGAACTCGGCCTGAAACTAAAGCAGTTGTTCACCGGCTGACTCCGGCGCGGCACCCCGCCCCCGGCCGCCCGGTCCGCCGAGGACCGGGCGGCCCCGTCATGCGGTGACCCCGCTCGCGCGCCGGATCAGGGCGTCGAAGGCGCGGTCGGGGAGGACCCGCCGGGCGGCGATCATCGGCTTGGCGGCGAATCCCGTGGCGTAGCGCGTCCGGGGGCGGCGGGCCGTGGCGGCCCTGGCGATGGCGTCGGCGATGACCGAGGGCGGCGAACTGCGCCGGGCGGTGGACTCCGAGGCCAGCATGCCCGCCATCGCGGTGGCCTGCTCGGCGTACGGCCCCCGTGCGGAGACCGCGCGGAGCTTGTCTGCGGCGATGCCGCTCCACTCGGTGCGGATGCCGCCCGGTTCGATCACGACGACGTCGATGCCGAACGGCTTGAGCTCCATGCGCAGGCTGTCGCTGAAGCCCTCCAGCGCGAACTTGGTGGCGTGGTACCAGGCGCCGAAGGGGGTGTAGATCTTGCCGCCCATGGAGCTGATGTTGATGACGCGGCCGCTGCGCCGGGCGCGCATGTGGGGCAGGACGAGCTGGGTCAGCCGGGCCGCGCCGAAGACGTTCACCTCGAACTGGCGGCGGGCCTCATCGAGCGGCACGTCCTCGACCGCGCCGTAGGAGCCGTAGCCGGCGTTGTTGACCAGGACGTCGACGGTTCCGGACCCGGCGACGACCCGTTCGACGCCGGCCCGCAGGGACGCCTCGTCGGTGACGTCCATCGCCAGGACGTGTACGCCCTGCTCGGCGAGGGCGGCCATGCGGTCGACGCGGCGGGCCGCGCCGTAGACGGTGAAGCCGAGGGCGCGCAGCCGGAGCGCGGCGGCCTCGCCGATGCCGGAGGAGGCGCCGGTGACCAGGGCGACCTTGGATGACATGGGGTGATCCTTCGTGAGGGTGCGGGAAGCGGGCCACAGCGAAGATGAACCATGGCTCATGTTCACCCATCATGAACATGGGTTCATGTTCCCGCAAGCCCGGCGGGCCCCCTCCGTGCGAAATGTGAACCATCGCTCACGATAGATGGTGAATTATCATTCACATTTGATGCGACCGGCAGGAGGAGCCGATGACCCACGCCCGACCCCTGCGCGCCGACGCCGTCCGCAACCGGGCGCGGATCCTGGCCGCGGCACGCGAACAGATCACCCTCCTCGGGCCTGACGCGCCCATGGACACCATCGCCGAGGCCGCCGGTGTGGCCGTGGGCACCCTCTACCGCCACTTCCCCACCAAGACCGACCTCGTCGGCGCCGTCATCGCCGAGCACACCGAGCGCATGGCCGCCGATGTCGAGGCCGCCGCCGCCCGGGTGGCCGAGGGCGCCGGGGCGCTGGAGGAGATCACCGCCCTCGTCCACCGCATCGTCGAGGCGGCCGCCGACGACCGTGCCGTGAAGGCGGCCGCCCAGGACCTCGGCGCGGCCGACCGGGCCCGCCCCTACGAGGAGCGTGGCGGGGAGGCGATGAGCCGGCTCATCGCCGCCGCCACGGCCGACGGCGACCTGCATCCCGACGTGACGGTCGACGATTTCTTCCTGCTGCTCGGTACCGCGCCCGCCGACCAGGACAAGACCGTACGGACGCGCTGGCTCACCCTCTTCCTGCCCGGGTTCACCACCCGCGCCCGCCCGACGGACTGACGGGTGGTGAGGTGGCGGGACGGGGGTATCCGGATCCCTTGAGAACCGCGCGCACCGCGCCGCGGAGCGCGCGCCGACCCACGGAGGAAGGAACCATGCCCCACACCAGCCGTACGCGTACCGGCGCGAGCCCCGACACCCTGGGCATCGTCGGGCTGATCTGCGCGGTCGCCGGATTCTTCGTTCTCGGCATCATCCTCGGCCCGGCCGCCGTCGTGTGCGGCTGGCTGGCGATGGGCCGCACCTTCCGGGGCGCCAAGCCGGTACTGCCCCTGATCGCCGTCGTCCTGGGCGCCATCGACACGCTCATCGCCCTCGTGTGGCTGACGGGCGCCCACTGGACGGGCGGCGGCTTCATGTGATCGCGGGCCGATCCGCGACACGGACCCGGCGATGGGCGACGCGCGGCCGGACGGGAGGATGGTGTCCGCCCGTCCGGCCCCGCCCCTCAGGAGCACGTGTGCCCCTCACCGACCTGCCCGCGCCGTCGCGCGCGGCCCTGGCCGCCATGGCGGCCCTGGCGCTGGTCACGGGCTGCGGGGCGGGCGACGGCGCCACGAGCGGCCCGCGCGTGACGCCCCCGAAGGCCGGGGCGCCCTTCGACTACCAGATCGGCGGCGGCTACCCGCCGCCCCCAGGTGTCCGCGTGGTATCGCGCGACCGCGCCGACCGGCCCGCCCCGGGCGCGTACTCCGTCTGCTACGTCAACGCCTTCCAGGCCCAGCCGGGCGAACTGCGCTGGTGGCGTGAGCAGCATCCCGGCCTGCTGCTCCACGGGGAGGACGGCGGCCTCGTCATGGACGAGGAGTGGGACGAGGCACTGCTGGACACCTCCACCGCCGGCGCGCGGGCCGCGCTCGCGAAGATCGTCGGCGCGTGGTTCGACGACTGCGCGCGGCGGGGATTCGACGCGGTCGAGCCGGACAACCTCGACTCCTTCGAGCGCTCCGGCGGGCTGCTCACCCCCGCCGGCAACGCCGCGTTCGCCCGGCTGCTGACCGAGCGCGCCCATGCGGCGGGCCTGGCCGTCGCCCAGAAGAACACCGCCGAACTCCTCCCCCGCCACGCCGTCATCGGCTTCGACTTCGCCCTCGCGGAGGAGTGCGGCCAGTACGACGAGTGCGGCCGCTACGCCTCCGCCTACGACGACCGCGTCCTCGTCGTGTCCTACGACGCCGCCGACTTCGCGGCCACCTGCCGCCGTTGGGGCGCGCGGCTCTCGGTCGTCCTCCGCGACCGCGACGTGGCGCCGGCCGGGGAACCCGGCCATGTCTTCCGCACCTGCTGACCGGGAACGGCCGCGGGGTGCGAGACTCCTGCGGTGACCGTGCCCGACCGTCCCGGTCTCGCCGTCGAAACGGGCCCCGGCGGCGACGTCCCCTCCCCGGAGGGCCTGAGCCGGCTGCTCGCGGCCACCACCTGCGGACCGAGGCCGAGAAGGGTGCCGCCGTGTCCGGCGTGGCGGACCTCCCCGAGCCGTACCGGGCCGAAGTCCTCGACCCGCGTGCCGCGTTCGCCGGGCACACCGTCCTGGTGGCCCGTACCGGGGGCGCGGCCGCCGTCGGCTGCCTGGTGCTCACCGCGCCGCACGAGGGGCGGTCGGAGATCGAGCGGCTCTGGGCCGACCCCGCCGGCCGCGGCCGCGGTGTCGCCGCCGCGCTGGTCCGCGCGGCCCTCGCACAGGCGGCCGGGGCCGGCACCGGGACGGTGCGGCTGTCGGTGTGGACGTGGCGGACGACGGCGATCGGGCTCTACCGGCGCCTGGGCTTCACCGTCGTCGACTCCTGGGACGACCGTGACCTGCCGGTCTGCAGGCAGCACACAGGCGGCTGACCGCCACGCCCGCGGTCATGAGGTCGTCACGGCGTACCAGCGGCCCTCGCGCTGGTGGACCAGGTGGTGGGCGGCGAGGCTGTCGATGTGCCGCGCGATGGTCGCGGGCTGGTATCCGACGCTGGCGCTCAGGGCGTCGATGGTCGTCCCGTCGGTTCCGGCGGCGCGGAGCTGCTGGAGGGTCTTGAGCGCCGTGCGGGCCAGTCCGGTCTCCTCGGGGCGCGGCTCGGCGGGAGCCGGGACGTTGGCGGTGGTGGAGGGCCCCGGGGGCGGAGCCGGGGCGGGGGCGCCGGCCGGGGCGGGAACCGGCACGGTGGCCGGGGCGGCGTGGACGGGGGTGACGGGCCTCGGTGTGCGATTGACCGTGCGGTGCCTGCGGCCCTTCTGGTGACGCCGGGTGCTCATAGGGCGGTCCTCCTTCGCTGTGATCTTGAAGGGCCAACGGGGGACCGCCGCCGGAGTCACGCAGATGCGTGCATGCGGGGGACGCCGGGGCACCCGGGGAATGTGCGGCGGCGCCGATGCCGTTGCACCGGAAGCGGACGGACCCGAGGAAGGGAAAGCGATGCCCCCCACGGACAGCAGCCGCGGCCACCGCGTCGACGCGGTGCCCGGAACACAGCACGTCACCGTCACGATCGACGGCACGGTCGTGGCCGAGACCCGGCGCCCGGTGCTGGTCCACGAGACCGGTTTGCCGGTGCGCTACTACATCCCGCAGGAGGACGTCGATCTGACGCTCTTCCGGACCAGCGACACGAACACCACCTGCCCGTTCAAGGGCGTCGCCTCCTACTGGTCGTACGGCGACCACACCGACGTGGCCTGGGTGTACGAGGAGCCGCTCCCCTCGGTGCCGGAGATCAAGGGCCACCTCTCCTTCTACGACACCAAGGCGAACGTCTCGATCAAGGACGCCTGACCGGGCGCCCCGCGCCGGCTCCTCCTCGGCCGACGGTGCGCTTCCGGGCACGTTCCGTGACCCGGGAGCACGACTGTTCGGTTTACTGCGCACGACGGCCGATGGGGAGCAATGATGGTCACATGGCGAATCCGACGATCCTGACCGTCGACGACGATCCCGCAGTCTCCCGTGCCGTGGCCCGGGACATTCGCCGCAGGTACGGGGACCGGTACCGCGTGGTGCGCGCGACCTCGGGGGACGAGGCCCTCAGCGCACTGCGGGAGATCAAACTCCGCGGTGAACAGCTCGCGGTGATGCTCGCCGACTACCGCATGCCGAAGATGAACGGGGTGGAGTTCCTCGAGGCGGCGATGGACCTCTTCCCGCTCGCCCGGCGGGTGCTGCTCACGGCGTACGCCGACACGGGCGCGGCCATCGACGCGATCAACATCGTCGACCTCGACCACTACCTGCTGAAGCCGTGGAGCCCGCCGGAGGAGAACCTCTACCCGGTGATCGACACCCTGCTGGACGCGTGGGTCGCCACGCCGGACCCGACAGCGTCCGAGACCCGCGTGGTCGGCCACCGCTGGTCCGCGCCGTCCTTCAAGGTGCGCGACTTCCTCACCCGCAACCTCGTCCCCTACCGCTGGCTGCCCGCGGAGGAACCCGAGGCCGAGCAGCTGCTGGCCGCGGCCGGGCTGACGCCGGCCGACGTGCCGCTGGTGGTGACCGACGACGGGACGACGCTGGTACGGCCCACCGAGGCCGAGCTCGCCGCGCACGTGGGGCTGAGCACCGTCCCGGCGTCCGACTTCTACGACCTGGTGGTGATCGGGGGCGGCCCCGCGGGGCTGGGCGCGGCGGTGTACGGCGCGTCCGAGGGCCTGCGGACGGTGCTGGTGGAGCGCCGGGCGACCGGCGGCCAGGCGGGGCAGAGCAGCCGCATCGAGAACTACCTCGGCTTCCCGGACGGCGTCTCCGGCGCTCAGCTGACCGACCGGGCCCGTCGCCAGGCGACCAAGTTCGGGGCGGAGATCCTCAGCACCCGGGAGGTGGTGGCCCTGGAGGCGGTGGGCACCGGACGGGTGCTCTCCTTCGGGGACGGCACCTCCATCGCGGCGCACACGGTGGTGCTGGCGACGGGCGTGTCCTACCGCCGGCTCGACGCACCGGGCCTGGCGGAGTTCACCGGCGCCGGGGTCTTCTACGGCTCGGCGATGACCGAGGCCATGAACTGCGCGGGCCAGGAGGTGTACATCGTCGGCGGGGCCAACTCGGCCGGGCAGGCGGCCGTCTACTTCTCCCGCAACGCCCGCAGGGTGCACCTGCTGATCCGCGGCGCGGACCTGGGCCGCTCGATGTCGCAGTACCTGATCGACCAGATCGCGGCCATCGACAACATCGAGGTCCGGGCGTGCACCGAGGTCGTCGGCGGCAAGGGCGGCGACCACCTGGAGCAGCTGCTGCTGCGGGACTCCAAGACCGGCACGGTGACCACCGTGGACGCCTCGTTCCTGTTCATCTTCATCGGCGCGGAGCCCCGTACGGACTGGCTGCAGGGCGTGGTCGAGCGCGACCGGCGCGGCTTCGTGATCACTGGCCCGGACCTGATCGCCGGCGGCCGGCGACCGGCGGGCTGGCCGCTCCCCCGAGATCCGTACCACCTGGAGGCGAGCGTGCCGGGCGTCTTCGCCGCGGGCGACGTGCGGGCGGACTCGGTCAAACGGGTGGCCTCCGCCGTCGGCGAGGGCGCGATGGCCGTATCCCTGGTACACCGCTATCTGGAGGCGCAGTGACGACGACGGACCGGCTCGGGCCGGAGCAGTTGAGGACCCTGTTCCTGTTCGAGTCGCTCGGCGAGAAGGAACTGGACTGGCTGAGCGAGCAGGGCCGGGTGGAGCGGGTCGCGGCCGGCGCACCGGTCTACTCGGAGGGCGAGCCGGCGACCTGCTTCTACATTCTGCTGCACGGCACGGTGTCGCTCGCACGCCGGGTGCACGGCGACCAGGTCGAGGTCAACCGGACGGACATGCGCGGCGTGTACGCCGGAGCCACCCAGGCCTACCTCGGGGACCGCGTCGACCAGACATACCCCAACTCGCTGGGGGCGGTCACCGACTGCGAGTTCTTCGTGATCCCGGCCGACGAGTTCGCCGGGGCGATGCACCGGTGGTTCCCGATGGCGGTGCACCTGCTGGAGGGGCTGTTCTTCGGCTACCGCAAGCAGACCACCATCGTCGCCGAGCGCGAGCGGCTGCTGGCCCTGGGCTCGCTGTCCGCAGGGCTCACCCATGAGCTCAACAACCCGGCGGCGGCCGCGGTCCGGGCCACTTCGGCACTGCGCGACCGGGTGGCCGGTATGCGGCACAAGCTGGCGATGATCGCGGACGGCCGGCTCGACACCCGTCAGCTGCACGAACTGGTCGAGCTGCAGGACGCGGCGATCAAGCGCATGGCGTCGGCGCCCGAGCTGTCCGCGATGGACGCCTCCGACGCCGAGGACGAGCTGACGGACTGGCTCGACGACCATGGGGTCAACGGCTCCTGGGAGCTGGCCCCGACGCTGGTCGCCGGCGGTGTGGACGCCGAATGGCTCGGCACGGTGGTCGACACGGTCGGCGAGGACCGGCTGGAGGCGGCGGTGCGCTGGCTCTCGTACACCCTCGACACCGAGTTGCTGATGGGCGAGATCGACGACGCCGTCACCCGGATCTCCGGGCTGGTGGGGGCCGCGAAGCAGTACTCGCAGCTCGACCGCGCCCCGCAGCAGACGGTGGACGTGCACGCGCTGATCGACGCGACGCTGGCCATGCTCCAGGCGAAGATCCCCGGCGCGGTGAAGGTGGTCAGGGAGTACGACCGCACCCTGCCGCAGATCCAGGCCTACGGCGCCGAGCTCAACCAGGTGTGGACCAACCTCATCGTCAACGCCCTGGACGCCATGAAGGGTTCCGGCACGCTGACCATCCACACCTCGTGGGACGGCACGGACCGGCTGGTGGTCGAGATCGGCGACACCGGGCCCGGCATCTCCCCGGAGATCCGGCCGCGGATCTTCGAGCCGTTCTTCACCACGAAGCCGGTCGGCGAGGGCACCGGGCTCGGCCTGGACATCTCGTACCGCATCGTGGTCAACAAGCACCACGGCGACATCCGGGTGGAGTCGGTTCCCGGTGACACACGCTTCCACGTGTGCCTTCCGGTCGCCCAGCCCGAGGCGCATCCGGGGAACGCGGAACGGACGGGCTGAGAGACCCGCCCCCGCTCAGGCCACCGGGCTCTTGGAGGCGTTCCCGGAGCGGTCGCGGCCGACGGTCAACTGCCCGTCGGCGGCGCTCTTGAGCGACCTCAGGGCCAGCAGCAGCACGCCGATGTCGTCGATGAGGATCGGGTCGGGCAGCAGATCGACCGGGCAGACCAGGTAGATCACCGCCGCCCAGAAGGCCAGCTTGCCCGAGCGCGGCACGTCGGCGCTGCGCAGCAGGGCGCGGACCCGCGCCATCTTCACCACGAGCACCACAGCCACCACGAGCATGACCACGACGGCCACGGCGGCGATGACGAGAGCCGTCGTCGACCAGTCACCCAGGTCCATGCCTGCCTCCTTCCCTTCGATCCCGTGTACCCCTGCGGGGTGTGCGGAAACGGTACCCGACCCACGCTGAAGGCTCCCCCACGCATGATCACATCACACTGGATCTGGAAGACCGCGGGCCTCGTGGAGCGCAGGTTCGCCGGGCTGGCGCTCAATCCCGCGGCCCCGGACGACGTACTGCTGCGCCTGCTGGCCCACGGGCCGAGGGTGGCGCGCGTGGCACTGTGCCGGCATCGGGCACTGCCCGTCGCCGTGACGGAGGCCGTGATCGCCCACCCGGACAAGTCGGTGCGGGGCGGGTTCGCCGGAAATCCGCACGTCGACCCCGTCCAGAGGGTGCGGCTGCTGGACGACCCGGAGTGGTCCGTGCGGGCCCAGCTGGCCGACGGGCCCGCCATGCCGCGGTATGTGCCACCCGCGCCGCTGCCGGACTGGGCGGTCGTCCACATGATCCGCACATACGAGGACGACATCCTCCGCGAAGGGCTCCACCGCCAGGTCTCCGTCGAACTCATGCGCTCGGCGCACAGCCATCCGGATCCCAAGGTGCGGCGCATGGGAATCCACTGGCGGGGCGTGCCGGACGACCTCCGGGACGCGCTCCTGGCCGATCCCGACGACGAGGTCCGGGAGGCGGCCCGCCGCCATCTGCGCCACGAGGACCCCGCGTGCGTGGAGCGGGAGCTGCCGGAGCATCGCTGTCACGCCCGCACCGGCATGCTCCTGTACGGCGCCCTCAGCCGGAACGTCATCGAGAGCGTGCTGACCGCACCGGCCTCCGAGGACGAACGGGCCACCATCGCGAGCAACGGCACCCTCCCCGCCGACGTCGTGGCGCTGCTGGCCGCCGATCCGGACACCGAGGTCCGTCACCGCATTGCCCACCACCCCCGGCTGGCACCGCAGCAGCGCCGGGCGCTGGGAGCCGATCCGGACCCGGGCGTGCGGGAGGGGATCGCGAGCCGCTGCGACCTCGACCCCGACGAGCTGCGGGCGTTCGCCGAGGACCCCGATCCGCGGGTGCGGCTCGCGGCGTCCATGGACCGCTCGCTGACCGACGCCGAGCGCGAGGCCATCGACCACGAGGTCCCGATGGACGACCCGTTCGTCCCGTGGCCGCAGCCGCTGCTGCCCCGGGACCCTGCCGAGGTGCGGCGGGACGCCCTGTCCGGCCACCCGCTGTGGCGTCGCAGGGCCGCCCGGGACCGCTTCCTGCCGCCCGACCTGGTGGAGCGGCTGGCCGCCGACGACGACCTGGGCGTGCGCGTCCTGCTCGCGCAGAACCATCCGGAGGCACCCGCGGACGTGCTGTTGCGTGGTTTCCTGGAGTACACCGGCCCCGAGCGCGGCCATCTCCTGACCCGGCCGCACTTCCCCACCGCCGGGCTGGCCCGCTTCGCCGGCCACGAGGACCCCGCGGTCCGCGCCCTGGCCGCCCGCGACCCGCGGTCCGCCGCGGAGACGGTGGACCGGCTCAGCGGCGACCCGGATCCCGGCGTCCGGGCGGTGATGGCGCGTCACCGGAACCTCCCGCCGGCCCGGCTGGCGGAACTGCTCGACGACGGGGAACTGGCCCATGAGGCGGCGGCGAACCCGGCGTTGGAGCCCGCCGTCATGCGCCGCCTGGTGGCGTCCCTTCCCGCCCGGGACGGTGTCGCCGGATGAAGGCGGTCAGCCTGCGGTAGGCGCCGCGCAGTTCGTGGCGGACGAAGTCCTCGCGGACATCGATGAGGGCGCCGTGGGAGGCGTTGGGGTCGACCGTGAACCGGTCGTGCCATCCGCCTCCCGAGGCGATGATCACGGGAGCGTCGACGCCCTCGAACTGGTCGGCGGTGATGTCGACCCGCAGGCCGTTCTTCTCGATCCAGGCGTGGGACGCGCGGTTCTCCCACGCGCTCACATAGGTCCACACGCCCAGCCCGTTCTCGTACAGGTACTGGCCGAGGAGGATCGAGGCGTCGCCGCAGGAACCGTAGGGGAAACGCTCCAGGGAGACGAGGCCGGGATCGGGGCAGTCGAGGATCGCCTGCCGGAATCCCACGGCCAGTGTGCGGAGTTCGGACACCCGCGGAGTGTAACCCGTGAAGATCATCGGTGGGACCGGTGGAGTCGGCCCTTCCGCCCGGGCGCGCCCACGGCGGCGGCGAGCTGTCGACTCGCCAGAAGCACCTTCCGCCGGGAGCCTTGGTCGCGACTTCTTCCACGTCTTGACTCACGGCCTCAATCAAGTCGTGAGGATGACACGGGAGTTCTTATGAGACTCGAAGTCAGTGCCGCCCGCCGCAGACCCCTCGGACTGATCGCCCTGCCGGCGGTACAGCTCGCCCTGCGCGCCCTGATCGCCGTACCCGCCGGCCCGCTCGTCAAGGGTCTCGTACCCCTGACGGCATCAGGGGCGCCCCGTCCGCACCGTCCTCAGCCGGTCGTCCAGCGGCGGGAGTGCAGCACCTCCCCCACGGCGACCGCCGCCGCCATGGCCACCCCGGCCACCGGCACCGCCCAGCCGCCGCAGAAGGTGCTCGCCAGCACCAGCAGCGCGCAGACCGGCAGCACCGCGTGCTCGGCGATACCGCGCTTGGCCCGCCAGGAATGAATGAGCCAGACCATCAGCAGGAACAGCGCGGCGGGCAGCGTCACGGCGGCCGCCGCGGCCGTCTGCGAGATGTGCGCCTTGTGCACGACCTGCTCGACCACCACCTCGATCCCCGCGCCGATGGCCGCGGCCGAGCCGAAGACGAAGTAGTGCCCGTAGCCCCACAGGAACGCCCGCGGGGTGCTGGTGAGGTGTTCGTGGATGGGGATGGCGAAGTAGATCCAGTAGGCGGAGAAGACGATGAGCAGTCCACCGGCGGCAACCGGCAGCAGCTCGCCCAGAACGGAGAACTCGTCGACGGCGGACTGCACGGCCACCGTCGCGGCGGCCACCGACTCACCGAGCACGATGATGGTGAAGAGGCCGTAGCGCTCGGCGATGTGGTGCGGGTGCCAGGTGGTGCGCTGCGCCCGCTCGGCGCAGGCCGGCACCGCCAGTTCCGCGGCGGCCAGGATCAGGAAGCCCCAGTCCCACACTCCACCGGGCAGGAGCAGCAGGAGGATCCATCCCATCTGGACGGCCACCAGGCCGGCCGCATAGCGCAGCGCCGTGGACCGCGCCGAACCGGCCGCGTTGCGCGCCGCGCGCAGCCACTGGAAGGCGAGCGCGATGCGCATGATGATGTAGCCGGCCACGGCGATCGTGAAGTCGTCGGCGTCGAAGGCGCGGGGAACCCCGGCCGCCAGTACCAGGACGCCGGTGATCTGGACGAAGGTGGCGATGCGGTACGGCACGTCGTCGGTGTCGAAGGCCGAGGCGAACCACGTGAAGTTCATCCACGCCAGCCAGATCGCGAAGAACACGAGGCAATAGCCGATGACCCCGTGCCCGGGACTGCCCTCGGCGACCGCGTGCACCAGCCGGACGCCGGCCTGGGCCACCGCCACCACGAAACAGAGGTCGAACAGCAGCTCCAGCGGCGTGGCGACCCGGTGCGGCTCGTGCGGGTCGCGGGCCGTCATCCGGACCAGAGGACGGAAGCGGCGATCCGGCGGCGCGTGATCGTGATGGGTCATCCGCGCATCGTAGGCCGTGCACGCACGCGCCCGCGCCCGACAGTCGCGGGCGCGGGCGCGAGGGGGGACGGGGAGGGTCAGCCGGTGCAGCCGTCCTGGAGCATCCCGGACCGCAGCCGGGCCAGGGTCCGCGAGAGCAGCCGGGACACGTGCATCTGCGTGCAGCCCATGATCTCGCCGATCTGGGCCTGCGTCAGCTCCTCGACGTAGCGCAGGTGGAGCAGCCGCCGGTCGCGCTCGTCGAGGGCGACCACGAGCGGTGCGAGCGAGCCGAGGTCCTCGACGAGTTCCAAGGCGGGGTCGACCGCGCCGATGAAGTCGGCGAGCACCGTCTCGCCGTCGTCCCCGTCGTCGCTGTTCATGGCGGCGTCGAGGGAGGAGGCGGTGTAGCCGTTGGAGGCCACCTGAGCCTCGACGACCTCGGACTCGGACAGGTCCATGAGCGCGGCGAGTTCGCTCACCTTCGGGGCGCGGCCGAGCCGGGAGGACAGCTCGTCGCGGGCGCGGGCGAGCTCCACGCGGCGCTCCTGCAGGCGGCGCGGCACGTGCACGGCCCAGGTGGTGTCGCGGAAGAACCGCTTGATCTCGCCGACGATGTACGGCACCGCGAAGGTCGTGAACTCGACCTCGCGCGAGATGTCGAACCGGTCGATCGCCTTGATCAGCCCGATCGTCCCGACCTGGACGATGTCCTCCATCTCGTCGCTGCGCTCGCGGAAGCGCCTGGCCGCGAAGCGTACGAGGGACATGTTCATCTCGATGAGGGTGTTGCGGGCGTACTGGTATCCGTGGGTGCCCTCCTCGAGCACCGTCAGGCGCCCGAGGAAGAGCTTCGACAGTGCGCGCGCATCCGCCGGCGCGACACTGCTCGGGTCGGTGATCAGCGGCAGTCCGTCGACCTCGGGGCTCTCGACCCCGGCGCTCGTCCCGCTCACGTGGGTGATCACAGCTCCTCCTCGCACCTCTACGTCATGTTCCCGTACGTTGCCCCTCGGGTACCCCGCCCGTCGCGATGCATTCCTCCCCGCTTCCGGAGACCGGTGATTCCCGCCGGGGACAGCGTAGGACCGGCCGATCCGGGCAGACAGAGAGGGACCGATGATGCCGACGGGGTGATCGTGCGTGTACAGCATTGACCTAGAGGCAGACGGCGGAGGACTCATCCGGCACGCCGCTGCGGAGCGGCCGCAGCCCACCACCATCGGTGAGGCGCGTGACTTCGCCCGCGCCCGGCTCGGGAACGTCGATCCGGAGCGGGTCGAGGACTGCCTGCTGGTCGTCTCCGAACTGGTCACCAACGCCTTCCGCTACGGCGGCGGGCTGGCGGCGCTCGACGTCGTGGCGGTCCCGGACGCGATTCACGTCTCGGTGCAGGACCACAGCGACCGACTGCCCGTCGCACCGCAGCCCTCCGACCGCTTCCTGCCCGGTGGCTACGGCCTGCGCCTGGTGCGCCGGCTCGCCCGGGACATCCGGGTGACGCTGCTCCGGGCGGGCGGCAAGGTCATCCACGTGCACCTGCCGCGCTGACGCACCGTCACCACCCGGTCCCATACGTGTGGCCGAACGGATCGCGGACAGACGCACGTTGACACGACACATACCCGCACCAAGGTCAGTTCGAATGTCGGGGCCGGACGACGGTCCCCCAGGAGGCACACCATGACCACGGGCATCATCACCGGGGCGGTCGTCATCGTTGTCCTGATCGCCCTCGCCGCCGTCGCCATGACGCGACGCGGCGGCGGCACGGGACAGCTCAGGCGCCGTTTCGGTCCGGAGTACGAACGCACGGTCGCCCGGTACGACGGCGACACGGAGGCGGCGGACCGGGAGTTGCAGGAGCGCGTCGACCGGCACGGCGGTCTGGCCCCGGAGCCGCTGAGCGCGCGGCAGGCCGAGGAGTACCGCGTCGAATGGGGCGCCCTGCAGGAGCGGTTCGTCGACTCCCCCGCGCAGGCGGTGCAGGACGCGTCGCGGCTGCTGGACCGGCTGGCGCACGACCGGGGATTCCCCGAGCGGAAGTCGGGCGAGCAGATCGACGCCCTGTCGGTCCACCGGCCCCGGCATCTCCAGGCCTACCGCGACCTGCACGAAGTCGCGCACCCCGGGCACGACGGTGACCGCACCCCGGCGGACACCGAGGATCTGCGCGAGCGGCTGCTGAACGCCCGCGCGCTGTTCGACGACCTCATCGCGGTGGACGAGGAGCCCCGGAACACCTCGCGCGAGGACGGCGCCGGTGGCACGGGCTCCGGCCGACGCGGCTCCCACCGCCTCCACATGCCGTCCCGGAGCAGCCGATGAATCCCACTCACGAGCACCGCGAAACCGACGAAACCGACGAGACCGACACCGGACGCGACGTCCGCGCGGCCTCCGCCGAACGGAAGTCCGCCGCACCGGAGCCCGAGGCGTCCGGGAAGAAGGGCGAACCGCCCGCCGCGGGCCGGCCCACCGGCTGGTCGCGGCCCGGAACCGCCGACGCCCCTGAGCCGTGCGAGCGAACAGCACGGCCCGAGGGGATCGAGAAGGCCGAGGGGGCCCGGGGAACCGGGACGCCGGCCCCCGCCGCGCGCACGGAACGGTCGGAGCAGCGCGAGCGGCCCGACCTGGCCGAGCGCTCCGCACGGTCCGGGACGTCCGGGCGGCCCGCGCGCCGGGCGCAGGACGGGCCGGTACCCGCCCCCGGCGCCCCGCCCGCCGTGAACGGCGCGGCGGACAAGCTGCAACAGCGGCTGCAGCACGCGGTCGGCGGCTTCGTCGACGAGCCGCGGCACTCCGTCGAGGAGGCCGACGAGGTCCTCGGCGAGGCCACCGACCGGTTGATCGAGGAACTGCGCAGCCGGCGCCGCGAACTGCGCTCGGACTGGCAGGGCGGCGAGCAGGGGAAGCACGGTGGGGGCGACACCGAGAAGCTGCGGGTGGCCCTGCAGGGCTACCGCGACCTGGTCGACCGCGTCCTCCGCGTCTGAGGCCCGCACGGTGGTGACGCCGCGACCACGAGGCGTCCGGCTTCGTGGCCGCGGCGTCGTATGCCCCGAGTGCGGGTCACAGGCTCCCGGTGTGGCGGTACCTCGCCCAGAACGGCAGCCCGTACCAGCAGACCAGGTACCAGAACAGGACCGCGGCGACGAGCCAGGGCACATAGGCGTCGTGCGTGGCGACCCGGAGCACGAGGAGGAGCGCCGCGGTCATCGTCGCCAGCAGCAGCACGAGACCGATGAAGGTGAGCCGGGAGGCCCAGCGCACGGCCTGCGGTTTGATGCGGCGGCCGGAGACGATCCGGTGGAAGGAGACCGGGCCGAT
This sequence comes from Streptomyces sp. NPDC001070, assembly GCF_053598835.1. Lineage (NCBI taxonomy): Bacteria > Bacillati > Actinomycetota > Actinomycetes > Kitasatosporales > Streptomycetaceae > Streptomyces > Streptomyces sp. NPDC001070. The sequence goes on from NZ_JBSFLB010000018.1 coordinate 91,485, forward strand.
CAGCGCCCCGGTCGCGCAGGCGCCGAGGACGACGGTAACGATGTAGATGGTGCGGTCGGTCGACCCGAGCCGCTGGAAGTGCGGCGTGAAGACGACTGTCAGCAGGAAGCCGAAGAGGATCTGCACGCCCGTCTGGGCGACCCGTACCTCCTGGATGAGTTCGCCCCACTTCCGGTCGGCGCGCTCCTCCTCGGTCTCGTCACGTCCGCCGCCCGGCCCGGTCCGGCCGGATTCGTCCTCGCTGGACATGGCGTCCTCCCGTTCTTCGGCCCTATGTGACGCGTCCTCAAAAACGCATAATGCGGCTTACCTGTCGATATGCGACATCTGATCAGGTCGACGAGCCGATGGCGACGTCCCGGGCCCTGCGGAGCCACGGTCACGGCGGGAGCCACGGCGGGTGCGGCGGTCGGGGGTAGGCGAGAACGGCGACCACGACCGTGACCGGCACAGGCTCGGCCACGACGTCGGTCGCCGTCCCGGATACGGTCCCGGCCGCGCGTTCGGCCTCGGCGGCGCGGTCCGGCCGCCCCCACCCGGGGGCGGCCGGACCGCGGTGTTCACCGCCGCACCCTGCTCCGGGACAGCAGGGTGACCCCGACGGCCGCGAGACCGATCTGTATCAGCCACTCGATCCAGTCGACGCCGTCGGTGTCCGCGACGCCCACTCCCTGGGCGATGGCGCTGCCGATGAAGGCCGCCACGATGCCGACGACGATCGTCCACAGCAGCCCGATCGGCTGCCTGCCGGGCGCCACCAGGCGCCCCAGCACACCGATGATCAGACCGATCACGATGGCACTGATGATGCTCGAGATCTCCATCTCCACCTCAACCCCAACCTCGTCCGGCCCCTGGCCGGAAGTGTGTTCGCACCACGCGGATACCCCCGGCCGGACGCTCCACGCCGCCGCGTCGCCGTGCCGCGGCCCGGTGTTTTCGCTGCCCGGGACGGGGCACCCGGTGGACCGGAAGCAGTCGGGGCAGGGAGGCCGGTGTGGACACGACGTTGGGTGCGGGTGCGGTACGGCCCGGAACACGGGGGCGGAAGGCGATCCGGGCCGGGGCACGGGCGGGGCTGACGGCACGAGGCGTCATCTACGTGCTGCTCGGGGTGCTGGCGCTGCGCGTCGCCTTCGACGGGTCCGGCGAACAGGCCGACCGGGGCGGCGCCGTGGCCCGGTTGGCGGAGCAGCCCTTCGGCGGGTTCCTTGTCTGGGCCCTCGCCGTGGGCTTCGCCGGCATGACGCTGTGGCGTCTGTCCGAGGCCCTGTTCGGCGCGGCGGGTGCGGACGGGGACAAGGCCGGCAAGCGGCTGGCGTCGGGGGCCCGCGCCGTGTTCTACGCCTTCGTGACGGGCTCGGTGGTGACCTTCGCGGTGAACGGCCACTCTGCGGGCGGGTCGAGCGACAGGACCTCCAAGGACGTCACCGCCCGCGCCCTGGAGTGGCCCATGGGCCGCTGGCTGGTGGGGGCGGCCGGGCTCGCCCTGGTGGGAGCCGGGGTGTGGATCGCGGTCCGGGCGCTGCTGCGCCGCTTCCGCAAGCATCTGCGGACCGGCGCGATGTCGCCGCGGGTCCGCAAGGCGGTCGAGTTCCTCGGGGTGGCCGGAGGGGCCAGCCGGGGCGTGGTCTTCGCCGCCGCCGGCTGCTTCGCCGTCGTCGCGGCGGTGCGCTTCGACCCGGACCGCGCGAAGGGGCTCGACGACACGCTGCGCACGTTCCGCGAAACCCCGGCCGGACCCTGGCTGCTGGCGGTGATCGCGGCGGGCCTGGCGCTCTTCGGGGTGTTCTCCTGGGCGATGGCACGCTGGCGGAGGGTGTGACCTCCGGAACGCGCCGGGCGCCGGGCGCGGCTCAGCGCCCCGGGAGCTTGACCACCGTGACGAAGAAGTCGTCGATCTGCCGGACCACCTCGATGAAGCGCTCGAAGTCCACGGGCTTGGTCACATACGCGTTGGCGTGCAGCGTGTAGCTGCGCAGGATGTCCTCCTCGGCCTCGGAGGTGGTGAGGACGACGACCGGGATGGTGCACAGGTCGGGGTCGGCCTTGATCTCGGCGAGCACCTGACGGCCGTCGAACCGCGGCAGGTTGAGGTCGAGCAGGATCAGCCCGGGGCGCGGCGCGCCGGCGTGGGCGCCGCGCCGGTTGAGGAAGTCCAGGGCCTCCTCGCCGTCCCGTACGACGTGCAGGACGTTGCGGACCTTGTTCTCCTGGAACGCCTCACGGGTCATCAGTTCGTCGCCGGGGTCGTCCTCGACGAGCAGGACGATGATCGGTTCCGACTCTTGCAGGTTCACGCGGACCCTTCCTCCGGGGCGGGATCCCGCTCGGCGGCTGCCGGCAGGCTGAAGCGGATGCGGGTGCCCTCGGGTTGCCCGGGATCGAGCCGGATCCGGCCGCCGTGGTACTCGACGATCTTCTTGCACAGCGCGAGTCCGATACCGGTGCCACCGTAGGTGTCCCGGCTGTGCAGGCGCTGGACACCCCGAGGGCGGCCGGTACCAGGACGATCCAGCCCTGGACGGTCAGCCGCGCGCGGGCGGCGGTCATGAGGAGGCGCCCCAGGTGAGGTGGACCACGGCCACGTCGTCGTCCAGGCCGCCGTGGTCGGCGGCGAGGGCCTCGGCGCGGGCGATCAGCGTGTCGACGAACTCCGACGCGGGCAGCGTCGCGTGCTGCCTGGCCAGCGCGAGGAGGCCGTCCTCGCCGAGCCGTCCCCGGTCGGTGCGGCCCTCGAAGAGCCCGTCGGTGAAGAGCATCAGGGACTGGCCGGGGCGCACCTCCAGCCGGCCCTCCGGCCACTGCCCCACGCCGGGCACCACGCCGAGGGCGGGGCCGCCGGGCGGCTCGGTGTACTCGACGGTGCCGTCGGGGGCCAGGCTGAGCAGACCGTGGTGCCCGGCCCGCCAGACCCGGGCCGTACGGCGGTCGGGGGCGAGGGTGAGGATGGTGGCGGTCGCGAAGATCTCGGGGGCGGCCCGCTCGGCCACCAGCACCTGTTCCAGCAGGGCGAGCTGCCGCGCGCCCTCGACCCCGGTGAGGACGAGGGTGCGCCAGGCGATGCGCAGTCCGACGCCGAGCGCGGCCTCGTCGGGCCCGTGCCCCGAGACGTCGCCGATGAGGGTGTGGACGACACCCTCGGCGGTCTCCACGACGTCGTAGAAGTCGCCGCCGAGCAGCGAGTCGGCCCGCCCCGGGCGGTACCGGGGGGTGACCGTGACGTCCTTGGTGCGCAGCATGGGCAGCGGGAGCAGGCCGCGCTCCAGACGGGCGTTCTCCTGCGCGCGCATCTGGCTGGCCCGCAGGGCGACGGCGGCTCGTTCGGCCTGCTTGCGTTCGACGGCGTAGCGCAGCGCACGGCCGAGGAGTTCGCCCTCGACGCGGCCCTTGACCAGGTAGTCCTGGGCGCCGGCGGAGAGCGCGGCGAGGCCCGTCCGCTCCTCGGCCAGACCGGTCAGCACGACGACGGCCGCCCGGTCGGTGAGCGACAGCGCCCGGCCGAGGGCGTCGAGGCCCTGGCCGTCGGGCAGGTGCAGGTCGAGCAGGACGCAGTCGGCCGGGCGGGCGGCCAGTTCGGTACCGGCCTCGGCCAGCGTGCGCACCCAGCGCAGCTCGACGGGCACCCCGCTGTCGGCGACGAGTTCCTCGACGAGAAGCGCGTCCCCCGCGTCGTCCTCGACGAGGAGGACGTCGAGCCGTCTGCGTCTGTCGTCGCCCTGTCTGGGGATCACGCCCTCGGGCGGCGTCAGGGTGTTGCCTTCCACATCGTCTCCCCACCCCTGCGGTGCCCCAGGCGGGGCGATGGGATCGTACGCGAACGGCACCCTGGCCGGGTGCCCTTTGCGACAGTGCCGATCATCCTCGACCATTGCCGTTCGGCAACAGTGTTCGAACGCAACAATTGCATGGAGGAGGGCCCGGAAGCGAACGGGCCCCGGCGGAGGCCGAGGGGGTCCGGGGCGACTAGGCGCTGTGGGTACGGCCGCCGGGGAGCGGCCGCACGGCACCGAGCCCTGTCGCCTCCGCGGCGGAGCGGAACGCGGTCAGCCCCTCCAGCAGTGCGCGCCGGGCCCGTTCGGGCATCGCGGCCACGACCGTCGCCAGCTCCCGCTCCCTGCGCTCCCGCAGCTCGGCCAGGAAGGCGGCGCCGCGCGGTGTGAGCCACAGGCACACCTCCCGGCGCGAGGTCGGGCTGGTGTCCCTGGTCAGGTACCCCACCGCCTGCAGGCGGTCGCACAGCCTGCTCACCGCCGGCGGGGCGGCGCCCAGCGCGTCGCACAGGGTCCGCAGGTTGATCCCCTCGTTGCCCTCCAGCGCGAACAGCAGGCGCAACTGCGAGGGCGGTACGGGCGGGTCACCCGCGTCGCGGCCGCGGCCCCACAGCACCTCCAGTGCCTCGACCACGGACGCCGCCGCGGCCACGGCTGCGTCCCGCTGGGATCCGGCGGTGGCGGGCAAGGCGACCTCCTCGCGGCGCGCCGCCCGCGGGGTCACACCGGCGAGCGGGTAGAGGAATACAGGACAGGGTGCGCCGGACGGCGCACCACCACGCTAACCGACCCAGCCCCTCGCCCAAAGAAGGACCGTCCCGACCCGGTGAACCCCAACGCCCCGCTCGCCGCCGAACGCGCCCTGCGCGGATCGGCGCCCCATGACCTCCCCGCCGCCCTCACCGACGTCCTGCGCACCCACTGCGCGGCCGTCTCCGTGGAGCTCCTGCTCGCCGACTACGGCCTCGCCGTGCTCCAGCCGGTCTCCGCGCCGGAGCCCGCCGACGCGGCCGTGCCCGTCGCGGGAACCCCCGAGGGCCGGGCCTTCGGCGCCCAGCAGCCCTTCGCCGAGGCGACGGCCGGTGACCGCGTGCGGCTGCACCTGCCGGTGAGCGTGCGCGGCGACCGGATCGGTGTGCTGAGTGTCACGCTGCCCGGTGAGCCGTCACCGGAGGAGGTCCGGGACTTCGCGGAGATCGCGGAGATCCTGGGCCACCACATCCTGGTGGCCGACCGCGACACCGACCGCTTCCTGCGTGCCCGCCGCCGGGACCGGCTCACCCTCGCCGCGGAGATGCAGTGGGAGTTGCTGCCCGGGCGCGCGTGCGCCCGCGACGAGTACGCGCTCGGTGCCCAACTGGAGCCCGCGTACGACATCCACGGCGACAATTTCGACTGGTCGGCCTCCGAGCGGGATCTCACACTGACCGTCACCAACGGCATGGGCCAGGGCATCGAGGCCGCCCTGCTCACGAGCCTCACCGTCAACGCGCTGCGCAACGCCCGGCGGGCCGGCATCCCCCTCGCCGACCAGGCGGCCCTCGCCGACCAGGCCGTCTTCGCCCGGTACCGGGGCGAGCAGTACGTATCGGTGCTGCTGATGCGCTTCGATCTGGCGACCGGCGCGGTCGAGGTGGTCGACGCCGGGTCGCCGCGCGTGTACCGGCTGCGCGGATCGACGGTGGAGGCGATCGGCTTCGAGGCGCAGCTGCCGCTGGGCATGTTCGAGGACACCCCGTACGTGCCCCAGCGGTTCGAGGTGGCATCCGGCGACCGGCTCCTCGTGGTCAGTGACGGGGTGTACGAGACCGCCTCACCGACCGGTGAGTCGTACGGTGAACGGGCGCTGGCCCGCGCGATGCTGACCACCCGGCTGCTTCCGGCCGCTGACGTGCCGCGGGCGGTCCTGGGCGAACTCCCGGGCCACCGCGTACTGCCGGAGGCCGCGGACGACGCGCTGGCGGTGTGCCTGGACTGGCGTTGAACCGCGGGGGGTGGCTTGCCCGCTGACCGGAGATGGGGAAGACTCTTGCCGCACAGCAACTGTTTCCCCGCCAGCCGTCGTCCAGGTACGAGAGGGTGACCGGAGCGGGCCACGCGGTCCCACAGGGCCTCGGCCTCGCTCCTACCGCATTGTGACGTCTCTCCCGCCTCCACGCTCACCGGTCGCTCGAACGCAGGGCTCGGGCACCTCCACCCGGATCGGGCAGCGGGTGCTGCGCGCGCTGGTCGAGTCGCTGACCGAGACCGCCGTGGTGGTGTGCGACCGCGCGGGGGTGATCAGGGCGGTGAACGCCGTCATCACCTCCTGGGCACCGGAGTTGGCCGCGGGCCTCCGGCTCGCCGACGCCGCCCCCGGATGGCTGTCGGCGGCGGACGCCGCCGGCGAGCCCACCGCGCACGGCGGCGTCGGATGCCGTCAGGTGACGGCACGCCGCGCGGATCTGCCGGGCGGGCACCACGCCTGGTACCTCACCGACGTGACGGACGCCCGCAGCGCGGACCGCGAACTGCGGCTGGCGCACGGCCGTACGGAGTTCCTCGCCGAGGCCTCCGCCCGGCTGCTCTCCTCGCTCAACCTGCGCAAGTGCGTGGCCGCCGCGGCAGAACTGGCCGCGTCGCGGCTCGCGGACGCCGCGGTGGTCGTCACCCCGCCCGACCGGCGCCGGCTGCGGCTGACCCGTGCCGTCGCCGGACGCCCGGGTGTGGAGGAGTGCGCCCTGTCCGCCGACCCGGCCGAGGTGCCCGGGCTGGTGGAGGCACTGTCCGGATTCCCTCCCGTGCCGTCCCGCTGGATCGACCCCGCGCAGGCCCCGCAGTGGGTGGTCCCCGAGGACTTCGGCGCACCGGTGTCGCTGCTGGTGACGCCGCTGCCGGGCAACGGGGTCCCGGCGGGGGCGCTCATCCTGATGCGGCGCGACGGAGACCCCTTCACCGTGGAGGAGGAGACCTTCGCCCGGGTCTTCGCCGCCCGGGCCGGCGCCGCCATCTCGGCCTCCGTCCTCTACACCGAACAGGCGCGCAGCGCCGCCCTGCTCCAGGAGGACCTGCTGCCGCCGCGCCTCGAGCCCATCGGGGGCACGGAGGTCGCGGGCTCCTACCGGCCGGCCCGCGAGACGCTGCGCATCGGCGGGGACTTCTACGACGCCTACCCGGCGCGGGACTCCGACGGGGAGAGCACCGTGGTGCTGGGTGACGTGTGCGGCAAGGGTCTGGAGGCCGCCGTCCTCACCGGCAAGATCCGCAACACCCTCAGTGCGCTGCGCCTGGTCGAGACCGACCACGTGCGGCTGCTGACGCTGCTCAACCACGCGCTGCTCAACACCTCCCACGCCCGCTTCGCCACCATGGTGCTGGCCGGCGTCACCCCGATGGGCCACGGCCAGGTGCGGCTGCGGCTCACCGCGGGCGGTCATCCGGCGCCGCTCATCCTGCGGGCCTCCGGCGAGGTGGAGGAGGCCGAGACGTCCGGCACGCTGATCGGGGCGGTCCCCGTCGTGCGGGCCACCACCTTCACCACGGTGCTGCAGCCCGGCGAGAGCTGCCTGCTCTACTCGGACGGCGTCACCGAGGCCCGCGGCGGGGTGTCGGGCCGTGAGTTCTTCGGCTCCGAACGCCTGAAGCTGACGATGGCCGGCTGTGTCGGCATGCCGGTGGAGGCGCTCGTCGAGCACGTGGAGATGCGCACCACCGAATGGCTCGGCGACCGCCCCCACGACGACATCGCGCTGGTCGGCGTGGCCGCCCCCCGCGGCACCCATCTGAGTGCGGTGGACGGCCAGGGACGGGGCAGGTTCACCGGATGAGCACCCTGAGCACCCGCCCGTCACCGGCCGGTTCGGCGGAGGAGCGCGCGGACGCCCTGTTCACCGCCATCGCGAGCGGCGACGAGTACGCGGCCGTGGCCCTGGTCGATGCCGCCGTGCGCGACGGCGTCCCTCCGGAACGCATACTGCAGGAGGTCATCGCGCCCGCGCAGCGGCGGATCGGCGGGGAGTGGGCGGCGGGCCGGATCACCGTGGGGCAGGAGCACGCGGCGACCGCGATCAGCGAACGTGCCATCGCCGCGCTCACCGGCGCCCCGGCCGACCGGCGTTCCTCGCCGCCGGTGGGGCGCGTGGTGGTCGCCTGCGTGGACGGCGAGTGGCACACGATGCCCGCGCGGCTGGTCGCGGAGACCCTGCGGCTGCGCGGCTGGCACGTCGACTTCCTCGGCGCCCACGTCCCGGCGCAGCATCTGGTGGCGCATCTGCACGCGACCGGGCCCGACGCCGTGGCGCTGAGCTCGTCGCTCACCGTACGGCTGCCCAGGGCGCACGCCACGATCACCGCGTGCCAGGCGGCGGGCGTGGCGGTGCTCGCCGGCGGCCGGGGCTTCGGCCCCGACGGCCGGTACGCGCTGCAACTGGGCGCGGACGCCTGGGCGGCGGACGCCTCGGCCGCGGCCGATCGGCTGTCCCGGAGCTGGCCGCCCGTGGTTCGGCAGCCGCACGAGTGGGCGACCCGTCCCGCGGACGACGAGTACACCCTGGTGGGGAGGGCGAGATCGCGGCTCGTCGCCGAGACCATGGCGGCGCTTCCCGGCGTCGTCCCGGCGAGCCGTTCGTACACGCAGCGCCAACTGGACCACACCGCCGAGGACCTGGGCCACATCGCCGACCACCTGTCGGCCGCCCTGTACGTCGACGACGCGGATCTCTTCACCGACTTCCTTGTCTGGACCGCGCGGATCCTCACCGCCCGCGGCGTTCCCGCGGCGGCGCTGACCGTGAGCCTGGAGCTGATGGCCACGACGCTGCGCGACTTCCCCAGGGCGCTCGCGCTGCTCGCGTCGGGCGTCACGGCGATCCGACGAACACAGGAGGCGACCGGTCCGGAGCGACCGGCGAACACCGCATGACGCAGCCGCACCTTCCGCCCCTGCACCTGAGCGTCGACCGCCCCGGCACCGGCACGGTGGTCCTCCATGTCACCGGCGACCTCGACCACGAGACCGCGCCGGACCTGCTGGACGCCGTGACGGACGTACTGGCCGAGGGCGGCCCGCCCCCCGACGTGGTCCTGGACCTGTCGGGCGTCTGCGTGTGCGACTCCTCGGGGCTGTCGGCACTGATCGTCGCCCTCCGCAGGACGACGGCCGCCGGCACGGCCCTGCGGCTCGTCTCCCTGCCGCCCCCGCTGCTGCGGGTCATCAAGGTGACGGGGCTGGAGGACCACTTCGCGGACGCCCTGGGCTCGGGCCCGGACTCGCGCCGCCCGGCCGGTTCGTGACATCGGCGGAACCTCCCCCCGGTACCCGCCTGTTGCGGGCACGGGGCGCGCCGCCCGGGCGTCCGCGGCCCGTCCGGATCACCGCCCTCGGCCGGAGCGCCCACCGGGCCGTCGACGGGTGCGGTGGCCGATCTTGTCCGCCGTCCGCTCCGGCTGCGGACCGTGACCGGTCATACTGGTGGCATGACCAGCGCGGCGAGGCAGAGAGCGAGATCCGGCGCATGACGCAGTCCCCCGCCCGGCAGACCGCGCCGGCGGCCGACGAGCCGCGCCTGACGGTGGACGAGCTCGCGGCACGGTCCGGAACGACGGTCCGCACCATCCGCTTCTACAGCGCCAAGGGGCTGCTGCCGCCGCCGGAACTGGGGACCCGGCGGGTCGGGCTGTACGGGCCGGACCACCTCGCACGGCTGGCCCTGATCGAGGAGTTGCAGCGGCAGGGGCTGACGCTGGCCGCGATCGGCCGCTACCTCGACCAGCTGCCCGCCGACATCACGCCCGAGGACCTCGCGCTGCACCGGGCGCTGGTGGCGACATGGATGCCGGACGCCGCGGAGGAGGTGGCCCGCGACAGGCTGGAGCAGCGGGCGGGTCGTCCGCTGAGCGGCCACGACCTGGACCGGCTCGCCGCCATGGGCGTCCTGCATCCCACGGCCGAGCCCGGCGTCCTCCTGGTGAACCCGGCGCTGCTGCACCTGGGCGTACGTCTGCTGGACGTGCCGATCCCGCTGGAGACGCTGCTCGCCACCCGGGAGATCGTGCTCAAGCACGCCCGCGCGGTCGCCCACGAGCTGCACCGGCTGTTCCAGCAGGAGGTGTGGCAGCCGTACGTGGCCGGGCGCCCCGCGCCCGAGGAGCGCGCGCGGATGCGCAGGCTCACCGACGACCTCCAGCCGATGGTCGTCCAGGCCCTGGTCACCGCATTCCAGCGGTCGCTCGCCGAGGAGCTGCGGGCCACCGCCGCCGGGCTCGGCGACCGGGCACGCGGGGAGGACTGAGGCGGCACGACGACGCCGCGGCCCCCGGGTGCCCGGGGACCGCGGCGTGGTGGGCGTACGGGTCAGCCGTCGCTGAAGGTCTCGCCGCGTTCGGCCTTCCGCACGAGCAGCTCCGGCGCCGCGAAGCGCTCGCCGTACGCGGCCCTCAGCTCCTCGGCGCGGGCGAGGAAGCCGGCCGGGCCGCCGGGGTAGCCGTTGATGTACTGCAGGACGCCGCCGGTCCAGGCGGGGAAGCCGATGCCGAGGATGGAGCCGATGTTGGCGTCGGCGACAGAGGTCAGGACGTTCTCCTCCAGACAGCGGACGGAGTCCAGGGCCTCGGCGAAGAGCATGCGCTCCTTGAGGTCCTCGAACGGGACGGCCGCCGCCTCGGGCCTGGTGAAGTGCTCGCGCAGTCCGGGCCACAGGCCCGCCCGCCTGCCGTCGGCGTAGTCGTAGAAGCCGGCGCCGCCGCTGCGGCCGGGGCGGCCGAACTCCTCGACCATGCGGTCGATGACGGTGTCGGCGGGGTGCGGCTGCCAGGTGCCGCCGGCCTCCTCCACCGCGCGCCGCGACTCGTTGCGGATCTTGCGGGGCAGGGTGAGGGTCAGCTCGTCCATCAGGGAGAGCACCTTGGCCGGGTAGCCGGCCTGGGCTGCGGCCTGCTCGACGGTGGCGGGGTCGATGCCCTCGCCGACCATGGCGACGCCCTCGTTGATGAAGTGCCCGATGACGCGCGAGGTGAAGAAGCCGCGCGAGTCGTTGACGACGATCGGCGTCTTGCGGATCTGGCGGACCAGGTCGAAGGCGCGGGCCAGCGCCTCGTCGCCGGTGCGGGCGCCCTTGATGATCTCGACCAGCGGCATCTTGTCGACCGGCGAGAAGAAGTGCAGGCCGATGAAGTCCTCGCGGCGCTGGACGCCCTCGGCGAGCACGGTGATGGGGAGGGTGGAGGTGTTGGAGCACAGCAGCGCGTCGGGGGCGACGATGCCCTCGATCTCCTGGAACACCTTGTGCTTCAGTGCCGGGTCCTCGAAGACCGCCTCGATGACGGCGTCGCAGCCCGCCAGGTCCTGAGGGTCGGCGGTGGGGTGGATCCGGGCGAGCAGCGCGTCCCGCTTCTCCTGCGTCGTACGGCCCCTGGCCAGGGCCTTGTCGAGGAGACCGGCGGAGTACGCCTTGCCGCGCTCGGCCGCCTCGGCGGTGACGTCCTTGAGGACGACGTCGATGCCGGCCCTGGCGCAGGAGTAGGCGATGCCGGCGCCCATCATGCCGGCGCCGAGGACGGCGACCTTGGTGACGGTGCGCGCGGGAATGTCCTTCGGGCGGCTGGCACCGGAGTTGACGGCCTGCATGTCGAAGAAGAACGCCTGGATCATGTTCTTCGCGATCGGGCCGGTCACCAACTCGGTGAAGTAGCGGGCCTCGATGGTGAACGCGGTGTCGATGTCCACCTGGGCGCTCTCCACGGCGGTGGCCAGGATGTTGCGCTGCGCCGGGTAGGGGGCGCCGGCGAGCTGCTTCTTCAGGTTGGCGGGGAACGCCGGCAGGTTCGCGGCGAAGGCGGGGGTGCTGGGGGTGCCGCCGGGGATGCGGTGGCCCTTGGTGTCCCAGGGCTGCGCGGACTCGGGGTGCGCGTCGATGAAGGCACGCGCCTTGGCGAGCATCTCGTCGCGGTCGGCGGCCACTTCGTGGACCAGACCGTTCTCCAGCGCCCGCTTCGGGTCGTACTGCGTGCCCTGGAGGAGCACCTTGAGGAGCGCGTCGGTGATGCCGAGCAGCCGCACGGTGCGGACCACTCCCCCACCGCCCGGCAGCAGGCCGAGCGTCGCCTCGGGCAGGCCGATCCTGGAGCCGGGCGCGTCGAGCGCGACCCGGTGGTGGCAGGCCAGGGCGATCTCGTAACCGCCGCCCAGCGCGGCGCCGTTGATGGCGGCGACGACGGGCTTGCCGAGGGTCTCGATGCGGCGCAGGTCGCGCTTGATCGCCATGCCGGCCTCGAAGATCTGCGGGGCGTCCTCGGGCCCGGCCTTGATCATGTCCTTGAGGTCGCCGCCGGCGAAGAAGGTCTTCTTGGCGGAGGTGACGATGACGCCGCGGACGGATTCGCGCTCGGCCTCGAGGCGGTCGGCGACGGCCCGCAGGGAGTCCCTGAAGGCCTGGTTCATGGTGTTGGCGGACTGGTTGGGGTCGTCGAGGACGAGGGTGACGACCCCGGTCTCGCCCTGTTCCCAGCGGATGGTGGTGTTCGTCGGAAGAACGGTCATGTTCGGTCGGCTCCGTTGCGGGATGATCGGGACGGGGACTGACAGCGAGGCCGGTCAGAGGCGCTCGACGACGGTGGCGATGCCCATGCCGCCGCCGACGCACAGCGTGGCGAGTCCGTACCGCTGGTCGCGGCGCTCCAGTTCGTCGATCAGGGTGCCCAGGATCATGGCGCCGGTGGCGCCGAGGGGGTGGCCGAGCGCGATGGCGCCGCCGTTGACGTTGACCTTGTCGTGGCTCAGGCCCATGTCGCGCATGAAGCGCAGCACGACGGCGGCGAAGGCCTCGTTGATCTCGACGAGGTCGATGTCGTCGATGGTCAGCCCGGCCTTGGCGAGCGCCTTGCGGCAGGCGGGGGCGGGGCCGGTGAGCATGATGGTGGGGTCGGAGCCGGACACCGCGGCGGAGACGATGCGGGCGCGCGGGGTCAGGCCGAAGCGCTCGCCGGTCTCGCGGCTGCCGATGGCCACCAGGGCGGCGCCGTCCACGATGCCGGAGGAGTTGCCCGCGTGGTGGACGTGGTCGATCTTCTCGACCCAGTGGTACTTCTGCAGGGCGACGGCGTCGAAGCCGCCCGCCTCGCCGATCGTGGCGAAGGACGGCTTGAGCCCGGCCAGGCTCTCGGCGGTGGTGCCGGGGCGGATGTGCTCGTCGCGGTCGAGGACGACCAGGCCGTTGCGGTCGAGGACGGGGACGACGGAGCGGTCGAAGCGGCCCTCCTTCCAGGCCTCGACGGCGCGGGCCTGCGACTCGGCGGCGTAGGAGTCCACGTCGTGGCGGGTGAAGCCCTCGATGGTGGCGATGAGGTCGGCGCCGACGCCCTGGGGGACGAAGCCGGTGGTGTAGCTGGTCATCGGGTCCATCGCCCAGGCGCCGCCGTCGGAGCCCATGGGAACTCGGGACATCGACTCGACGCCGCCCGCGAGCACCAGGTCCTCCCAGCCGGAACGGACCTTGGCGGCGGCCATGTTGACGGCCTCGAGGCCGGAGGCGCAGAAGCGGTTCTCCTGGACGCCGGCCACGGTCTCGGGCAGTCCGGCGGCGATGGCGGCGGTCTTGGCGATGTCGGAGCCCTGGTCGCCGATCGGGGTCACGACGCCGAGCACGATGTCGTCGATCGCGGCCGGGTCGAGGCCGGGCAGACGGCGGCGCAGCTCGTCGATGAGCCCGGTGACCAGGTCGACGGGCTTGGTGCCGTGCAGGGAGCCGTTGGCCTTGCCGCGCCCGCGCGGGGTGCGGATGGCCTCGTAGACGTAGGCGTCGGTGCTCAACGTCGTGTGCCTTTCGATGAGGGTGTGGCTGCGGGTGACGGGCGGGACGGGATCAGCCGAGCAGTGAACGGCCGATGATCTCCTTCATGATCTCGGTGGTACCGCCGTAGATAGTCTGGATGCGTCCGTCGGCGAAGGCCTTCGCGATCGGGAACTCGGTCATGTAGCCGTAGCCGCCGTGCAGTTGCAGGCACCGGTCGGTGACCCGCTTCTGCAGCTCTGTCGCCCACCATTTGGCCATCGACGCGTGCACCGCGTCGAGCCGGCCCGCCGCGTGCTCGGTGACGCAGCGGTCGACGAAGGTGCGCGTGACGGCGCACTCGGTGGCCATCTCGGCGATCTCGAACCTTATGTGCTGGAGCCGGGCGAGCGGGCGCCCGAAGGCCTCGCGCTCCTTGACGTAGGTGGTGGTGAGGTCCAGCAGGTGCTCAGCGGCCGCCGCCGCGGCGACGGCGATCGTGAGCCGCTCCTGGGCGAGGTTGGCCATGAGGTGGAAGAAGGCCTGGTTCTCGGTGCCGAGCAGGTTCTCCTTGGGCACCCGTACGTCGTTGAAGAAGAGCTCGGCGGTGTCCTGGGCCTTCTGGCCGATCTTGTCGAGGTTGCGGCCGCGTTCGAAGCCGGGCATGCCGCGCTCGACCACGAGCAGGCTCAGGCCGCGCGCGCCGCCCTCGGGGGTGGTCCGGGCGACGACCACGACGAGGTCGGCGAGGATCCCGTTGGAGATGAAGGTCTTGGAGCCGTTGAGGAGCCAGTGGTCGCCCGCGTCGGTGGCGGTGGTGCGGATGCCCTGGAGATCCGAGCCCGCGCCGGGCTCGGTCATGGCGATGGCCGTGATGATCTCGCCGCTGCAGAAGCCCGGCAGCCAGCGGCGCTTCTGCTCCTCGGTGGCCAGTCCCGTCAGGTACGGGCCGATGATGTCGTTGTGCAGGCCGAGCGCGAGCCCGTGCGCCCCGGCGCGGGCGAACTCCTCGGCCAGGACGGCCGCGTAGCGGAAGTCCCCGGCGCCCCCGCCGCCGTACTCCTCGGGCACGGCGGGGCCCAGCAGGCCCTGGCGGCCGGCGGCCAGCCAGGCCTCCCGGTCGACGATCCCGGCCTTCTCCCAGCGCTCGTGGTGCGGCAGCACCTCCTTGGCGAGGAAGGTCCTGACGGTCTCCCGGAACGCCTCGTGCTCGGCCGCGAAGAGGTCGCGCTGCATGCTTCTGCCTGCCTTCCGCCGGTGGCCCGGCTACGGGAGCCGGTTCCCGGTCTGCTCGACGGGGGTGGGGGTGGGCGCCGTGGCCCGGGGGGCGAGCGCGGGCACGTCCCAGTCCCGGGCGACCTCCGCGGTGTGCGCCCCGGGGAGGGCGGGCGGCCGGCGGAGCGTGCCGGGAGTGGTGGAGAAGCGCGGTGCCGGAGCGGGCTGGGTGATGCCGCCGGTGTCGGTGAAGGTGGCGCGGGCGGCCAGGTGGGGGTGGGCCGCGGCCTCGGCCAGGGACAGCACCGGCGCCGTGCAGGCGTCGCTGCCCTCGAAGACCTCGGTCCACTCCTTGCGGGTACGGGACTTGAAGCACGCGGCGATCAGGGCGCGCAGTTCGTCCCAGCGCCCGAGGTCGCCCCGGTCCGGCGCGTCGCCGGGGAGGCCGAGCAGCCGGGCGAACTCCGCGTAGAAGGCGGGTTCCAGGGCGCCGACGGCCATCCAGCCGCCGTCCGCGGTCTCGTACACCGCGTAGTAGGGGCAGCCGCCGTCCAGGAGGTTGGCGCCGCGCCGGTCCTGCCAGCCGCCCGCGGCGGCCATGCCTCGGATCATCGCGCCGAGGTGGGCGACGCCGTCGACGATGGCCGCGTCGACGACCTGGCCGGTGCCGGTGGCGCGGGCGTGGTGCAGGGCGGCGAGGACGCCGGTCACCAGGTAGAGGGAGCCGCCGGCGTAGTCGCCGAGCAGATTGGCCGGGATCGCGGGCGGCCCGTCTCCCGGGCCGATCATGCCGAGGGCCCCGGCGACGGCGATGTAGTCGATGTCGTGACCGGCGCGCGGGGCGAGCGGCCCGTCCTGGCCCCAGCCGGTCATCCGGCCGTAGACCAGACGGGGGTTGCGGGCGTGGCAGTCGGCCGGCCCGACGCCGAGGCGCTCGGTGACGCCGGGGCGGTTGCCCTCCAGCAGGATGTCCGCGCGTGCGGCGAGGTCCAGCACGAGCCCGGCGCCCTCGGCGCTCTTGAGGTCGATGACCACGGAGCGCTTGTTGCGGTTGGTGACGTCGCCCGCCGGGTCGATGCCGAGCGGGGAGCCGCCGGGCCGGTCGACACGGACGACGTCGGCGCCGAGGTCCGCGAGGAGCATGGCGGCGAAGGGGGCCGGGCCGATCCCGGCCAGCTCCACCACGCGCACACCGGCGAGCGGCCCGGTGGCGGGGGCCGGTTCCCCTGGTCGCGTTCCCGCCTCGGTCATCGGGGGCCTCCGGCTTCGCAACGAGCATGACAGTATTGCTGTAACACTGGCGATGCTATGGATGCGCGATGCCGTTGACAAGGGCCGCAGGGTCCGCGGGCCGCGGTTCGTGTGAGGTTCACCGCCATGGAGGAGGCACAGTGGCAGAGGTGACGGACGTGGCGCCGCCGGACGACGGCATACGGGTGCGCGAGCTCTGGCAGGGGCTCGGCCTGCCCGGGATCGTGGACGCGCACACGCATTTCATGCCGGACCGCGTGCTGGCCAAGGTCTGGGCGTACTTCGACTCCGCCGGGCCGCTCACGGGCCGGCCGTGGCCCATCGCGTACCGGACCGACGAGGACGGGCGCGTGGCCACGCTGCGGGCGTTCGGGGTGCGCGCCTTCACCTCGATGCTCTACCCGCACAAGCCGGCGATGGCCGCCTGGCTGAACTCCTGGGCCGCCGGCTTCGCCGCCCGGACGCCGGAGTGCCTGCACACGGCGACCTTCTACCCCGAGCCGGAGGCCGCGGCATACACCCGGCAGGCGGTGGAGGCGGGCGCGCGGGTCTTCAAGTGCCACATCCAGGTCGGGGCCTTCGATCCCAACGACCCGCTGCTCGACTCCGTCTGGGGGCTGCTCGCCGAGTCCGGCGTCCCCGTCGTCACGCACTGCGGCTCGGGCCCGGTCCCCGGCCGCCACACCGGCCCCGCACCCGTCGCACGGCTGCTCGCCCGGCATCCGCGGCTGCGGCTGATCGTCGCCCACATGGGCATGCCCGAGTACGGGGCCTTCCTGGACCTCGCCGAGCGGTACGAGGGCGTGCACCTGGACACGACGATGGCGTGCACGGACTTCTGCGAGGCCGACGCGCCCTTCCCGGTCCCCGAGCGGAAGCGGCTGGCGGACCTCGGGGAGCGCGTCCTGTTCGGCAGCGACTTCCCGAACATCCCGTACTCCTATCCGCACGCCCTGGAGGCGCTCACACGGCTGGACCTGGGGGACGACTGGATGCGCGGTGTCCTGCACGGCAACGCGGTCCGGCTCTTCGGGCTCGCGGGGTGACCGCCGTGCCGCCCGCGGAACCCGGGATCCTCCTCACCCAGCGGCTCGTGCTGGAGCCGCTGGCGGTGGAGCACGCCGACGAGATGGCCGCCGTGCTCGCCGACCCGCGGCTCCACGAGTTCACCGGCGGGTCGCCGGACGACGTCCCGGGCCTGCGGGCCCGCTACGCGCGCCTCGTCGCCGGGTCCGGCGACCCTGCCGTCTCCTGGTGGAACTGGGTGATCCGGGTCCGCGCGGAGGACCGGCTCGCGGGCACCGTCCAGGCGACGGTGGCGTGGGGAGCGGCGGAGGGCACGGTCGCGGAGGTCGCCTGGGTGGTCGGCACCCCCTGGCAGGGCCGCGGCATCGCCACGGAGGCGGCCGTCGCCCTCGTCACCTGGCTCGCCGCGCTCCCCGTCGACCGTGTCATCGCCCACGTCCACCCCGCGCACCTGGCGTCCCGGTCCGTCGCCGCGGCCGCCGGGCTCACCCCCACGTCCGCCGTCGTCGACGGCGAGACCCGCTGGCAGCGGGACATCGCGGCGGCCTCCGACGCCTCACGGGGCTGATCCGCCCCGGCGAAGCGACCGGGCTCGTGCGGCGCACCGGGAGCGGCCGGCCCCGCAAGACAGGTGACGGGCCGCCGGCCCCGGCCGGGCCCTCCCCGGACCACCCCGGAGGGGCAGGTCACGGTGGGGACTGCCGTCCCGGCGTGTGGTCCCGCCCGCGCGGTACGCCCGGGCGCCGCCCAAGGCACACCGCCGAGAACCGCGAGGAGCGGTCACCGCGGCAGGCGGTTGCGGCGCCGGCGCTCCCGCACCGGCACGCGGCCCCGCCCGTGGCGTCCGCCTCACCAGCCCGCCGTGCCCGGGCCGCCCTTGAACGGGCCGGTGACGCGGGAGGTGATCCAGCCGCCGTAGAAGTCGCCGGGCTGGGGCAGGACGACCTCGCCGTCGACCGTGCACCGGCCGACGCGTGAGGGGTAGAAGGCGAGGTACCCGGCGATGTCCTCGTAGCCGGGGCGCGGGCGGGGATAGCTCCAGGCGGCGTCGCGCGAGGTCAGGCCCGCGACGACGAGGTCCCAGTGGACGGCCTGGCCCTTCCATTCGCACAGCGTCCGCCGCGCGGAGGGCCGCAGCAGGGCAGTGTCGACCGCCGACGGCGGCAGGTAGTAGACCGGCGGGTGGCTGGTCTCCAGCACGCGGAACGCCTCGCGGGTGTCGGCCACGACCACGCCCTCGTACTCGACGACCACGTGGTCGCCGACGGACTCGACGGCGGGCGGCCTCGGGTAGTCCCAGACGGACTCGCGCGGCACGCCACCGGCTGAGGCTGCGGACACCGGGCACTCCTCGGACGCGGGCGGACGGGCACCCCCCGCTTCCCGTTGTACTCCGGTACGACGACACCGACGAACCGCCAAGGGCGTCGTTGCGGGCACCGGCCCCCACCGTGATGAAGGATGTCACCGCCCGGAACATCCCCGTACGTCCCGCCGCACGTCCCCCGGAGGTACGCCCGCATGGCGCCACGTCCGCACTGGCTCTTCGGTGACCAACTGGGGCCGCACTTCCTCGACCCCGGTGTTCCCGTGGTGATGATCGAGGCGCGCTCGGTGTTCGCGCGGCGCCGGTTCCACCGGGCCAAGGCGCATCTCGTGCTGTCCGCGATGCGGCACCGCGCGGCGGAGCTCGGTGACCGTGTGCGCTACGTGCGGGCGGAGACGTATCGCGAGGGGCTGCGCGAGGCCGTCGGAACCGCCCGTGTCACGGTCTGCCGTCCGACGTCACGGGCCGCGCTGCGGCTCGTCGGGGCGCTGGACCAGGTCGAGGTGCTGCCCGATCGCGGATTCCTCGTGTCACGCGCGGAATTCGGCTCCTGGCTGGAGGGCCGCACCGGCGGACGCCTGCGGCTGGAGGACTTCTACCGCTGGGTGCGCCGCTCCCACGACCTGCTGATGGACGGCGACGAGCCGGCCGGCGGCCGCTGGAACCTGGACCACGACAACCGGGAGCCGCCGCCCCGCGGCCGGGACTCGCTCGGCGTACCGCCGCCGTGGCGGCCGCGCGAGGACGGGATCGACGAGGAGGTGCGGTGCGACCTGGACCGCTGGGAGCGCGAGGGGCGGATGCGCTTCGTGGGACGCGACGGCCCGCGACTGTTCGCGGCGACCCGGCGGGAGGCGCTGTCGGCGCTGCGCGCCTTCGTCGCCCACCGGCTGCCGGAGTTCGGGCGTTACGAGGACGCGATGCTCGCCGGCGATCCGGTCATGAGCCACAGCCTGCTGTCCGCCCCCCTCAACCTGGGCCTGCTGCATCCCGCCGAGTGCGTCGAGCGGGCGGAGCGCGCGCTGCGGTCCGCCGACGCGCCGCTGAACAGCGTGGAGGGCTTCGTCCGGCAGATCGCCGGATGGCGCGAGTACGTACAGCAGTTGTACTGGCACTTCGGCGCGGACTACCGCCACCGCAACGAACTGCGCCACCACGCCCCGCTGCCGCGCTGGTTCCTGGAGCTCGACGCGGACGCGGTGCGGGCGCGCTGCCTGTCGACGGTGCTGGCCCAGGTCCGGGACACGGGCTGGACCCACCACATCCCGCGGCTTATGGTGCTGGGCAGCCACGCACTCCAACGCGGCTGGGATCCGGACGAGTTGACGGACTGGTTCCACCGCTGCTTCGTCGACGGCCACGACTGGGTGATGGCGCCGAACGTCATCGGCATGTCCCAGTACGCGGACGGCGGATTGATGACGACCAAGCCGTACACCTCGGCGGGCGCCTACATCCACCGCATGAGCGACCTGTGCGACGGCTGTGCGTACCGGCCCGCCGAACGCACGGGCGAGCGCGCCTGTCCCTACACGACCGGCTACTGGTCCTTCGTGCACCGGCACCGGACCCTGCTGGCGGCCAACCACCGTACGGCGAGGGCGGTTCGGGGACTGGAACGGCTCGGGAACCTGCCCGAGGTCCTGGCGCGGGAGAAGGAGCGCGGGCGGCGACCTCCGTGACGGTGTGCAACCTCGGCCGTGCAGGGGGTACCCGAATTCAGATGCCCCCTGGCGACACCTACGAACGAGAGTCACCATGTCACTCTGAGTAGCGAACTCAATGCACTTCAGGCACGTATAGTTACCTGCGTCACACCAGTAACAGGGAACGGTTCGGGGCACCACGTGAGTCTCATACGTAGGGCCGCAGTTGGGCGCTGGAGCTGGTTGCCGCCCGACGCGCAGGAGTAGTGAGGAGAAGCCATGCGACCGTTCGCGCTGATTCATGCCCGGCCGGCCACACCCGAAACATTTGTCGCGCCGTACACCTACGATTCCGCCCTGCAGCTGAATGTCCTCCCCGACGGACGCCCCGTCATCAGCGACCGCGCACTGCTGCTCGCGACGGCCGCCACCGTCTCCACCGCCGGCTCCAAGACGCACTTCGACGACTGAGCACCGCGAGCCCCATGACCGTCCTGATCCTCACCTCCCCCGAGGACGTGACAGCCGACCTGGTGGTGGCGGCGCTGCACGACCTCGGGACGCCGGTGGTGCGCCTGGACCCGGCGGACCTCCCCGGCGAGGTGTCCATGTCGGCCGAGTACGTGCGCGGCGACGTGCACGGATATCTGTCGGTCCAGGAGCGCATGGTGAGCATGGACGGCCTGCGCTCGATCTGGATCCGAAGACCCGGCACACCCGGCGCGGGAGCCTCGGAGCAGTCCGCGTGGCTGACCGCCGAGGCCGGCGGGGCACTGTACGGGGCGCTGCGCTGCGTGCGGGCACGCTGGATGAACCACCCGGCCGCCGCGGCGCAGGCCCGTTACAAACCATGGCAGTTGTTCACCGCGCACCACTCCGGGTTCGCGGTGCCCGCCACGTTGATCACCACATTTCCGCAGGCGGCGCGGGAGTTCGCCGAGCAGCATCCGCAGCTGGTCGTCAAGTCCGTCTCCGGCATGCACCCGGGAGATCCGCCGATGGCACTGCCGACCACGCTGGTCGCCCCGGACGCCGACTTCTCCGCGGTGGCCGCCGGGCCGACGCTGCTGCAGCAGTACATACGCAAGACCGCGGACATCCGGCTCACCTGCGTGGGGACGGCACTGTTCGCGGCCCGCAAGAAGTCGGGCCCCGGCCAGGTCGACGGGCGGTTCGGCAGCCCCGAGGACGCCGACTGGGAGCCCGTCGAGCCGCCTGCCCGCATCGCCCGCTCCGTGCGGTCGTACATGGCCGCGGCCGGACTCGCCTACGGGGCCTTCGACTTCGCCGAGGACGACGACGGCGCGTGGTGGTTCCTGGAGTGCAACCAGGGCGGGCAGTTCGGCTTCATCGAGCTGGCGACGGGCCAGCCCATCACCGCGGCCATCGCGGGCTGGCTGGCCGGCGGTCAGGACTCGCGGACGCCCCACGGGGAGCCGTAGGAGGTCAGCAGGTCGAGGAAGGGGCGCGGTGCGAAGGCCTCGGGGCCGAGGACGCCGCTGCCCGTCCAGGTGCCGGCGGCCATCAGCTCAAGGGCCACCACGGGGTTGACGGCGGTCTGCCAGACGACGGCCTGCGAACCGTACTCGCGCATCGACCACTGGTTGTCGACGACGTGGTACAGGTACACCTCGCGCGGCCGGCCGTCCTTGGTGCCCTTCACCCACGTCCCGGCGCAGGTCTTGCCGTGCATGCGCTCTCCGAGGGCCGCCGGGTCCGGCAGGCAGGCGGCCACGACGTCGCGCGGGCTGACCCGGGCCGCGCCCAGGTCGCTCCTCACCGCGACGGGGTCGGTTCTGTCCAGGCCCAGCTGGTGCAGGGTCTTGAGGGTGCCGATGAACTCCTCCCCCAGGCCGTACTTGAAGGTGACGCGCCGGGCGTCGACCCAGCGCGGCATCAGCAGCACCTCCTCGTGCTCGACATTGACGCAACTGACGGGGCCGATGCCCTCGGGGAAGTCGAAGACCTCCGGCTCGCTGAAGGGCGCGGTCGTGAACCAGCCGCGCCCGGCCTCGTAGACCACGGGCGGGTTGAGGCACTCCTCGATCGTGGTCCAGATGCTGAACGACGGGGCAAAGTCGTAGCCGTCGACGGTCAGGTTCGCGCCGTCGCGCACCCCGATCTCCTCGATCGCGTCGAACAGCTCGTCGGCCGCGTAGCGGGCGAAGACGTCGGACAGTCCCGGCTCGACGCCCATGCCGACCAGGGCAAGCCGTCCGGCCTTCTCCCACTCGGCGGCCCGCTCGAACTGGGCGTCGCCGAGCTTGACCCCGCACTCCTCGTACGGGCGCTCCGGATGCGGGTGGGAGAGCGACATCGCCATGTCGAGGTAGTCGGCCCCGGCCGCGAGGGCGGCGCCGAACAGCGGCATCACGAAGCGCGGGTCGGTGGCGTTGAGCAGGACGTCGCAGCGCCGCTCGGTGAGCAGCGCGGTGACCGCCGCCTCGTCGGTGGCGTCGACGCGGGCCGCGGAGAACCGGCCGCGCCCTTCGTCGCCGGCGGCGGCGCCGTCGACGGCCGCCTGGGCGCGGGCGAGGTCGTAGTCGGCGACGACCATGGCCTCGAAGAACGAGCGGCGGGCGGCGATCCGGGTGATCGCGGTACCCACCCCGCCGGCTCCCACAAGCAGTACACGCATGGCTGACAACTCTCCGTTCCGAGACGGTGGCGCCTCTGCCAGGGATGAAACGCCGCCCCGCGACTTATGGTCAATGGTGTTGGCATAAGGTCCGGGCAACGGCAAGGGAGGGCGCGGTGCCCAAGAAGGTCATCCAGGAGGCGGCACGCCGGCGGCGCCGCCCCACCAGGAGCGGAGCGGTGCTGTCGCACCGGCTGATCGTCGACACCGCGTTGCGGATGCTGCGCGAGCACGGTTCCGCGGGGCTGACCGTACGGCGGCTGGGCACGGCGCTCGGCGCCGATCCGAGCACGCTGTACCGCTACTTCCGCGGCATGGACGACCTGACCCTGGCGATCGCCGACGACCTGATGGGCCGGGCCATGGACGGCTGGCGGCCCACCGGCGACTGGCGCGCCGACCTGCGCGACCTGGGGCGGCGCGTCCACACGGCGTACCTCGCCCACCCGCAGGCGGCGGTGCTCACCGCCAGCCGGGTCTCCGGCCGGGCCCACGAGACGGCGGCCGACGAGGCCGTCCTCGGGATCCTGCGCACGGCCGGTTTCCGCGACCCCGCCGCGGTGGCGATCTACCAGGCCTTCATCGACCAGGCCCTGGCCTTCGCCGCGCTCGACGCGGCCACCCTGGCCCTCCCGGAGGCCGCCCGGGCCGCCGACCGGGACGTCTGGCGGGAGACGTACGCGCGGCTGCCGGCGCGGACCCACCCGCACATCGCGGCGACCGCCGAGCTGCTGGTCGCCCGCATGAACCGCAGCGCCTACCCCACCGCCCTGGACATGCTCCTGGACAGCGCCTCGGCCCGGCTGGCGGCGGCGCGGGAGGGGTGAGGGCCCCCGTGCGCTGCCCGCGACCGGACGCGTCGCGGGCCGTCACGGGCCCGGACGCTCACATCGGGTTCACCTGACCTCCGCATACTGGGGGGCGGACCCGCCAGTCACCTGGGCGGGTCCTGGTACGACGATGCGAGTGGGGTGGATGCGGCGTGCGGGTGCTGGTCGTGGAGGACGAGGAGATGCTTGCGGACGCGATAGCCGAGGGACTGCGGCAGGAGGCGTTCGCGGTCGATGTCGTCCATGACGGCGAGGCGGCGCTGGAGCGGCTGTCGGTCAACGAGTACGACGTGATGGTCCTGGACCGCGATCTTCCGAAGCTGCACGGCGACGAGGTGTGCCGGCGCACCGCCGCCGACGGGGCCGATGTGCGGATCCTGATGCTGACCGTGTCGACGACGGTCGCCGAACGCGTGGCCGGGCTGAGCCTCGGCGCGGACGACTACCTGGTCAAACCGTTCGCCTTCGCGGAGCTGGTGGCCAGGATCCGGGCGCTCGGCCGCCGGGTGCGGCCGCCCGCCCCGCCGGTGCTGGAGCGCGCGGGGATCCGCCTCGACCCGCACCTGCGGGAGACCTACCGCGACGGCCGCTTCGTGTCGCTGTCGCGCAAGGAGTTCGCGGTGCTGGAGGAACTGCTGCGCGCCCAGGGCGGCCCGGTGTCGGCCGAGTCGCTGCTGGAGCGGGTGTGGGACGAGAACATCGACCCGTTCACGACGATCGTCCGGGTCACCATCCGGGGGCTGCGGCGCAAGCTGGGCGATCCGGGGGTCGTGGAGACCGTCACGGGAGTGGGGTACCGGATCCGATGAGCACCGTGACCGCCGCCCCGTCCGGCCGCGTCTGGCGCGGCAGCCTGCGTGTGCAGCTGACCGCCGTCTTCGGACTGCTGTTCTTCGTCGCCGCCACCGCCGTGCTGGCCGGATCGCTGATCCTGGTGCGCAACAGCATGCGCTACAGCCTCGACCTCGCCTTCGACCCCGCCGTGTTCCCCATATCGAACGAGATGACGAAGACCGTCATCATGGACTCGATGGAGAAGAACCTGCTGACCAAGGGCGGGATCACGGTCCTGGTGGTGGGTGTCCTCGCCACGACGGCCGGGTGGCTGGCCGCGGGCCGGCTGCTGCGTCCGCTCAACCGGATCACCTCCACCGCCGAGCGCATCGCCGGCCGCACCCTGCACCGCCGAATCGCCCTGGAGATGCCGCCCGGCGAGGTCAAGCGGCTGGCCGACTCCTTCGACCGGATGCTGGACCGGCTGGACGGCGCCTTCGCCGGTCAGGAACGGTTCATCGCCAACGCGGCGCACGAGCTGAAGACACCGCTGGTGATCAACCGCACCCTTGTCGAGGTCGCCATGAACCGGCCCGGCGCCCCGTCGGAACTGCTGCGGCTCGGCGAGAACCTGCTGGCGGTCAACGCCCGCCACGAGCGTCTGATCGACGCCCTGCTCACCCTCGCCCGGGCCGAGGACGCGCTGACCGACCGCGTCCCGCTCGACCTGGCCGATGTGTGCGAGGCCGTCGTCACCGCCGCCGGGCCGGAAGCCGACCGGCAACAGGTGCGGCTGGAGAGCGAGTTGGGTCCGGCCGCCACGGTCGGCGACCCGATCCTGCTGGAACAGCTGGTCCGCAACCTCGTCGACAACGCCGTCCGCTACAACGAGACCGGCGGCCTCGTCCGCGTCACCACCGTCCACGACCGGCGCGGCCCGCGGGTGGTCGTCGCCAACACCGGCGCCGTGATCTCCGCGCACGAGATCCCCGTGCTCTTCGAACCGTTCCGCCGGCTCACCGACCGCGTGGGCTCCGCGCGCGGCAGCGGTCTCGGCCTGTCGATCGTACGGGCCGTGGCGCAGGCGCACGGGGGTGACGTGACGGCGGAACCGCGTCCCGGGGGCGGGCTGACGGTGACCGTCGCGTTGCCCGCCCAGCATGGCCGCACCGGTGTGAGGGCAGCGTGAGCTCCGGCGCTCACCGCTGATTCACGCGCCGCCGTGTGGAGTTCGGCGCATGAAACACCGTCGGACGAACAAGCGCAGGGCGAGGAAACCCAGGTGGCGCGTGATCGTGCCGCGGCTCGTGGTCCTCGGGTTGTGCGCCGGGGGGCTGTGCGCGGTGCTGGCCCAGCAGAACGCCCGTGAGCAGGCCGTCACCGCGTCCGCCGAGCGCGGGCCGTCCGCCCCGGCCGCGCCGGGCCCCCCGCCCGGCGCCGTGAGCCCGGCACCCGGCGGCGCGCGGGCGACGCCCTCCACCGCACCGCCGACGCCGCGGCGCAGCAGCCCGTCCCCCGCGCCCACCCGTGTGCCGCAGCACGGCGACGGCAG
This sequence comes from Streptomyces sp. NPDC001070, assembly GCF_053598835.1. Lineage (NCBI taxonomy): Bacteria > Bacillati > Actinomycetota > Actinomycetes > Kitasatosporales > Streptomycetaceae > Streptomyces > Streptomyces sp. NPDC001070. The sequence continues at coordinate 117,260 of NZ_JBSFLB010000018.1, forward strand.
GTTCACCAGGGCCCCCGGCGGCTCGCGGACGATCGGCCACGGCACTCCCCTGCGGTACGGCGTGGAGGTCGAGCACGGCTCCGGCTACAGCGCCGCGTCCGTGGCCGCGGAGGTCGACCGCATACTCGCCGGCGAGCGCGGCTGGACGAGGAGCGGGGCCGCCTTCCGCCGCGTGGCCGAACCGCCCTTCGACTTCCTCGTACGGCTGGCGACACCGGACACCACGGACGCGCTGTGCGCCGTGTACGGCCTGGACACCGGTGGCGAGGTCAACTGCAGCGGGGGCAAGGACGTCGTGGTCAACCTCAAGCGCTGGGTGCTGCTGAGCCCGTACTACGAGGGCCGGCCGGCCGAATACCACGCGCTGATCGTCAACCACGAGGTGGGCCACCGCCTCGGCCGCGGCCACCGGGGCTGCCCCGGCCCGGGGCGGCCCGCCCCCGCGATGATGCAGCAGATCAAGGGCCTGCACGGCTGCACTCCCAACGCCTGGCCGTACGACTCCCACGGGCGGCTGATCACCGGCCCGGCGCTCCGGTGACCGGGCGGGTGGCGCAACTCTTCGGCGCCATGGACGTCGAGGGTGAGGGGCTGCACGCCCTGGAACAGGGTGCCGAGAGCGCGGGCGAGGAGGAGGAGGAGGAGGAGGAGGAGGAGCGGTCCGGCCCGGCGCCGGAACCGGAGCAGACGCGCGCCTGACCCGCCACGCCCTTCCGCGCGACCGGCCACCCGGCCCGCCGCCCCGTCGGCCCACCGGCCCCGCCGCGTTCTGCGGCGGGGCCGGCGTCTGAGTAGCGTGGGCCCCGGCCCGTACGACACCCGTACGGCCCGCGAAGGGACGGCACACGGTGCAGCAGGAATCGCCGGACTCGGCGGACTTCCCCGCCCGCGCCGCGCCCGGCGCACGGGACCTGGCGGCGCTGGACGAGCGGCTGACCGGATGCCGGGCCTGCCCGCGGCTGGTCGCCTGGCGTGAGGAGACCGCACGGGTCCGGCGCCGCGCCTACGCCGGGTGGGAGTACTGGGCCCGCCCCGTGCCGGGTTTCGGCCCGCCCGACGCCGCGCTGGCCCTCGTCGGGCTGGCACCCGCCGCGCACGGCGGCAACCGCACCGGCCGGATGTTCACCGGGGACCGCTCGGGCGACGTGCTGTTCGAGGCGCTGCACGCCGTCGGTCTGGCCTCCCAGCCCGCCTCCACCGAGCGCGGCGACGGCCTGGAACTGTACGGGGTGCGGGTGACCGCACCCGTCCACTGCGCCCCGCCCGCCAACAAGCCCACCCCGCAGGAGCGGCTGAACTGCCGTCCGTGGCTCGTCCGGGAACTGGAGCTGCTGCAACCCACGCTGCGGGCGATCGTCGTCCTCGGCGCGTTCGGCTGGCAGGCGCTGCTGCCCGTGCTCGACGGCGCGGGGTACCGGCTCCCGCGCCCGCTGCCCCGGTTCGGGCACAGCGCGCACGTGGAGCTGGCGGCCCCGGCGGAGGGCGGGCCGCCGCTGCACCTGTACGGCTGCTACCACGTCAGCCAGCAGAACACCTTCACCGGCCGGCTCACCCCCGCCATGCTGCGCGAGGTCCTGGCCGCGGCCGCCGCCCGGGCCGGGCTGCCGGCGGTCCGCTGAGGATCAGCGCGCGGCGCGCACGATCGCGCCGGCGACCGCGGGCAGCGAGTCCGGGTGGTCCGTCAGGAACAGATTGGGCTCGATGAGCTCCAGTTCCATCACGCGGGGGGTGCCGTCCTCGTCGTCGACCAGGTCCACCCGGGCGTACAGCAGTTCAGGCGTGCCCGGCACGGCGGCCAGTGCCCGCTCGGCGGCGGCCAGTTCCGCATCGGTCGGGGTCCAGGGGCGTACCCCGGGGTGGGCGACCTTGCGCTGGTCGTAGCGCGTGCCGGGAGACAGCACGGCGTTCTTGGCGATGGCGTGCAGGAAGCGGCCGCCGAGGAAGACCAGGGCCCGCTCGCCGGTGGTGTCGATGCGCGGCATGTACGGCTGGACCATCGCGGTGAGGCCCTCACCGTGCATCCGCGCGACGTGCGCCCGCGCCTCCTCGTGCTGCTCGGGGCGGTAGCGCGCGGCATAGCGGGCACCGGCACCCGCGGCGGGCTTGATCACGTACTCGTGGTCGCCGGGGAGCTCGTCCGTGCGGCCCGGCGGCAGATAGCGGGTGGTCACCGCGGGGACGCCGAGGGAGGCGAGCTCGCCGAGGTAGCGCTTGTCGGAGTTCCAGCGCACGACCCCCGCAGGATTGAGCAGCGTGGTGACGGCACCGCAGCGGTCGGCCCAGGCCAGGAACTCCTCCGAGCGCCAGGTGTAGTCCCAGGTGGAGCGGATGACCGCCAGGTCGAAGGCCGCCCAGTCGACGGCCGGGTCGTCCCAGTGCACGACCGCGGGCTCCGCGCCCGCCTCGGCTACGGCGTCCCGCAGCAGCGGCAGGTCGCGGTCGACGGCGCCCTCCGGGAGGTTCGCGGTCGTCACCAGGGCGATCCTCGGCTGCGGCACGGGGGCTCCTCGGGGTGGTGCGGGGGAGGACTCGAGTCCCGGCAGGCTATCGGGCGGAATCGCCGCCGGAGCACCGGGCCTCCCGGTGCTCCGGCGGCGGGCGTGCACAATGGCGGCATGCCCAAGTCCCGCCCCGGCCGCCGTTCCGCCCCGCGCCCCCACACCCGTCCCGTGCCGCACTCCCCCGGCGCGCCCTGCCCCTGCGGGCTGCCCGCCGCGTACGGCGACTGCTGCGGCCGCTACCACGCGGGCCACGCCGCCGCCCCCACCGCCGAGGCCCTGATGCGCTCCCGCTACAGCGCCTACGCGGTGCGCGACGCGGCGTATGTGCTGCGCACCTGGCACCCGGACACCCGGCCCGCCGAACTGGACCTCGACCACCACCTGCGCTGGGAGCGGCTGGAGATCCTCTCCACGACCGACGGCAGCGCCTTCCACAGCGAGGGCACGATCGCCTTCCGCGCGCACTACAGCCTGCACGGCGAGCACGACACGATGGAGGAGCACAGCCGCTTCGTCCGCCACGACGGCGCGTGGGTCTACGTGGCGCCCCTGCCCTGAGCCCGTCCTTCGACGGATGACGGTCCGGGACGAGCGGCGGGCCGTGGTGGGGCAAGGGCGGCCGTGCCGGGACGCGAGTTCGGGTGGTTGCGGGCGGCGTACTCCGGGAGAACGGTCGGGACGTGGCTCGCGCTCGACGCCTCCCCGCTCATCGCCGTCAGGGTGCTGCACAGCAGCCCGGCGCAGGTGTCGGCCCTGTCCGCGGCCGGCCTGGCGTCCGACCCGCCGATCGGCCCGGTTCAGCGACCCGGGGACCCGGTCGCCCCGAAGTCGCCCGGCGTGACCAGGCCGGTCTCGTAGGCGATGACGACGGCCTGGGCGCGGTCGCGCAGCGCCAGCTTGGCGAAGATGCGGGCGACGTGTGACTTCACCGTCGCCTCGCTCAGGGTCAGTTCCGCGGCCAGTTCGAGGTTGGACAGGCCCCGGCCGAGCAGCGTCAGGACCTCCCGCTCGCGGGGGGTCAGCGCGGCGAGGTCGGCGTGCACGGAGGGTGCGCGGGCGGGCTCCGAGGCGAAGCGCTCCACCAGCCGCCGCGTGATCGACGGGGCCAGCAGGGCGTCTCCGGTGTCGACCAGCCGTACGGCCGCCGCCAGGTGCTCCGGCGTGACGTCCTTGAGCAGGAAGCCGCTCGCCCCCACCGACAGCGCCGTGTACACGTAGCGGTCCAGGTCGAAGGTGGTGAGGATGAGTACCCGGCACTCCGGGTTCTGCACCAGGATGCGGCGGGTGGCCTCCAGGCCGTCCATGGCCGGCATGCGGATGTCCATCAGCACGACGTCCGGACGCAGCCGGCGTGCCTCGGCGACCGCCTCCGCGCCGTCCGCGGCCTCGCCGACCACCGTGATGCCGCGCGCGGTGAGGATGAGCCGGAAGCCCGTCCTGATGAGGGTCTGGTCGTCGGCGATGAGCACGCGGGGGGCCGCCCCGTCCGCGGCCGCCGTCACGGCCGGTCCAGCGGGATGCGCGCCCTGACCCGGTAACCGCCGCCGAGGCGGCGCCGGGCGTCCAGGTCCCCGCCGTACACCGCGACGCGTTCGCGCAGGCCCAGCAGACCGCGGCCGGTGCCCTCACGGCGGCGCGCCGCGTTGCGGGCCGCCGCGGGCTGCGCGGCCCCGGCCCCGGCTCCGTTCAGCACGCTGGGGCCGGAGTTGAGCACCTCCACGCGCAGCGCGCGCTCCGCGTACCGCACCGTCACCTCCGCCTTGCCGCCGTCGCCGTGCCGGAGCGCGTTGGTCAGCGCCTCCTGGATGATGCGGTACGCGGTCACGTCGATGCCCTGCGGCAGGGGGCGCGGTTCGCCGGAGACGCGCACCTCGACGGGCAGCCCGGCGAAGGAGACCCGGTCGACGAGCGCCCCCAGCCGGTCGAGGCCGGGCTGCGGTGCCGGCACCTCGCCTCCCCCGTCGCCGGGCCCGCCCGGCTCCCGCTCCGCGTCCTCGCCGTTCTGCGACGGCGCCAGCAGTCCCAGCAGGTGCCTCAGGTCGGTCATCGCGCCGCGCCCCGCGTCCTCGACGGCCCGGAGCGCGGCGGTGGCCTCGTCCGGCATGGTGCCCAGCACCTCACGCGCCGCCCCGGCCTGGACCACCATCAGGCTGACGTTGTGGCTGACGATGTCGTGCAACTCCCTTGCGATACGGTCCCGTTCGGCCGCCACCGCGGCGCGGCCGGCGCTCTCCCGCTCCCGCTCCAGCAACCAGCCGCGCTCCCCCACGGCCGCCTGCCAGCGGCGCCGGGTGCGCACCAGCGCCACCGCGAGGCACGCGGCGAGCGCGCACGCCACCCCCAGCGCCGCAACCAGTGCCCAAGGCTCCCACGTGCCCACGGGGTTCAGCTTCGCAGACGATCACCCCGGGCACATCAGCCCGTGGATGCAGGGATTCTGCATCCCCAGGATGAGGCAGAAGCCGAGGTGCCGTCCGGGGAGGGATGTCCGGGCCGCGCTCCGCCCTTAGCGTCCTGTGCATGGTCACTGATGACAGCACCGGAAAGGCCGTCGTACGGCTCGACGGCGTGCGCAAGGAATACGGCGGGACGACGGCGCTCGACGGGGTGTCGCTGGAGATACGGGCCGGGGAGGCGGTCGCGGTGATGGGACCCTCTGGGTGCGGCAAGTCCACACTGCTCAACATGATCGCCGGACTGGACCGGCCGACGGGCGGCACGGTGCTGGTGCACGGCGAGAACGTGGGGCGGTTGAGCGAGAAGGGCCTCGCCCTGTACCGGCGGCGCCGCATCGGCATGATCTTCCAGTTCTTCAACCTCGTCGACGACCTGTCCGCGCTGGACAACGTGGCGCTCGCCGCCCAGCTGACCGGCACCCCCGCCCGCCCGGCCCGCCGCCGCGCCCTGGAGCTCTTCGAGGAACTCGGCATCGCGGACCGCGCCAACGCGTACCCGGCGGTGCTGAGCGGCGGTGAACGGCAACGCGTCGCCGTGGCCCGTGCGCTGATGAACCGCCCGGCGCTGCTGCTGGCCGACGAGCCGACCGGCGCCCTGGACAGCCGCGCGGGCGAACAGGTGATGGATCTGCTCCTCGACCTCAACCAGATCGGCCAGACGCTCGTCCTGGTGACGCACGACGAGCACCTCGCGCGGCGCTGCGCGAGCCGCCTGATCACCCTCGCCGACGGCCGCGTGACCGGCGAGCACGCCCTGGAGCGGTCCGCATGAGGGCGGTGTGGCGGGCCGCGCGGGCGGCCGTACGGCGGCGCAGGCTCCAGACCCTCGTCATCGCACTGGTCACGCTCACCTCGACCGGGGCCATCGTCGTCGCGCTCGGTCTGGTCGATGCGGCCTCCGCCCCGTTCGACAAGGCCTTCGGCGAGCAGCACGGCCCCCATGTCATCGCCGTGTTCGACCGCTCCAAGGCCTCGGACGCGCAACTCGCGCAGGCGGCCGGGCGACCCGGCGTCGAGGCCGCCGCCGGGCCGTTCCCCCAGGCCACGGTCGACCTGCCGTGGGACACCGCGAAGTACGGCGTCTTCGGCGAGGTCACGATCGTGGGCCGGCCCGGCCCCGGTGGCCCGGTGGACCGGCTGGACCTATGGGCGGGCCGCTGGCCGACCCGGCCGGGCGAGGTCGTCCTCAACCGGCAGTCCGACTGGACGGACGACGACCTGGGCAAGCGCATTCCGGTCCCCTCGGGTCCCACTCTCACCATCGTCGGATTCGCCTTCGACCTGAGCCGCACCGCGGACGCCTGGGTCGCGCCCTCCCAGATCAGCGCCCTGCACCCGGCCTCCACCCAGATGCTCCTCCGCTTCAAAGACGCGTCGTCGGACGCCCGGCTCCGGGCGCAACTGGGCACAGCGACCGAGGGACTTCCGAAGGGCGCGCTGACCGGATCGCGGTCGTACCTCACGCTCAAGCACCGGATCGGGAGTGCGGCGCGGGCGTACGCCCCGTATCTCATGGCCTTCGGCGTCCTCGGCATCGTGGTGTCGGTGCTGATCGTCGCCAACGTGGTCAGCGGCGCCGTCATCTCCGGATTCCGGCACATCGGCATCCTCAAGGCCCTGGGGTTCACACCGGGTCAGGTGCTCGCCGTCTATCTCGTGATGGTCTCCGCGCCCGCGGTCCTCGGCTGCGCGCTCGGCGTCGTCATCGGCAACGCACTGGCGGGACCGTTCTTCCGATTCACGTTCACGGGGCCCGACGCGGGCGTGTTCCACGACAGCGTCGGCATCGCGCCCTGGGTGGACGCGCTCGCCCTCCTCGGCATGCCGGCCGTCTGTGTCCTCGCGGCGCTCGCCCCGGCGGTGCGCGCGCACCGGCTGCCCGCGGCGCGGGCGATCAGCGCGGGCGCCGCCCCGGTGGCCGGGCGGGCGCCGGGCGTGCAGCGGCGCCTGGCCGGGAGCAGGCTGCCGCGCTCGGTGAGCCTGGGGATGGGACTGCCGTTCGCCCGGCCTGGTCGCAGCGCCCTCACGCTGGCCGCGGTGGTCCTGGGCGTGACCACGGTGACGTTCGCGACCGGTCTGGCCACGACGATGACCCGGTTCGGCGCGGCGGGCCGGGACGCGTACCAAGTCACCGTGTACGCGTCCAACGTACGGCACGGCGAGTTGATCGAGCCGGAGCACGACGACCGCGAACTCCAGTCGCTGCTGGCCTCGTTGCCCGGCGTCACCGGGATCACGGCCAGGTCGGACGTGGATGTGACCGTCGCCGGCTCCGCGCGGAAGGCGATGCTGGAGGGCCGCCGGGGCGATCGGCCCGGGCTGGGCGGCGTGCTCACCGAGGGCCGCTGGATGCGCCGATCCGGCGAGGTCGTCGCGGGAACGGCCTTCCTCCGGCAGAACGGCCTGCACGTCGGCGACCGCCTCCGGCTGGAGAAGGGCGACCGGCGGGAGGACACGACGATCGTCGGCGCGTACATGGAGAGCAACGCGACGCTCGTCGCCGCCGACTGGTCGACGCTGACGGCGCTCGCCCCGGGCGAGAGGCCCATCGCCTACCACGTCGCGCTCCGCGACGACGCGGACCGCGCGGCCTACGCCCGCGCGGCCGCGGCCGCCGACCCGGGCGTCAGCCCGGCGATCACGGGCCCGAACGCCATCACCCAGACCGTCGTCGGCTCCGCGTCGGTGCTCACCGCGATGCTGGCCGCCGTCGCGTCGCTCGGCGTCTTCAACACGGTCGTCCTCAACACCCGCGACCGGCGCCGGGACCTGGGCATGCTCAAGTCCATCGGGATGACCCCGCGGCAGGTCACGACGATGATGACGACCTCGATGACCGCCCTCGGCGCCCTCGGCTCCGTGTTCGGCGTTCCCCTGGGCATCTGGGGCTACCACCTGGTGGTCCCGCGGATGGCGGACGCGGTGGACCTCACGCTGCCCCCGTACATGACGGACGTATGGCACCCCGCGGCCCTGACCGTCCTCGCCCTGACGGGCATCGCCATCGCGGTCCTCGGCGCCTACCTCCCCGCCCGCCGCGCGGCCCGCCTGACCATCGCGCAGGTCCTCCACAACGAGTGACGGCGCGCCCGCGGGCCCCCTTCGCCCCACACCGCGTGCCCCTGCCCCGCCCGGCGGCAGGGGCACCCGGCGTGGGGCCGCCGGAAGCCCGGATGGCGGGTTCCGGCCGGCATCGCCCAGCCCACGCCCGCCCGTCGGCCGCGCACGGTGCCCTGGCGACAACCAGCCAAGAACAACGTCAATCCCCGTGTCGCCCCGTGACCCCGAAGGCGCGGCCGGGCTGCAGCGGTCCGGCGAGGCACTGCTGGCGGGGGCGGGCGGCCGGCCGCAGCTCAACGAGGTGCGCGCCCGGCTCGCCGCACTCGGGTTCCCCGCCGGTACCGGCTGACCGGCCGCCCCGTACCGCGGCCGCGGCCGCGGATGGCGGACGCCGGCACCTCCCCAGGGCACGGCACCGACCACCGCCGCACCCAGGGGGCGTCCCGAAGACCTTCACCGCACACGCAGACGTGACGCCGTCACCCCACGCCGCGCCGCCGAACCCGTCTCAGCGCGCGCCGCGCAGCCGCTCCATGTCCCGCCGGTCCCGCTTCGTCGGCCGCCCCGTACCGCGGTCGCGGACGACGGGCGCCGGCACCTCCTCGGGCGTGGGCGGCGGAGGGCTGTTGTCGACGAAGCACTCGGCGGCGACGGCGGCCCCGACCCGCTTCCGCACCAGGCGCGTGACGACGACGATCCGCTCGCGGCCGACGCCGCGCAGCCGCACCTCGTCGCCGGGGCGGACCGCGTGCGCGGGCTTGACGCGCTCGCCGTTGACCCGCACGTGCCCGGCGCGGCAGGCGGTGGCGGCCGTGGAGCGCGTCTTCGTGAGCCGTACGGACCAGATCCAGGCGTCGACCCGCACGGGGCCTTCGTCGTCAGCCATGTCACGACCCTAGCGCGCCCGGTTCCCGGAACGCGGCGTCCGGTATGCGCTCTTGACGGGAAGCCCCGCGAGCCACAGGATGCGCCCAGGCATGCACACGTCAAACATGCCGCCGTACCGCCCGCACAGTCCCACGCAACTCCATCCCCCACACACCGGAGTGACCTGTGCCCGCATTCAAGATCGTCGCGGCCGGGGCCGCCACCGCGCTCGCCGCGGCCCTGCTCACCGCCTCCGCGACACCCGCGTCAGCGAGACCCGCCGCCGCGCGGCCCGCCGCCCTCGCCGCCGCTCCCGACATCCCGGTGGCGAACGTCAAGGCGCACCTGAGCCAGCTGCAGTCGATCGCCACCGCCAACGGCGGCAACCGCGCCCACGGCAGGACCGGCTACAGGGCCTCGATCGACTACGTGAAGGCCAAGCTGGACGCCGCCGGCTACACCACCGTGCTGCAGCAGTTCACCTCGAGCGGCGCCACCGGCTGGAATCTGATCGCCGACTGGCCCGGCGGTGACACCAACCACGTGATCATGGCGGGAGCGCACCTCGACTCGGTCACCGCGGGGCCCGGCATCAACGACAACGGCTCCGGCTCCGCGGCGGTCCTGGAGACCGCGCTCGCCGTCGCGCGTGAGAACCTGCAGCCCACCAAGCACCTGCGCTTCGGCTGGTGGGGCGCGGAGGAGCTGGGCATGGTCGGCTCCAAGGCGTACGTCAACGGCCTGGCCACCACCGACCGGGCCAAGATCGACGGCTATCTGAACTTCGACATGATCGGCTCACCCAACCCCGGCTACTTCGTCTACGACGACAACGCCGCGCTGGAGAAGGTCTTCAAGGACTGGTTCACCGCCAAGGGCATCGCCACCGAGATCGAGACCGAGGGCGACGGCCGCTCCGACCACGCGCCCTTCAAGAACTCGGGCGTCCCGGTCGGCGGGCTGTTCTCCGGCGCCGACTACATCAAGACCTCCGCCCAGGCGCGGAAGTGGGGCGGCACGGCGGGGCAGGCCTTCGACCGCTGCTACCACTCCTCCTGCGACACGGCGTCGAACATCAACGACGCCGCGCTGGACAACGACAGCGACGCGATCGCCAACGCGATCTGGACCCTGAGCACCGCCGCGGTTCCCCCGCCCGGCACGGTCTTCGAGAACACCGCCGACGTCAGCATCCCCGACAACGGCGCGGCCGTGACGTCCTCGGTCACCGTCAGCGGCATCGCCGGAAACGCCCCCGCGGCCCTCGCGGTCGGCGTCGACATCCGGCACACCTGGCGCGGCGACCTCGTCGTCGACCTCGTCGCCCCGGACGGGAGCAGCTACCGGCTGAAGAACTCGAGCAGCAGCGACTCCGCGGACAACGTCATCACCACCTACACGGTCAACGCCTCGGCCGAGGTCGCCAACGGGACCTGGAAGCTGCGCGTGCAGGACGTCGCCGCCCAGGACACCGGCTACATCAACAGCTGGAACCTGACCTTCTGACCCCCCGCCGGTGACGGCACCGCCCCGGGCCCCCACCCCGGCGCGGGGGCCGTCACCGGCCGCCGGCACCCACCTCGCGAAACGCAGCCCCCGACCCCCAATCATTGCAGGCGCCACATATTGCATACGCGAACAACCCTCGCCGTGGCCTATCCTTGCGCCATGAGCACCAAGGACACCGCACCCGTCGAACTCGCCCAGAAGTGGTGCGCCCTGTCACGACTGCACAACAGGATCGAGGGCCACATCGAGCGCGCCCTGCAGAGCGGGCACGCTCTGAGCGTGCGGGAGTTCTCGCTGCTGGAGGTGCTCAGCCGGCAGCACGCCGGCGAGGGCGGCCATCTGCGCATGAACCAGGTCGCCGACGCCGTCGTACTGAGCCAGAGCGCCACCACCCGGCTCGTCACGCGCCTGGAGGACCGCGGCCTGCTCACCCGCTATCTGTGCGTGACCGACCGCCGGGGCATCTACACCGACGTCAGCGAGGCGGGGCTCGCGCTGCTCGCCGAGGCCCGGCCCACCAACGACCGCGCGCTGCGCGAGGCGCTGGCCAAGGCGTCGGCGGAGCCCGGGCTCGCGCCCCTGGTGGACGCGCTCGAAGCGGTGCACACCCCGGCGTAGCCCGTCAGGCGGCGCCACCGGGCACGTGCCGTGGCCCGTCGGATAGTGAGGCGTGTCCGCCCTTGCCGAGGGGGACGCCCAGGTGCCACCGCAGGACGTGCCCCAGCCCTCGCTGCCCCGGATGCTGCGCGATCGCGGCTACGCGGGGACGCTGCTGCTCGCCGCGCTGTTCGGCATCCCCTTCTCACTCGCGGCCTTCGTATTCACCACGCTCTGCCGTGCCTGCTCGCCAGCGGGGTCGGCGTGCTGGTCTTCACCGGCTTCGGCCGGCCACCGGACCGGCCTCGCGACCGGCGCCCTGTCCCTGCCCTCGGTCCCGGCCGCGGGGATCCCCGACGCCGCCCACTTCCTGCGGGGCATGCCGCTCGCCGTTCTCATCGGGTACGGCGTGACCGCCGTCATGGCCCTGGGCCGGCGCGTCGCCGACCGGACGGGGCGGCACACACCCTGCCGCGCACCGCCGTGTGCGCCGTGGCCGTCGGTGTGTGCCTCTCCGCGTACGCGCCGACCTCCGGGCGCTCCCCGCGGAGGCGGCGCTGTCGGGGCAGTCCGCGACGGCCGATCCACGGACCTGGGGGCCTGGCCGGTCGCCGCGCTGCTGCTGCTCGTGCTGTTCAAGGGGCTGGGCTGGAGCATCTGCCTCGGCAGCCTCCGCGGCGGCCCGATCTTCCCTCGCTCCTCCTAGGCGCCGCCGGCGTCGCGTGCGCGGGACTGCCGGGTCCCGGACCCGCGCCCGCCCTCGCGGTGGGCCTGGCGGCCGCGGTCACCGCGTGCTTCCGGCTGCCGGTGTCGGCCGTGCTGCTCGCGGCGCTGCTGCTGGGCGGGGACAGCGCGGGCCTGATGCCGCTGGCGATCGTCGCGGGCGTCCTGTCCCCGTGACCCGGGCGCTCCTCGACTCACGTGCGCCCGCTGCGGGCGCACGGCCACCGGCCTACGCTGAAAAGGGGCGCGGCTTGCGGTGGCACCGCACCGAGCCGGGCCTCTCCCGAGAGGAGAACCGCTGATGAGCAGTCATCACACCAATTCCCACGTCGACGTCCTCCTCACCGACTGCGAGCGGACGGACGCCGGAGCCGTGCTCGGCGCCCTGGAGGCGGCTTTCCCGACGCGGCCCGGCGAATCGCTCACCGAGGCCGTCGAGCCCCGCCCCGGCTCCGCCCACCCGACCGTGTGGGCCGCCTCCGTCGACACCCGCAGCCACGGTCACGAGCTGGGACCCGTCCACCTCGACGGCGCCCTGACCGCGGACCTCTCCGGCGGCCCCCGCCACGTGCGCGAGGTCAAGAAGGTGCTCAGCGACTCCTTCCGCCTCGAGGAGCAGGGCTCGGTCTCCGGCGACCAGGAAGTCGAACTCCGGCTCCGCCTCACGGAGCTCCCCGGCGGCCGCTGAGCGGACGGCGTCATGACGCCAGGGACGGCTTGCCCGGCAGGCCGTCCCGGCGCCTGTCCACCCGTACGCGCCCTGGCGGAGGGCGGGCGGACACCTCGTACCCGGTGGGCAAGGCCACGAGCTCAGGCCACGAACAGCCCCGCGCCCTCGCCCTCGGAGCCACCGCCGTCGCGGACGGTCTGGGCGGCCGCGGCCAGGCGGTCGACGGCGTCGCGCGCGACGGGGCCGCCGACGGTGAACGGCAGGCGGATGTAGCCCTCGAAGGCGCCGTCGACGCCGAAGCGCGGGCCTGAGGGGACGCGTACGCCGAGGCGCTCGCCCGCGACGGCCAGTCGCGAGCCGGAGACGTCGGCGGTGCGCACCCACATGGTCATACCGCCCGCGGGGACGGCGAACTCCCAGTCCGGCAGGCGGTCGCGGAGCGCGGCGACGAGGTCGTCGCGATGGGCGCGCGCGCGTTCCCGGCGGGCGGCGACGGCGTCGTCCCAGGCCCCGGTGCGCAGCAGCCAGGCCACGGCGAGCTGGTCGACGACGGGCGAGCCCAGGTCGAGGTAGGCGCGGGCGCTGACCAGGCGGCGTACGACGTCGGGCGCGGCACGGACCCACCCGATGCGCAGACCGGCCCAGATCGCCTTGCTGGCGGAGCCGACGGTGATGACGCTGCCGCCGCGGTCGAAGGCGGCCATCGGGCGCGGCGCGGTGCCGGCGGAACCGTCGAGGGACAGCTCGGCCATGGTCTCGTCGGCGACCAGCACGGTGCCGGCGGCCCGGGCGGCCTCGACGAGGGCGCGGCGCTGGTCGTCGGGGACGAGGGTGCCGGTGGGGTTGTGGAAGTCGGGCATGACGTAGGCCATGCGCGGGGCCGCGTCGCGCAGCACCCGCTTCCAGCCGTCGAGGTCCCAGCCGCCGAGGCCCTCGCGCATGGCGACCGGGACGAGCCGGGCGCCGCTCTCCCGCAGCAGTTCCAGCACGTTGGCGTAGCTGGGCGACTCGACGGCGACGCGCTCACCGGGCGCGCCGAGGCGGCGTACGGCGGCAGCGATGGCCCCCATGGCGCCGGTGGTCACCATGATCTGCTCGGGGAGGGTGGGGATGCCGCGCGCGGTGTAGCGCGCCGCGATGGCCTCGCGCAGGACGGGCAGCCCGGCGGGGAAGTCGCCGTGGGTGGCCGAGTAGGAGGGCAGGTCGGCCAGGGCGCCCTCGACGGCGCGCGACAGCCAGGGTTCGGGCGCGGGCAGCGCCGCGCAGCCGAGGTCGATCACGGTGCCCGCGGCGTCCGGGGGCAGCGGCTCCAGGCCGCGGGTGGGCAGGGCGTGGCCCTCGGGGACGGCGGTCCACGTGCCCGCCCCGCGCCGCGAGCGGGCGAAGCCCTCGGCGCGCAGCGCCTCGTACGCGGCGGCGACGGTGGTGCGGCTGACGGCAAGCGCGAGCGCCAGTTCGCGCTCCGCGGGGAGCCGCGCGGCCACGGGCACGCGGCCCTCCAGCACCAGGACCCGGATGCTGTCCGCCAGACCCCGGTAGGCCGGGACGCGGCGGCCGGTGGCGCGCTGCGGCCGGGGCTCCAGAAGCCGCGCGAGATGGGTGACCCCTACCGTTGCGGTCCACTGCGACATGGTTTCCGGTCCACCTTCCGCATATTGGCCATGGAATTCTCCCTAGACCATGCCACATAGTGTGGCGCATTCACTCGTCATGGCCAGAGGGGGGTCCCGTGGAGGGCCAATCCACCACCGCACGCCGCCTGTTGCATCTGTACACGGGACTGGCCCTCTACGGGGCGAGCGCCGCCCTGCAGGTACGCGCCGCGTTGGGCCTCGACCCCTGGGACGTCCTCCACCAGGGCATCTCGCGGCACACCGGCGTCAGCATAGGCCTGGTGTCGGTCGCCGTGGGGGCGCTCGTCCTGCTGCTGTGGTGGCCGCTGCGCCAGCGCCCCGGCCCGGGCACGGTCTCCAATGTCTTCGTCGTCGGCCTGTCGATGGACGCGACGCTCACCCTGCTCCCCCAGCCGCACGGCCTCGGGGTGCGGATCCCGCTTCTGGTGGCGGGCGTGGTGCTCAACGGCGTGGCGACCGGCCTCTACATCACGGCCCGCTACGGGCCCGGCCCGCGCGACGGCCTGATGACGGGCCTGCACCGCCGTACGGGCCGCTCCATCCGCCTCGTGCGCACCGTGATCGAGGTGACCGTGCTGGCGGTCGGCTTCGTGCTCGGCGGCAGCGTCGGGATCGGTACGGTCGTGTACGCGGTGTCGATCGGCCCGCTGGCCCAGTTCTTCCTGCGCTTCTTCGAGCTGCCGCAGCCGCTGCCGGAGGACGACTCGGTGGTCGTGGCCCGTGGGGGGCAGCCGGTGGCGGACACCACGGACGGGCGCGCCATACTGCCGGAGTGAGCGCCACACGCCATCCCTACCTGGACAGCCCGGCCCCGATCGCCTTCGCCCACCGCGGCGGCACGGCGGACGGACTGGAGAACACCGCCTGGGCATTCCGGCGGGCCGTCGACCTCGGATACCGCTATCTGGAGACCGACGTCCACCTGACCTCGGACGGCGTGCTGGTGGCCTTTCACGACGGGTCCCTGGACCGGGTCACCGACGCCCGCGGGCGGATCGCGGACCTGCCGTGGCGCGAGGTGAGCCGGGCCCGGGTGGCCGGCCGGGAACCGGTGCCGCTGTTCGAGGAACTGCTGGAGACCTTCCCCGAGGCCCGCTGGAACGTCGACGCCAAGGCGGACGCGGCGGTCGGGCCGCTGGTGGAGGCGGTGCGCAGGGCCGGCGCCTGGGACCGGGTGTGCGTGGGCTCGTTCTCCGAGGCCAGGCTGGTCCGGGCCCGCGCGCTGGGCGGGCCGCGGCTGGCGAGTTCCCTGGGCACCCGGGGCGTGGCGGATCTGCGGCTGCTGTCACGCGGCGGCCGCGCCGCGGAACGGCTGCTCCTCGCCGCGGCGCGGCGGCGCGGCGCGGTGTGCGTGCAGGTCCCCGAGCGGGCGTACGGCATCCGGGTCGTCGACTCCGCGTTCCTCGCGGCGGCACACCGGCTGGGCATGCAGGTGCACGTGTGGACGATCAACGACGAGTCCCGGATGCACGCCCTGCTGGACCTCGGCGTGGACGGGATCATGACCGACCGGCTGGAGGCCCTGCGCTCGGTGTACACCGAGCGCGGAGCCTGGACCTGACGGCCGGTCACCGCCCCCTTCCTCACACCTTGGCCGCCTTGGTCTTGGACAGGCGGGCGAAGACGACGACGTTGCCGGAGTATCCGGAGGCCTTGCTGTAGGTGCCGCCGCAGGTGATGACGCGCAGCTCGGGGTCCTTGGTGTCCCCGTACACGCGCTTGGCGGGGAACTCGGCCTTGGTGAACACCTCGATCCCGTAGATGGTGAAGGTCGCCGTGGTGCCGTCGTCGCGGGCGACGTCGATGGTCGAGCCCTTCTTCAGGGCCCCTAGGCTGTAGAAGACCGCCGGGCCGCTCTCGTTGTCGACGTGCCCGACGATGACCGAGGAGCCCCGGGCACCCGGGCTGACCGAATCCTTGAACCAGGCGGCCTCGCTCGCCTTCTCGGGCGGGGGCGCCGCGATGATGCCGCGGCTGTCCAGGCCCACGTTCATGATCGGCGCGTCGATGCTCACCGAGCGGATGCGGATGCGCGTCGGCTGGGCGGGCGGCAGCGGTGGCGGCACCTTGATGGTCCCGGCCCCGTCGGGGAGCGCCGCGGAGGCGGCGGACGGCTGGGGAGGCCCGTCCTTCCCGGCGAAGCCGTCGAAGGTCAGCACCACTCCCGTGACGAGGACGGAGCACACGACCACCCCGACGGCACCACGGCCGCGCCGCGTGAGCCGCAGCTGCCCCGGGCGTCCCGCGGCGCGGCGGACGGCGCCTCCGGTGCCCGGACCTGCGGGCCGGCGCACCGGCGGACGCCCTGCCTGCGCCGCGGCCCCGCCCGCCCGGACCTGGGCCTGGGCCGTACCGGCGGCCGGGCGGGCCCCCTTGGCCGCGGGCCGTGCCGGCGCCTTCGGCGCGGCCTTCGCCGCGGGTGTCGCCGAGGTCTTCGCCTCAGCCGTCGCCGGGCTCTTCGGCGCGGCCTTCGCCGCGGGTGTCGCCGAGGTCTTCGCCTGAGCCGTCGCCGGGCTCTTCGGCGCGGCCTTCGCCGCGGGTGTCGCCGGGGTCTTCGCCTGAGCCGTCGCCGGGCTCTTCGCGACGGCCTGCCCCTGCTGAGCGGGCTTCCCCTTCCTCTTCGGCTTCGCCTTGGGCGCCGCCCCGGCCTGCGGCGTGGCCGGGTGAACGGGCCGGGCCCGGGCCGGCGGCTGCGGCGTACGGCCGGGCCGGCCCGCCGCTCGTGCCGCGTCGGCGGTGTGCCCGGGCACGAACGGCTGGCCGAACCAGGGGTCGGGCTGCCCGTACCAGGCGTCGGGGTGTCCGTACCAGGGCACGGGGGTGGTGTGCTCCCCGGGATTTCGCAGCATCGCAATCCTTCAGCTCCGACCGGTCAGTCATAGGTGACAGTCCGTCATAAATGATGTTAAACGGAAGTATGCGACATACGCGATCGGATGAGCGCCAACAGGGCAATTTACTCCTCACCCGATCAGGTGGAGCCGATGCGGCAGCGGGGGCAATCCGGCGCTGCGTTGCCGCCGGAAGCGCCGATGATGCCGACCGTGGCCTGATGAACGCCCACCACCCGCGCGCGCCGGGCCTCGACGGTCTGCGCGCACTGGCCGTCACAGCCGTCGTCGTGTACCACGTGCACGACGCGTGGCTGCCGGGCGGCTTCCTGGGCGTCGACCTCTTCTTCGTGATCAGCGGTTACCTGATCACGAGCGTGCTCGCCGCCGACCGCTGGCGGGGCGGGAGGCTGCGGCTCCGCGTGTTCTGGAAGCGGCGGGCACTGCGGCTGCTGCCGGCCCTGTGGCTGGTACTCGCGGCGACCGCATGCGCCGCGACGGTCGTCGGCGGGGACGGCCGCCGGGATCTGCGGGGAGCGGTCACCGCCGCCCTCACCTACCGCAGCAACTGGTGGCAGCTGGACCGGCACGACATGTACTTCGCCCGGGTCGGGGCCGAACCGCCACTGCGCCATCTGTGGTCGCTGGCGGTGGAGGAGCAGTTCTACGTGGCGTGGCCGCTGCTGCTGTGGGCGGTGATGGCGGTGCTGCGCCGGCAGCGGTGGCAGACGGCGTGCGCCGCGGTGCCGGCCGCGGCGTCCTTCACGGCCATGGCGCTGCTGTACGTGCCGGGCACGGATCCCTCCCGGGTGTACTACGGCACCGACACGCACGGCGGCGGGCTGCTGCTGGGCGCCGCGGTGGCGCTGGCCCTCCCGCTGTCCCGGGCCGGGACGCTGCGCCGGGCGGGATACGTCCGGGCGGTCGACGCGCTGGGGGCGGCCGGGCTGGCCCTGCTCGCCGCCGCGGCCCTGCTCGCGTCGGGCACGGGGCCGTTCGTGTACCGGGGCGGGCTCGTGCCGGTGTGCCTGGCCGCGGCGGCGCTGACCGTCGCGGCGTGCGGCCCGGGACGGGTGGCGGGCGCCCTGTCCCGCGGGCCCCTGCCGTGGCTGGGGCGGCGCTCGTACGGCGTCTACCTGTGGCACTGGCCCGTGCTCGCGTGCCTGGTCAACGCCGCCCCGGAGGCGCTGGGTTCACCGGTCGCCCGGGTCGCCTGCCTCGTGCTGCCGGTGGCGCTGGCGGCGCTGTCGTTCCGGTTCCTGGAGGAGCCCCTGCTGCGGCTCGGCGTACGGGGCTACGCGGAGCTGTGCAACGAGCGCCTGCGCCGGGCGTGGCGGCTGCGTCCCCGCGTGGTCGCGGCGGCATCGCTGGCGGGCGCGGCCGCGGCCTGCGTCGCCTGGGTGGGCGTGCTGCGGGCCCCCTCCGGCGGCGGACTGCAGGCGCAGATCGCCTCGGGCGAGCGGGCGGTCGCGGCGGCCCCGGTCGTGGAACGGCCGCAGGAGTCGCGGGTCGCAACGGGCGCCCAGATCACCGCCGTGGGCGACTCCGTGATGCTCGCCGCGGCCGACGCGCTACGGCGGCGGCTGCCGGGGATCGCGGTGGACGCGGTGGTGGGCCGCCAGATGAACGCGGCCCCCGGCGTCCTGGAGGGTCTGCGGGACTCCGGCCGGCTGCGCCGCGTGGTCGTGGTGGGACTCGGCACGAACGGCGACTTCACCGGCGAGACCCTCGACCGGATCGTGCGCATCGCAGGCCCGCAGCGGAGGGTCGCGTTCGTGGACGTCCAGGCCCCCAGATCATGGGAGCCCCGGGTGAACGCCGCCCTCGCACGGGGTGTGCGCGAACACCCCGGGGCCATTCTGGTGAATTGGCGGGCGACCGTCTCCGGGCACGCCGAACTGCTCTGGGGCGACCGCATCCACCCGCGCCCCGAAGGGGCGGAGCTGTACGCGGACACGATCGCCGCCACCCTGGGCGCCATTCCTGACGGCGTGTCGCCTGGTACAGCGTCACCTGACTGAGCGTCGGCCGGCGCCGCCTCGAGCGACTGCGACCGTCGAGATCCTCTGACTTCCCGTCACCCGTTTGACGAGCTCTTCACATTTTTCTGACGTCGCCCCGGGTACGCCTTCCACCTGGGACAACGCTGTTCCGGCCGAATTCCTGATGCCCCGTCCGGCCGAAGGCGTGTGCCGTTTCCGAGGTGCGTGAAGATCCCCGCCCTCGTGCCATGGATCTCAAGGACGCGGTCGCAGTTCGTGTCGAGGGAAAGCCAATCCCTCCTGCCCCGTCCCGCAAGGAGGTTCACCCCATGCGTGGTTCACGCATTCTCGCAGCGGCGACGATGACGGTCGCGGCCGTCGTCCTGCCAGCATCAACTGCGTTCGCCGTTCCTGACCCGCAGACCATTCCGCCCGGCGTCGCCGCGATTCCGGGGCAAGTCGTCACCGTCACTACCGCGTCCGACAGTTGCCCCAGCGGCGTGGGCGTGTTCCTCAGTGCGCCCGAACTGGGGGTGCCGACGCCGGGTGTCGAACTGACCGAGACCACCCAGACGAACCCGGCCCGGCTGCGCTACAACCTGACCGTTCCTCTGGGCACTCCCTCCGGCACCTACAACATCAGGCTCTCTTGCGAGGGCACCAACGGCGCCACCGCTAGCACGAACCTCGTTGTCGGTGCCGTCGGCGCCTCGCCGAGCCCGAGCTCGGCAAGCAACGGCCGTGACGGAGAAGAGGGCCGTGACGGAGAGGGCCGCGGCAACGACGACGACCACGGCCGCGGCGACGACGACCACGGCCGCGGCGACGACGACGAGCACGGCGGCTACGGGCGCGGCCACGGCGGCGGCCACGGCGGCTACGGCGGTTACGGCCGGGGTGACGACCGGTGCGAGTCGTGGTGGGGCGAGAAGGGCGACGACGACTACGGCCGCGGCGGCGGCGGCGGTTACGGCGGCGGTCGCGGTGGCGACGACGAGGGCCGTGGCGGCGACAACGGCGGCCGTGGCGGCGACAACGGCCGTGGCGGCGACAACGGCAACGACGAGAACGGCGGCGGCAACAACCGCGGCAACGGCAACGGAGGCGAGAACGGCAACCGCGGCAACGGGAACGGCGACAACAGCGACCGCAGCGGCGGCCAGGACCTGACGACGCAGAGCTTCGACACCTCGTCCGACGACGGCCGCAACATGGACGACTCGTGGGGCGGCAAGGGCGGCGACAACGGCGGCGGCTACGGCCGCGGTCACGGCAACAAGGGCTGCAAGGGCGGCGGTCACGGTGGTGGCGGCGGTTACGGCGGCGGCGGTTACGGCGGCGGCAACGGCGGCGGCGGTGGCGGTGGCGGCGGCAACGGTGGCGGCCCCGACACCGGCTTCGGTGGTTCGATGGGCATGAACACCCCGGAGACCCTGGTCGGCGCCTCGCTCCTGGCCGCCGCCGCGGGTGGCGGTGTGTACCTGCTGCGCCGTCGTCGGATGAACGGCGGCAACGCCTGATCGTCGCGGACCTCCGCGACACGGGAACACCCTCCTGCCCCCGGGCCGCCCGCGCGGCGCCCGGGGGCAGCCCCGTCAGCGGAGGCGGGAGGCGGACGGGAGGCGTCCGCCCGGTGAACGGACGCACGAAGCGGATGATCCCTCTCCCCCACCCCGGCCGTGGATGGCATCATGACCGATCACATCGGCACGGCGCACGGACACGGAACGGCGGGAACCACGGGTGACCACGGGCGAGGCGCAGGACACGGCGGTGCACGGCGGTACCGCCGGCCCGGCCCACGACAGGCGGCGCGCGCAGCGCGGCTGGTACTTCTACGACTGGGCCAACTCGGTCTTCTCCACCAGCGTGATCACGGTCTTCCTGGGGCCGTACCTCACCGACATCGCCGAGACCGCCGCGGGTCCGGACGGCTACGTCCACCCGCTCGGGATCCCGGTCCGGGCCGGGGCGTACTTCGCGTACGTGGTCTCCGCCTCCGTGCTGCTGTCGGTGCTGGTGATGCCGCTGGCCGGGGCGATCGCCGACCGGACGGGGCGCAAGAAGGCGCTGCTGGGGGCGTTCGCCTACCTCGGCGCCGCGGCGACGACGGCGATGTTCCTCGTGACCGGGGACCGCTACCTCCTCGGCGGCGCGCTGCTGATCCTCGCCAATGTCGCCTTCGCGGCGTCCATGGTCCTCTACAACGCCTTCCTCCCGGAGATCGCCGAGCCCCACGAGCGGGACGCGGTCTCCTCGCGCGGCTGGGCGTTCGGCTACGCGGCCGGCGCGCTGATGCTGGTGGCCAACCTGGCGCTGTTCCTCGGCCATGACGCGGTCGGTGTCTCCAAGGGCATGGCGGTGCGGATATGCCTGGCCTCGGCCGGCGTGTGGTGGGCCGCCTTCACGCTCGTCCCGCTGATGCGCCTGCGCGACACCGCGCCGGGCGCGGCGTCGGCCGGGCGCGCCGCCAAGGGCGGGGGCTCGCTCCGCCAGGGCTGGCGGCAGCTCGCGGACACCCTCAGGGACATGCGCCGCCATCCGCTCACCCTGGCCTTCCTGTTGGCGTACCTCATCTACAACGACGGCATCCAGACCGTGATCTCCCAGGCCTCCCTCTACGGCTCCGAGGAATTGAAGCTGGACGAGACGGCACTGATCGGCGCGATCCTGCTGGTGCAGGTGCTCGCCGTGTTCGGCGCGCTGCTGCTGGGCCGGCTGGCCGCACGGTACGGTGCGCGCCGCACGGTGCTGGGCTCCCTGGTGGCGTGGACGCTGACGATCGGGGCCGGCTTCTTCCTTCCGGCCGGCGATCCGGCGGCCTTCTACTGTCTGGCCGCGGCCATCGGCATGGTCCTCGGCGGCAGCCAGGCCCTGTCGCGCTCGCTCTTCTCGCACCTCATCCCGCGGGGCAAGGAAGCCGAGTACTACTCGGTGTACGAGGTCAGCGACCGGGGAACCAGTTGGCTGGGGCCGCTGCTGTTCGGCCTCACGTACCAGCTGAGCGGGAGCTACCGCGACGCGATCGTCTCGCTGGTGGCGTTCTTCGTGATCGGCTTCGTGCTGCTGGCGCGGGTGCCGATGCGGCGGGCGGTGGCGGCCGCGGGCAATCCGGTCCCCGAGACGATTTAGTGCAGGTGGGTGCGGCGCGGTAGTGTACGCCGTTGGCCGTCGGACGGACCGTTACTGCGCGCCAAAGATAGCAGAACGCAGGGTGACATCTCCCGCTAGATGTGACAAAACGGGCGTCGATGGGTACAAAAAGTGGCGGCACGACGGGCGACGCACCTCCCGATACGGGAATCTTCACCGCCGACCGGACGTTGACCGGATGACGACGACAGCGACACCTGTCCTGTGGGCGACACAGCCCGGGAGGCACGATTCATGAGTGAGCGAGCTCTCCGCGGCACGCGACTCGGGGCGACAAGCTACGAGACCGACCGCGGCATCGATCTGGCACCGCGCCAGACCGTTGAGTACGCATGCCGGAACGGACATCGATTCGAGATGCCGTTCTCGGTGGAGGCCGAGATTCCGCCGGAGTGGGAGTGCCGCGCCTGCGGCCAGATCGCGCTCCTGGTCGACGGAGAGGGCCCGGAGGAGAAGACGACCAAACCCGCGCGCACGCACTGGGACATGCTCATGGAGCGGCGCACGGTCGAGGAGCTGGAGGAAGTGCTGGCCGAGCGGCTGGCCGTCCTGCGCTCCGGCGCCATGAACATCGCGGTGCACCCGCGCGACAACCGCAAGACCGCCTGACAGAAGGAAGCGGGCCCGTGAGGGGCGGGCCCGGTCATACGTGCGCCCCGGGCGAGCGTGGCCTCAGTGCCGCGGCCCGGGGTTTTCGTTGTCCCGTTCCGGGTCGCGGTCGACGACCTCGCCCTGGATGACCTTGCCGTCCGGACGGTGGATCCGCATCTGCTGGTCGGCGGCGCGCGCCTGGGCGAAGAGGTCCCCCAACGAACCCTGCTCGTGCGTGGCCGCCGCCCGGCGGTTCAGCGCCCGGCCGCCCGCCCTGGTCAGCAGCGACCGGGTCGGGGGGAAGAGGAACAGCAGCCCGATCACGTCGGAGATCAGCCCGGGCACCATCAGCAGCAGTCCGCCGACCATGATCGGCGCCGCGCCGCTCCCGCCGTTCTTGGCGCTCCCCCCGCCGGAACCGCCCCGCTCCGGCTCCCGCTCCGGGCCCCCGGAGCGCATCGCGGCGTTCAGCGCCCGCCAGGCGCTGCGACCGGCGTGCCGTACGGCCAGCGCCCCGCACACGAAACCCGCCACGAGCAGCAGGAGGACGGTCAGCCCGCCGGCGGCCTCGGCCACGAGCATGAGCAGCCAGATCTCCAGCAGCGCGTAGGCGGCCACGCCCAGCGGTATCCACGTCCCGGCGCGCGGGCGCCGACGCGGGCTCGGGCGTGAGCCGCCCGGTTGCCGCGGACCGGCCGGCGGCGGGGAGCTGATCGTCATACGGACCATTGTGCCTGCTCCCCGCCGGGGCCCGGAGGGGCCGGTCAGTCCCGGCGCCGCCCGGCCGCCAGCCGCTTCACGCGCGAGCCGACGCCCCAGGCGGTGACCCGCCACAGCGCCTCCACGACGATCTCGCGGCTCATCTTGCTGTCGCCGCGCTCCCGCTCGACGAAGGTGATCGGGACCTCGACGACATGGAAGCCCGACTTCACCGCGCGCCACGCCAGGTCGACCTGGAAGCAGTACCCCTGCGAGGCCACCTCGTCCATGCCCAGGCCCTGCAGGGTCTCCTTGCGGAACGCCCGGTAGCCGCCGGTGACGTCGCGCAGCGGCACGTCGAGCAGCAGACGCGAGTAGGTGCTGCCGCCACGGGACAGGAACTCCCGGGACTTGGGCCAGTTGACCACCCGGCCGCCGGGGATCCAGCGCGAGCCCAGCACCACGTCGGCGCCCTTGAGCGCGGTCAGCAGCCGCGGCAGCTCCTCGGGCTGGTGCGAGCCGTCGGCGTCCATCTCGACGAGCACGCCGTAGCCCTGCTCGATGCCCCAGCGGAAGCCCGCCAGGTAGGCGGCGCCCAGACCCTCCTTGCCCTTGCGGTGCAGCACGTGGACGTGGTCGTCGGAGGCGGCCAGCTCGTCGGCGAGCTTGCCGGTCCCGTCGGGGCTGTTGTCGTCGGCGACGAGGATGTGAGCCTCGGGCACGGACGCCCGGACCCGGGCGACGATCGGCTTGACGTTGTCGGCCTCGTTGTACGTCGGGATGATCACGAGAACCGTGCCGAGCGGCCCGAATGTCCTCCCCTGGGCTGCACCATGGGTGACCCCACCGCCATCGCTCACTGCTGCTCCTTCGTCTCTGTACGTCCCCGCCTGCCGAGCACGATCGCCGCGGCACAGGACAGGAGGCCCACCATAGCGAGGGTCCATTCGGGAGCGGAGCCGACGCGGTCCGCGACCGTCAGATCGTCGCGCAGGGGCAGCCGCGCGCTGAGCACGTCCTGCGTGAACTCCTCGGTGCGCTGCTCGATCCGGCCGTCCGGGGCGACGACGGCGGTGATGCCGCTCGTCGCGGCCGTCACCACCGCACGGCCGTGCTCGACCGCCCGCAGCTGCGACATGGCCAGCTGCTGCTCGGGCTGGCCGGTCCGGCCGTAGGTCGCGTTGTTGGTCTGGATGATCAGGGCGCGGGCGCCGGCGGTGACGGTGTCGTGGACGATCCCGTCGTAGGCGACCTCGAAGCAGATGACGTCACCGAGCTTCGCCGGGCCGATCCGCAGGACGCCGCTGCCCGTGCCGGGGTAGAAGTCGCGCGGGACCTGGTCGAGCCGCTTGATGACCCTCGTGAGCTGCTTGCGGAAGGGCACGTACTCGCCGAAGGGCACCGGGTGCTGCTTGGTGTAGTGGGCGCCGGGGCCGGTCTCCGGGTCCCAGACGATGCCCTCGTTCTGGACGTGCTCCGCGTCCGGGCCGTCGACGAGGGCGCCGACGAGGACGGGGACGCCCACGGCGCGGACGGCCTTGGTGATCAGCGCGTAGGCCTGTGGCTCGGCGAACGGGTCCATGTCGGAGGAGTTCTCCGGCCAGATCACCAGATCCGGCTTGGGGGTGCGGCCCGCCTTCACGTCCTCGGCGAGCTTGAGCGTCGCCTCGACGTGGTTGCTGAGGATCTTCAGCGGCCGGCCGAGGAAGTGCATCCCCGGCTGCTGGACGTTGCCCTGCACGATGGCGACCCGGACGGTGTCGTCGGCCTTGGTCGGCACCGGCACCGCGTAGCCCGCGGCGAAGGTCGCGACGGCGAGGACCGCCGCCCCCGCGGCGGGCGCGAAGCGGCGCCGGCCGAAGACGACCGGGCCGGTGCGCAGCAGCCACACGGCGACGGCGGCCGCGGCCAGCAGCGAGCCGCACAGCGCGACGGCGAAGGTCACCAGGGGCGCGCCGCCCAGCGCCGCGAGGGGCGTGAAGGGGGTGGTGGTGTTCGCGAACGCCAGCCGGCCCCAGGGGAAGCCGCCGAACGGCAGCCGGTCCCGGGCGAGTTCCTCCGCCACCCACAGGCAGGCGCCCCACAGCGGCCAGGCGCGCAGCCGCGACGTGACGGCCAGGCCCGCGCCGAGCACGGCGATGAACGCCGCCTCGATCGCCGACAGGCCCACGACCGCGTCCCAGCCGATGACCCGCAGCCACAGCAGCAGCCACACGAAGAACGGCAGCCCGAAGGCGAAGCCCAGCCACGCGCCCTGCCCGGCGGTACGGCCCCGCGTCAGCAGTGCCAGCCCGGCCACGGCCGCGATCGACAGCGGCCACACCCCGTACGGGGGGAAGGCGGCCGCCAGCGCCAGGCCGCACAGCGCGGCGAGCGCCGACCGCCGCGCGTGCCGGCGTACGGCGCGCGCCATGCGGACCGCACGGCCGGGCGCCGGGGCGGGGGGCGGCAGCGGTTCTTCTGACGTCGCCGGCGGAGCGGCCGGGGCCGGTGCGGCGTCGGAGCGCGGTCGCAAGGTTGCGGCCTTCCTGCAGGTGGTCACTGTGTGAGAGTGACCGTACCCCTAACGGCCCCACCTGCGGACCCCGGGCGGGCAAAGCCTCCGACGGTGGAACCTCCCGCCGGGCGGATACGCCTCGGACGGGGCCGCTCGTGCGCCGGGGAGGGCTCGTGCCGGTGCTGCCCGGACGCGGGTGCGCCGGCCTTCGCGGCGGGCGGTCCCGGTCGGATGGCGGGGGACTGCTCGGGGCCCGGAACGCCCTTCGGGCCGACCTGGGACCCGCTGGCTGCGGATCGGCGACAAGGCCGTTGTCTACTGGGCGTCCGGGCCCCTCCCGGGTCACACCTGCCGACCGGGCGGAGCCTCACGACGAGGCGGACCGCGTTCCGTGCCGCGAGCGCTGGACCTGGCTTCCAGTGGCGCGCGCCTGTGGCGCGACGCCCCCTGGCCCAGCTGCGGCCGTCGGCGCACGGAAATCCGGTCGGACGTCCGGTGGTGGACCCGGCCGAACCTACTCGCCCCCGACCATCGCCTGTCAACAGCCGCTTGACCTGCGCGGATTGACCAAATCAGCAGGTCAACGCGAGGCCGTGGAAAGTTCCACGCCATCCCGACGGAGAACCGTTCGGGGCATCAGCCGTTGACCCGTCACTCGTTCGGCCGTGCGAAGACCGTACGGCCGCCGACCACCGTGCGCAGTGCCGTCGGCAGCGGGAGCCCGGGGGTGAGCTCGGGCAGACCGGGGGTGCCGGAGCGCGGGTCGGTGGACCAGTTGGCGACCCGCTCGTCGGGGGCCTGGACGACCAGGTCACCGGCCCGCCACAGCACGTAGTCGGCGGGGGCGCCGGGGACGAGGACGCCCGCCTCGTCGCGGCCGACGGCACGCCAGCCGCCGCGGGTGTGGGCGTTGAACGCGCCGCGCACGGAGATGCGGTGGTCCAGGGTGCGGTGGAACGCGGCGGCCCGCACCGTGCCCCAGGGGTCGAGCGGAGTGACCGGGCTGTCGGAGCCGAGGGCGAGGGGCACACCGGCCCGGGTCATGGCGGCGAACGGGTTGAGGGTGCGGGCCCGCTCGGCGCCGAGCCGCTGGGCGTACATGCCGTCCTCGCCGCCCCAGGCGGCGTCGAAGGCGGGCTGCACGGAGGCGACCAGGCCCAGCTCGGCGAAGGCGGCGACGGTGTCCTCGGTCATCATCTCGGCGTGCTCGACGCGGTGCCGCAGCGCGCGCACCCGGTCCAGTCCCACCCGGCGGGAGGCCTCGCGCACCCCGTCGGCGACCGCGGCCACGGCGGCGTCGCCGATGGCGTGGAAGCCGGCCTGGACACCGGCCTCGGTGCACAGGGCCACGTGGTCGGCGATCGCGGCCGCGTCCAGGTAGGCCGTACCGGTGCTGCCGGGGGCGTCGGTGTACGGGGCGTGCAGGCAGGCCGTACGGGAGCCGATGGAGCCGTCGACGAAGAGGTCGCCGCCGGCGCCGACGGCGCCCAGGTCCCGGATCCGGTCGAGGTCCTCGGGGCCGGTCACGGCCTCCGCCCAGTAACCGAAGACCCGCGGCCCCGGCTCCGCCTCGGCGAGCCGCAGCAGCGCGGTGAGGTCGTCCTCGGAGGAGATGTCCGGGCCCGCGCACTCGTGGACGGCGCCGATGCCCAGGGAGGCGGCGTGGGCGAGCGCGGCCCGCTGGGCGGCAGCGCGCTGCTCGGGGGTGACGGCGGCGTAGGCGGCGCGCCGGACCGCGTGGTGGGCGTCGCGGGTGAGCGGCCCGTCGGGGTGGTGGCCGGCCATCGCCTCGACGCCGGGGACCAGCGCCAGCAGGGCGGTGGTGACGGCCGCGGAGTGGACGTCGGCGCGGGTCAGGTACAGGGGGCGGCCGCCGGTCGCCGCGTCCAGCTCGGCGCGGGTCGGCGGGCGCTGCCCGGGCCAGCGGCTCTCGTCCCAGCCGTGGCCGAGCAGCACCCGGTGGCCGGGGTTGGCGTGCGCGTACGCGGTGACGCGGGCGAGGGCGTCGGCGAGGTCCCGGGCGGGGGCCAGGTCGAGGCCGGTGAGGGCCAGGCCGGTCGCGGTGGTGTGCACGTGGGCGTCGGTGAAGGCGGGGGTGACCAGCGCCCCGGCGAGGTCGATCACCTCGTCGACGCCCGCCGCGAAGGAGTCCGCGGCGCCCTCGGAACCGACCCAGGCGACCGTGCCGCCGTCGACGACCATGGCCGTGGCGAAGGGGTCGGCGGGGCTGTAGACGTTGCCGCCGCGCAGCAGCACGGTGCGGCTCGCGCCGGATCCGCTGGTGGTGGGCTCGTTCGTGGTGTGCGGCACTGGGTTTCGCCTCGCGATGTGATGTTGGGTCCGCCCTGGGCCCCGGTGGGGGCGAGGGGACGGGATGGTGCGGTGGGTCGAGGCCGCGGGGGGCCTCAGACGCGCGGTGGGCGCGCCTCGTACGGCGTGGAGAGGACCACCGTGGTGCGGGTGGAGACCCCGGCCAGGGTGCGGATCTTCGCGAGCAGGTGCTCCAGCTCGATCGGGGTGGCCACCCGGACCTTGAGGATGTAGTTCTCCTCGCCCGCCACACTGTGGCAGGCCTCGATCTCGGGCACCTCGGCGAGCCGGTCGGCGATGTCGTCCGGGGCGCTCGGGTCGAAGGGCTTGACCGAGATGAACGCGGTCAGCGACAGCCCCACCGACTCCGGGTCCACGAGCGCCGCGTACCCGCGGATCACACCGCGCTGCTCCAGGCGGCGGACGCGCTGGTGCACCGCGGAGGTGGACAGGCCGGTGGCCTTGCCCAGGTCGGTGTAGCTCATGCGCCCGTCGGCCACGAGAAGTTCCACGATCTGCCTGTCCAGCTCCTCCACAGCGCAAGAACCTACAGGGTCCGCAGTCGTGGGCGGTATCCGGCCGTCCGCTCAGGGCCAACGGCGCCGTGCCGGTCAGGCGCAGATGCGGATGCAGAGCAGGCAGGTGTCGTCGCGCGGGTTGGCCGGGCCGAGGGCGTGGGTGAGCACGGCGGCCACCGTCGTGCAGTCCTCGGTGGCGACCCGCTCGGCGACACGGGCGAGGTTGGCGAGGCCGGAGTCCAGGTCCTGGCCGCGGCGCTCGATGAGGCCGTCGGTGAAGAGGAAGAGCCGGTCCCCGGGGCCCAGCCGGGTCTCGGACAGGGCGTACACGCTGTCGCGGCCGGCGCCGAGGATCCGCCCCTGGGGCCGCTCCAGGTACTCGGCGCGGCCGTCGCGCAGGTGGAGTATGGGCGGGTGCCCGGCCTGCGCCCAGGTGAGGACGCGGTCGCCGGGCCGGTAGTGGGCCAGGACCATGGTGGCGGTGGCGGACCCGGTGTTCATGAGCACCTGGTTGAGGCGCTCCAGCACGCGGTGCGGGGGCGTGCCGCTCAGGGCCATGGCCTCGGCCCCGTAGCGGAGCTCGGCCATCGTCGCGACCGCCTCGACGCCGTGGCCGGCGACGTCGCCCACGCCGAGCAGCACCGAGTCGTCGGGGAGTTCGGCCGCGGTGAACCAGTCGCCGCCGATCTGGATCGTGCTCTCGGCCGGGAGGTAGGAGATGTCGCAGCTCACGCCGCCGTCCAGCTCGAAGGGCTCCTCGGGGACGGGCAGCAGGGCGCGCTGCAGCCGCCGCGCGAGGATGTGCTCCGCGTTGAGGGTCCGCTGCTGCGAGCTGAAGGCCCGCTGGGCCTCGTCCAGCGCGATCTGGCCGTGGCGCAGGGCCGTCAGGTCCTGGAAGAAGCCGTGCACCATCACCGGGGTGCCCTCGGCGTCCGTGACGGCCTCGCCGACCATCCTCAGGTGGCGGGTGCCGTGTTCGGTGCGGATCCGGAACGGCACGTCCACGGACCTGCCCTCGCCCAGCAGCGCCCGTACGGCGGTGCCGACCACGGGCAGGTCGTCGGGGAAGAGGTGCTGCGGCAGCTCGTCGAGCGGCATCGGCCCGAGCTCCGGGTCCCGGTCGAAGACCGTGTACACCTGCGGTGACCAGGACAGGGTGCCGCCGACCAGGTCCCAGTCGGCCCATCCGAGGTTGCCGAGGTGCTGCAGCCGGCGCAGCCGCTCCGCCTCGCGGTCCGCGGTGTCGTGCCGGACCCAGGAGACGACCAGGGCGTCGCCGAGGCGTGCCGCGTTCACGGAGTACGTCGAGCTGCGCGGGACGCCTGCCGCGACCTCGTGGTACTCGAAGGGCTCGCTCTCGTAGGGCTCGCCGGTGGCGAGCGCGTCGAGGTACCCCTGCCACAGCGGGGTGCCCGCCACGGTCGGGTAGCACTCCAGCACGCGCAGCCCGGCCAGCTCGCGCCCGGTACGGCCCGCCACGTCCACCGAGGCCGGCGCCGCCGCCTCGATGCGGAAGTCGGTGACCTCGCCCTCCAGGCCGCGTACGGGGACCAGCAGGACGGCCGCCTCGTACAGCGTGTCGAAGACGGCCTGTACGGTCGCCGACCACGCGGCGGCGGGCGCGGGTGGCAGGCAGCCGGCACACGCCCGCGCGGTGGCCGTCAGCAGGGCACGGTCGGCGGCGCCGAAGTCGTCGGGGCGCTCGCGCAGGAAACCGGCAACGCCGACGACGTCGTGGCCCCGGTTCAGCGGCAGCCACGCGCGAGAGGCCCACGTGCCGGGGCGGTCGCCGAGAAGCGCGCGGTCGGCGCCGTCCTTGTCGAGGCCGGAGAGCCAGACCGCCCGGCCCAGCCGGGCGGCCTCCACGGGCGCCAGCCCGGACAGCGGCGGCACGTGGCCCCACGCGGAGGCGGTGCCCGCGTCGACGCCGGCGTGGGCGACCAGGTCCAGTCCGCCCGCCGGTGCGCCTGCGTAGAGCAGGACGGCGTCGACGCCCGCCGTCTCCCCCAGCTGCTCCACCAGCAGCCCGGCCAGTTCCTCCGCCGTACCCACTGCGGCGAGCACGCCGCCCAGTCCCCGCGGGCCGGGTGCGGCACTGCCGTGCCGGGACATGTACCGGGACGAGGTGAAGACGGAGCGGAGGTCACCGTCCCGTGCCCCGGGTGCGGCATCTGCCTCGGCCTCCGGCTCCACGCGCGGTGCGGGGCGCAGCGCGCCGGAGGCGTGGATGTCACCGAGCAGCGCCCATGCCTCCTCCAGCACGGTGCGCCCGGCACGGTTCGCGCGCCGCTCCAGTTCCTCGTGCGCGGCGCCTGGCGCCAGCGCGAGGCGTTCCATGAGCACGCCCTTGGCCCGTTCCACGGCGGTCCGGCCAGGTGCGGCGAGCCGCTGCTCGTCCAGTTCGGCCCGCAGCCTGGCCACGGTGCGAGCCAGCTGGTCGGCCGCGGATCGCTCTTCCGGCCGGCCACCGGACGCGGAAACGGCTCCGTCGTGGCTCACTCTGTGAGCATCGCACAATCCCCTCACGGGAGAGGCGCCCGGCGGGGGCGCTGTGCGGCACGGGGCGGCGCCGGTTCTCCTCGCACACGGGTTCGTTTCCTTCTTCCGCGGCCGGATTCCCGCGGCAATTCCGGTCGCCTGCGGTCCCACTACCGGATCGGGGCGGTTAGGCACCTGCGCACCGGGAAGCCGACCCACCGACGTTTCCTCGAAAGGAGAGAACTCATGGGCACGATCAGCGAATCCGTCGACGTCGACGTTCCGCTGCACACGGCATACAACCAGTGGACGCAATTCGAGGAATTCCCGAACTTCATGGAGGGCGTGGAGCAGGTGAGCCAGGTCGACGACCGGCACAACCACTGGGTGACGAATGTCGCCGGTGCCCGCCGGGAATTCGACACGGAAATCATCGACCAGCTGCCGGACGAAAGGGTCGCGTGGCGCACCATCACCGGTGACGTCCGCCAGCGCGGCGTCGTGACGTTCCAGG
Organism: Streptomyces sp. NPDC001070; assembly: GCF_053598835.1. NCBI lineage: Bacteria > Bacillati > Actinomycetota > Actinomycetes > Kitasatosporales > Streptomycetaceae > Streptomyces > Streptomyces sp. NPDC001070. Next base: position 148,850 of record NZ_JBSFLB010000018.1, read on the forward strand.
AGCTGGACGCGTCGCACACCCGGGTCAACCTGGCCATGGAGCTCGAGACCTCCGGCCTCGCGGAGAAAGCCGCTGACGCGCTCGGCGTCGTGGACCGGCGGGCGAGGGGCGACCTGCGGCGCTTCAAGCACTTCATCGAGGAGCGGGGCAGCGAGACCGGGGCCTGGCGCGGCCGGGTCGCGCCGGGCGGATGACCGTCGGCGCCGCCGGGACCTGGCGGTGACCGCCGGGGCGGGCCGGGTGCGTGGGCATCGCGCCCGCCCGGCCGCCGCTCCACGGTTTGTCCTGGACGTATCCGGAAAGTCGCCCTTCATGAGGCCCGAGCAGCTGTCGGAGCAAGCTCCCGCCCCCTCACCTGACCGCCGCCGTACCGCTCGGGCGGCGGCAGGATCGCGCCTCGAGGACGTCGTACCGGCGGACCGCCCCACGAGTTCCCCTGCCGGTGGGCGCGCGGTCGGGCCGGCTGAACAAGGAGAACGGACCATGCGCTCCAAAGCCCTGGGGACCCATCCCGACGACCACGCGGCCGGTACGACCCCCGGTCGCCTCGCCGCAGGGAACGTCGAGGGCCGGCGGAGCATGCCCGGGCCGAGGGACGCCCTCGGAGTGGCGGCACGGCGGTACAAGGTGTACTCCGGGTGGATGACGCAGAAGCTGCTGAAGAACCTGCCGGAGCGTACGTGGGACCGGGGGGACCGGGGGGAGACGGTACGCCGCGCGGCGGCCCGCGCCGCCTTGCGCTGAGGTGTGCGATGGCCGGCGGGGTGGCCCGGTGGCTTCGGCATCCGTACCTGGCGTGGCGGGACTCGCGGGCGGGCCGTATGTGGCACCAGGGCGGGGAGCTGGAACTGCTGCAGCGCTCCATGGGTTTCGCGGCTCTCGGCCTGGTGACGCTCGTGCCGCTGCTGATCGTGGTCGCCGCGGCTGTCCCCTTCCACGGCTACGGCTTCGCGGAGTGGGTCGTGGACGGCATGGGGCTGTCGGCGGCGCCGGCGGAGGCCGTACGCAGGCTGTTCGCCGCGCCGCGCAACGTGATCAGCAGTACGAGCGGGCTGAGCCTGCTGGCGCTGGCGCTGTTCGGGCTGTCCTTCGCGGCGTGCGTCGAGGTCGGCTACACCCGGATCTGGGAGGTGCCGCCCAATCCGTGGCACCACGCGTGGCGGCGGGCGGTGTGGCTCGCGGCGCTGACGGCGTACCTGTTCGCGGAGGCGCAGAGCGGGGCCGTGCTGGGACACGGGTGGCCGGACACGGTGCTCCGCGGCGGCACGGCCGTCGCGCTGGGCTTCCTCTTCTTCTGGTGGGGGCAGTACTTCCTGCTGGCCGGGCAGGTGCCGTGGGCGGCGCTGGTGCCCGGGGCCGTCGCCACCATGGCCGGCCTCATCGGGCTGCGGATCTTCTCCTCCCTGGTGTTCTCCCCGCTGATCGTTACCAATGCCGTGTCGTACGGGGCCGTCGGCACCGTACTTGTCGTGCAGTGCTGGCTGATCGGTGTGGGCTTCGTGGTGTTCGGGGGCGCCCTGCTGGGCCGGCACCTGCAGGACCCGCACAAAAGGTTTCATCCATGACCTTCCGGGCAGGCGGAGGGGAGCGTTGATCGGAGCCCCGGAAGGAGAGCCCCATGGGTGCGGAGAAGAAGGCCAAGCACGCCGGCCAGAAGATGAAGGGCAAAGCCGAGGAGGCCACGGGCAAGCTGACCGGCGATGAGAGCCTGCGCAGGAAGGGCAAGGCGGATCAGGTCGGGGGCGACGTCAAGCAGGTCGTGGAGAAGGGCAAGGACGCGGGGAAGGACGCCTTCGGCCGCTGACGCCGACCCCTCATGAACACGAACCGCGGGACCGGCGGAGCGCAGTGCGCCCGCCGGTCCCGCGGTCACGGGCGCAGGTAGAAGCGGATGGTGGTGCCGTCACCGCCCGTACGCTGCCGTACGAGATCGGCGAGGCGGTGCACCATCAGCAGGCCCCTGCCGTGGGGCAGATCCCTGGACGCGGGCCTGCGGCCGGCGAGCGGGTCGGCAAGCCGGCCGCGGTCGTGGACTTCGCCGACCACGTGCCCGTTCTCGGCCCAGACGCGAATGACACCCGAACCGCCGCCGTGCACCACGCTGTTCGTGATCAGTTCCCCCGCGGCTATCGAGAACTCGGCGAGCCGCTCGGCGTGCAGGCCCAGCCGGCGGGCCTCGTCCGTCGCGAGGTGCCGCGCGTCGGCGAGTCCGGGCTCCGCGAAGCCGAAGGCGAAGGCGCCGGACGGATGCACCGGCAGGCGGTTGTGAGTGGCGATGACCCGGCGTGGCGCGTAGTCGCAGCTGCGTTCCTCCCGGCCGCCGGCGACCACCACGGGATGCGTGGCACGGGCCTCCGCCAGCACCGCTGCGTCCAGCCGGGCCGCGTCATAGGGGCAGAGGATCGTCACGGCACGTCCGGCGAACGCCAGATTGATCAGCGCCTCGTGCTGGGCGCACGCCGGGTACTCCAGGGCCGTCCGTCCCGGCCAGACCGGCTCCCCGATGATCCGTACGCGGCCCGAAGGGTGGGCGTCGGCGAAGTCACGCAGGACGCCGGGGATGATGCGGCCGGGGTTGCGCCCGGCCTGCTCCATGTCGATCCAGCGCACGCCGGCGCCGCGCGGGCCCAACTCGGCACGCAGCAGGGCGAGATTGCCCGACGGCACGGCGGCAGCGACCGGCTCCCCCGCGTCCAGTGCCTCCAGCAGGAACGGCACCGTCCCGGCCGTGTACTCCCGTGTGTTCCGGTAGAACAGCGCGGGATGCACGAACGGACCGGCGTCGGAGATCTCGCCGACCTCGCTCAGCACGTCGTCACCTCCCACCCCCGGACCGACCCTATCAACCGGCTTCCGAGGGTGGGGGGTGCCGACGAGGCGTCAGCTGTCGAAGTCGACCGTCAGGCTGTCGGACACGGGATAGCTCTGACAGGTCAGCACATAACCCGCGTCGACCTCGGAGGCTTCGAGGGCGAAGTTGCGCCGCATGTCGGCCTTGCCGTCGGTGACGAGCGCGCGGCAGGTGCCGCAGACGCCGCCCTTGCAGGCGAAGGGCAGGTCGGGGCGGGTGCGCTGGGCGCCGTCGAGGACGCTGCGGTCGCGCGGCAGCGCGGCGGTGGTGGTGCGGCCGTCCAGGGTGATGGTGACCTGGCTGACCGGGCCCTCGGCCACGGCGTCCTCATGGTGCACCGGGGTCACCGGCTCGTCCTCGGCGTAGAACAGCTCCTGGTGCACCCGGCCCTCGGGCACGCCGAGACCGGAGAGGACCCGCTGGGCGTCGACGACCATGCCGTGCGGGCCGCACAGCCACCAGTGGTCGGCGGCCGGGACGTCGACCAGGCCCTCGACGAGGGCGGCGAGCCGCTCGGCGTCGAGACGGCCGGAGAGCAGCTCGGCCTCGCGTGGCTCGCGGGAGAGCACGTGGGCGAGCTGGAACCGTGCCGGGTGGAGGTCCTTCAGCTCGGCGAGTTCATCGGCGAACATGACCGTGTCGGTACGCCGGTTGCCGTAGAAGAGGGTGACCCGGGACCCGAGGTCGGCGGCGAGGACCGACTCGGCGATGGAGAGCATCGGGGTGATGCCCGACCCCGCGGCGATGAGCACATGGTGCCCGGGCCCGGTGAGATCGGGTGTGAAGGCGCCGGTCGGCCCCATGACCTCGACGGTGTCGCCGGGACGGACCTCGTGCACCAGCCACGAGGAGAACAGGCCGCCGGGGACGACGCGCACGCCGATGCGCGGGGTGGCGCCGGCGGGAGAGCAGATGGAGTACGAGCGGCGCTCGTCCCGGCCGTCGATCTCGCGGCGCAGGGTGAGCGACTGACCGGGCGCGAAGGCGAACTCCTGGGCCAGCTCGTCCGGTATGTCGAAGCTGACGGCGGCGGCGTCCTCGCACAGCGGCTCGACCGCGGCGACCCGCAGGGCGTGGAAGACCGGGCGGCGGCGGACGCGCGGAGCCGGCGCCTGCGGGGCGGGGGTGGTCGGGGCCATCAGATCTCCTTGACGTACTCGAACGGCTCCAGGCACGCGCGGCAGCGCCACAGGGCCTTGCAGGAGGTGGCGGCGAAGCGCGAGGTCTCCTCGGTGTCGGCCGAGCCGCAGCGGGGGCAGGCCACGGCGCGCCGGGTGGGGGTGAGCACCAGCGGCACCGGCCCGGCGGCGCGCCGGGGGGCGGGGCCGGGGGGTGCGATGCCGTGCTCGGCGAGCTTGCGACGGCCCGCGGGGGTGATCCAGTCGGTGGTCCACGGCGGGTCAAGGACGGTGCGGATCTCGACCCGGTGGAAACCGGCCGCGCGCAGCCGGGCGGCCACGTCGGCGCGCATCTCGGCCATGGCGGGGCAGCCCGAGTAGGTGGGGGTGAGGCTGGCGACGACCGTGCCGTCCGGGGCGACCTCGACATCGCGCAGGACGCCGAGGTCGGCCAGGGTGAGCATGGGCAGCTCGGGGTCCGGCACCTGGGCGGCGACGCGGGCCGCCCGGTGCGCGTCGGTGAGCGTGGTCACGGCGCTCACCAGACCGCTCCGGGGTGGGCACGGGCGACGCCCTGCAGCTCGGCGAGGAGCGGGGCCAGGTGTTCGGTGCGGTCGCCCCGGCGTCCGTGGCCGGGCAGCGGCTCGGCAACGACCGGCGGCAGGCCGGCGGCCTCGGTGACCTGGCGCAGCGCGGCGGTCACCTCTTCCTCCACCTCGGCCCGGTCGACCCCGGACGCCGCCGTGGCCGCGAAGAGCTCGTCGACGTACGGGGCGACCTGCTCCAGGCCGGCCCGCATCCGGCGGTGCGACTCCTGCGTGCCGTCGCCGAGCCGTACCGTCCACTCGGCGGCGTACTGCCGGTGGTAGGTCAGCTCGTTGACGCCCTTGGCGGCGATGGCGGCGAGCACCGGGTCCTGAGCGGTGCGGGCGAGGCGCTCGAAGAGCGCCAGCCGCCAGCAGGAAAGGACGAGCAGCCGGGCCATGGAGAAGGCGAAGTCGCCGCCGGGCAGTTCGGCGAGGCGGACGTTGCGGAAGTCGGCGGCGTCCCGGAGGTAGGCGTAGGCGTCCTCGTCGCGTCCCGTGCCGTCCACCTGGCCGGCGCGGGAGTAGAGCAGGCGGGCCTGGCCGAGCAGGTCGAGCCCGATGTTGGCGAGGGCCACCTCCTCCTCCAGCTCGGGCGCCCGGGTGCACCACTCGGCCAGGCGCTGGGCGCCGACCAGGGCGTCGTCGCCGAGCGCAAGGCATCGGGCGGCCAGCTCCGCGGCGTCCACGCCTTCGGGGACGGCGGTGTCCACACCGTGCAGCGGGTCCTCGAAGCCGGTGCCGAAGGCCCAGCGGGCGTCGCCGTCGTCGTGTCCCTCGGCCAGGGACAGGTAGACGTGCTCGTCACTCATGCCCTGCTCCTAGATGTGGGGGACGTCTTCGGGGATGTCGTAGAAGGTGGGGTGCCGGTAGACCTTGTCGGCGCTGGGGGCGAAGAAGGGGTCCTTCTCGTCCCGCGTCGACGCGGCGATGTGCTCCGAGCGCACCACCCAGATGCTCACGCCCTCGTTGCGCCGTGTGTACAGATCACGGGCGTGGGTGAGCGCCATGCGGTCGTCGGCGGCGTGCAGGGAGCCGACGTGGACATGGTTCAGGCCGCGCTTGCCGCGGACGAACACCTCGTAGAGGGGCCACTCGCCCCGGGTCGTGCTGTCGCCGGTGGTGCTCATGCCACGGCTCCTTCCTCTGCCCGTGCCGCCTGCTTGGCGGCGTGGGCGGTCGCGGCCTCGCGCACCCAGGCGCCTTCCTCGTGTGCGGAGCGGCGGCGTGCCACCCGCTCGCTGTTGCACGGCCCGTCGCCGCTGATGACGCGCTGCAGTTCCGACCAGTCGGGGGTGCCGAAGTCGTGCCGGCCGCGCTCCTCGTTCCAGCGCAGCTCGGGGTCGGGCAGGGTGACACCGAGCTTGTCGGCCTGCGGGACGGTCATGTCGACGAACCGCTGGCGCAGCTCGTCGTTGCTGTGTCGCTTGATCTTCCAGGCCATCGAGGCGGCCGAGTTGGGCGAGTCGCCGTCGGGCGGGCCGAACATCATCAGGGACGGCCACCACCAGCGGTCGACCGCGTCCTGCACCATCGCCCGCTGGGCTTCGGTGCCGCGCATCATCGTCATCAGCAGCTCGTAGCCCTGGCGCTGGTGGAAGGACTCCTCCTTGCAGATGCGCACCATGGCCCGCGCGTACGGCCCGTAGGAGGAGCGGCACAGCGGCACCTGGTTGCAGATGGCCGCGCCGTCGACGAACCAGCCGATGACGCCGACGTCGGCGAAGCTGAGGGTGGGGTAGTTGAAGATCGAGGAGTACTTCTGGCGGCCCTCGATCAGGCGCTGCGTGAGGTCCGCGCGATCGGCGCCGAGGGTCTCGGCGGCCGAGTACAGATAGAGGCCGTGCCCGGCCTCGTCCTGGACCTTCGCGAACAGGATGGCCTTGCGGCGCAGCGACGGGGCACGGGTGATCCACTCGCCCTCGGGCTGCATGCCGATGATCTCCGAGTGCGCGTGCTGCGCGATCTGCCGGATCAGCGTCTTGCGATAGCCGTCGGGCATCCAGTCCCGCGGCTCGATCCGCTGGTCCCGCGCGATCGTGGCGTCGAAGTGCTCCTGGAGCGGCGCCTGCGCGCCCTCCGCCGGCACGGCGGCGTTCGGTGTGGTCATCGATACCAGCTTCCCCTACCGACCATTCGTTCGGTTACAGTCTGACGAAGTTTCCCGCGCCCGGCAAGCCCTGTGGACGACGGTTGCGCGCGGGCCGCGGGGCGCCCCGCTCACACCCGCTCCACCAGCATCGCGACGCCCTGGCCGACACCGACGCAGAGGGTGGCGAGGCCGCGGCGGGCGTCCTCGCGCTCCAGCCGGCCGAGGAGGGTGAGCAGGATGCGGGCGCCGGAGCAGCCGAGCGGGTGGCCGAGGGCGATGGCGCCGCCGTCGGCGTTGACCCGCTCCTCGTCCAGCTTCAGGCGGCGGACGACGGCGAGGGCCTGGGCGGCGAAGGCCTCGTTGAGCTCGACGGCGTCGAGGTCGCCGGTCTGCCATCCGGCGCGGGCGAGGGCCTTCTCGGTGGCGGGAACGGGCCCGAGGCCCATCAGGTGGGGTTCGACGCCCGCCGTGGCGGTGGTGACGATGCGGGCGCGGGGGGTGAGGCCGTAGCGCTCGACGGCCGCGCCGCTCGCCACGACCAGGGCGGCCGCGCCGTCGGACAGCGGCGACGAGGAGCCCGCGGTGACGATGCCGTCCTTGCGGAAGATCGTGCGCAGGGTTCCCAGCTTCTCCAGGGTGGTGGACGGGCGCGGGCCCTCGTCACGGGTGACCTCGCCGTCCTTGACCGCGACGGGCACGATCTCCCGGTCGAAGCGGCCGGCCTCCTGGGCGGCGACGGCCCGCCGGTGGCTGCGGAGCGCGAAGGCGTCGGAGTCGGCGCGGGTGACGCCGTCGAGCGCGGCGACCTCCTCCGCGGTCTCCCCCATGGACAGGGTGTCCATGGGGGTGAAGCGCGGGTTGGTGAAGCGCCAGCCCAGGGAGGTGTCGTGCACCTCGCCCGGCTTGGCCCAGGGCGTGCCGGGCTTGGCCATCACCCAGGGCGCGCGGGTCATGGACTCCACGCCGCCGGCGACGACGAGGTCCGCCTCGCCTGCCCGGATCGCCTGCGCCGCCGAGGCGACTGCGGTGAGCCCGGACGCGCACAGCCGGTTGACGGTGTAGCCGGGCACCGTGTGCGGCAGACCGGCCAGCAGTACGGCCATCCGGGCGACGTCGCGGTTGTCCTCGCCGGCCTGGTTGGCGGCGCCGAGGATCACCTCGTCCACGGCCTCGGCCGGGATGCCGGCGCGGCGCACGGCCTCGCCGACCACCAGGGCCGCCAGGTCGTCGGGGCGCACGGAGGCGAGGGCGCCGCCGTAGCGGCCCTGCGGGGTGCGGGCGCCGTCGATCAGGAAGACCTCGCCGGCGGGGCGCGGGGGGAGGTGCTGGGACATGCGTTCCACCTCTTGACAGGCAGTTCGGATGCTGGATTACCTTGGGCGTGCCGCACGCTAACCGAATGTTCGGTCGGTTCACAAGGGTGGTGACGATCGTGAGGCAGGCCATGGACGCGACGCAGGGCCCGGCGGCGAGCATGTTCGCCGCGGACGAGGCTTCGCGGAGCCTGGGCATCGAGCTGCTGGAGACGGGCGAGGGGACCGCCGTGCTCCGCATGACCGTCGCGCCCGCGATGGTCAACGGGCACGGGATCGCCCACGGCGGCTATCTCTTCCTGTTCGCCGACACCGCCTTCGCCTGCGCCTGCAACAGCCACGGACCGGTGACGGTGGCGGCCGGGGCCGACATCACCTTCGTCGCCCCCGCCCACGAGGGCGACGAACTGCTGGCCACCGCGCACGAGCGCACCCGCTTCGGCCGCAGCGGCATCTACGACGTGAGCATCCTGCGGGGCGACGAAGTGATCGCGGAGTTCCGCGGGCGCAGCCGCAGCATCGGACGCACGAAGGAGAACTGATGAGCAGCGAGTCGACGGACCGGGCCGCCTCGGTGGCGCGCCTGGGAGAGCCGCTCCCCCACGGCTTGCTGGACGCCGCCGAGAAGCTGACCCTCGAGGAGCTGCGGGAGCTCCAGCTCACCCGGCTGCGGACGACGCTGCGCCACGCGTACGAGAACGTCGAGGCCTACCGGAAGAAGTTCGACGAGGCGGGGCTCAAGCCCGATGACTGCGCGAGCCTGGAAGACCTGACGCGCTTCCCCTTCACCACCAAGGCCGACCTGCGCGACAACTACCCCTTCGGCATGTTCGCCGTCCCCATGGACCAGGTGCGCCGCGTCCACGCCTCCAGCGGCACGACCGGCCTGCCCACCGTGGTGGGCTACACCGAGAACGACCTGTCCATGTGGTCCGACGTGGTGGCCCGCTCAATACGCGCCGCCGGCGGCCGTCCCGGCCACAAGGTGCACGTCTCCTACGGCTACGGCCTGTTCACCGGAGGCCTTGGCGCGCACTACGGCGCCGAGCGCGCCGGGTGCACGGTGATCCCCGCCTCCGGTGGCATGACGGCCCGCCAGGTGCAGATCATCCAGGACTTCGAGCCCGAGATCATCATGGTGACCCCCTCGTACATGCTCACCCTGCTCGACGAGTTCGAGCGCCAGGGCGTGGACCCGCGCGGCACCTCGCTCCGGGTGGGCATCTTCGGCGCGGAGCCGTGGACGGAGGAGATGCGCCGGGAGATCGAGGAGCGCATGGACATCCACGCCGTGGACATCTACGGCCTGTCGGAGGTGATCGGTCCGGGCGTCGCCCAGGAGTGCGTGGAGACCAAGGACGGCCTGCACGTGTGGGAGGACCACTTCTACCCCGAGATCGTCGACCCGATCTCCGGTGAGCCGGTGGCTGAGGGCGAGGAGGGCGAGCTGGTCTTCACGTCCCTCACCAAGGAGGCGCTGCCGATCATCCGCTACCGCACCCGCGACCTGACCCGGCTGCTGCCCGGCACCGCGCGCCCCGCCTTCCGCCGCATCCAGAAGATCACCGGGCGCTCCGACGACATGATCATCCTGCGCGGGGTGAACGTCTTCCCCAGCCAGATCGAGGAGATCGTGCTGCGCACGCCCGGCGTGGCCCCGCACTTCCAGATCCGGCTCACCAAGCGCGGCCGCATGGACCACATGCAGGTCGTCGTCGAGGCCCGCCCCGACGCGGGGGCCGAGCGGCGCGAGGAGGCGGCCCGGTCGATCGCCGCGGGCGTCAAGGACGGTGTGGGCATCAGCGTCGAGGTGACGGTCGTCGACCCGGACACCGTCGAGCGCTCGGTCGGCAAGATCCGCCGCGTACGGGACCTGCGGGCGCAGTAGCCGCCGCGACCGCACGAGGACACCGCACCCTGGCCGCATCGCGTTGACATGCAGCCGGATGGCTGCCTATCTTGAAAAGGCAGCCACCCGGCTGCCTTTTCGGGGACGGCGAGAGAGCGGAATGGACGAGGTGTTCAAGGCGCTGGCCGACGCCAGCCGCCGGCGACTGCTCGACAGCCTCAACGCGCGCAACGGGCAGACACTGCGCGAACTGTGCGCGGGGCTGGACATGGCCCGGCAGTCGGTCAGCAAGCACCTGGCCGTGCTGGAGGAGGCCGGCCTGGTCACCACGGTCCGGCGGGGCCGGGAGAAACTGCACTACCTCAACGCCGCTCCGATCAACGCCATCGCCGAGCGATGGATCAACCGGTACGACCGCGAGCGCGCGCAGGCACTCGCCGACCTGCAGAGGGCATTGGAGCAGGCACCCATGAGCGAGACCGCATTCGTCTACACGACCTACATCCGCACCACACCGGACCGCCTCTGGCAGGCGCTCACCGACCCGGCGTTCACGCGCCGCTACTGGGGAGTGACCTTCGAGACGGACTGGGCGGCCGGATCGGCCATGGTCTGGGAGGAGGGCGGCGCGCGCACCGCGGATCCGGCCCAGGTCGTGCTGGAGTCCGACCCGCCGCGCCGGCTGTCCTACACCTGGCACACCTTCACCGCCGAGTGGGCCGCGAAGGCCGGGGTGAGCGAGGAGGTGCGCGCCCGGCTCGCCGATGAACGCCGCTCCCAGGTGACGTTCGAGATCGAACCGCTCGGCGAGACGGTCAGGTTGACCGTCGTGCACGAGGCCCACGCCCCGGGCAGCACGGTGCTGGGGATGGTCTCCCAGGGCTGGCCGGCACTGATGTCCGGCCTCAAGACGCTGCTGGAGACCGGCGAGCCGCTGCCCGAGCCGAAGGGCCGCTGAGCCGCCCATCGGCGCCGGGGCGCGTGGTGCGGGAGGGCCCGCACCACGCGCCAGGTTCAGGTCACGTCACGTCAGTTGACCGCCAGGACCGCCGTGTTGTTCGTGGCGTCCGGATCGAACGGGAACTCGCCGAACTCGGGGTGAATGCTCACGGCACCCGTCGTGCCGGGGACCACGGTGTCGATCCTCAGCGAGAAGTCGTACGAGCGCTCGGTGTTCTCCAGCACCCAGTACGGAAGGGCGCAGTCATAGCGCGGCGCCCCCGTCTGCTGCGGGTAGTAGCCGCCGGAGAGGGTGTGCGGGGCGCAGCCGGACGGGACACCGGTGACCTTGGTGCCCGCGGGGACGATCAGCCGGACCTTGGCGACCGGGTCCCCGGAGCCGAGGTTGCCGAACCAGGCCGGACCGTTGTTCCTGAACGTGAGGCGGGCCGTCGCCGTCTCGCCCGCCGCGCCGGTGACCGAGTCGCCCGTCACCGAGAAGTCCGCGGTGTTGTCGGCGCCGATCCCCACCGCCACGTAGTTGTCGCGGCTCTCGATGTCCTCGGCGCCCCCGCCGGGCTCGACGCTGATGTCCAGCCGCTCGTTCAGCGCGTACGGGGCCAGCGCCACCTTCAGCGGCTTGGGCAGCTCGAAGGACTCACCCGGTGCCAGCACCCGGCCGAAGGTGCAGGTCGCGTACGTCATCGGGGCGTACTCACCGTCGTTCGACGCCGTGTACGTGCACCGCTTGTACTTGGTCAGCCTCTGGATGCCGTGCGAGGCCGTGAACTTCAGCGTGAAGCCCTGCGCGCTCTCGTTGCCGTTGTTGGTCAGCCTGAAGGGGAGCTTCCTGGTGTCGCCGGGGGCGGCGTGCTCGATCGGGGCGATGTCCGCGATCCCCAGGTCGGGCCCGGAGGCGACGGTGAGCGTGGTGTCGAAGCTGTCCTGCGGCGCGGTGAGGGTACCGTCGGGGCCGCCGGTGGCCGTCGCCCCGTAGGTGATCCGGCCCTGCGCCCCCGCGGCCGCACCGTCCGCCGCGCGGACCGAGAGGTGGATCTGGCTGCCGTAGTCGGGCCCGATCACGGGCACCTCGGGTACGTCGCAGACCGCGGTGGTCCCGCTGGGCGCGCAGTTCGCCGGCCAGGTCACCTCCGCGACGCCCGCGAGCCCCGTGACGTCCACGGTGACCTTGCCGTCGGTGACCGTGAAGTGGTCGTTGTCGTGGTAGACGCCGATGTCGAGCGTGCGGGACTGCGGTTCGCCGCCGCCCGTGCCGAGCAGCAGCGACTGCTCGTACGGCGCGTTGATCCACAGCTGGTCGGTCTCCTGGGCGGCGGCGTGCGCGGGCACGGCGAGACCGGCCACGAACAGGCCGGCCGCCGCGACGGCGGAGGCTCCGAGGCGCAGCGAGCGCCCGACGGAGTCAGATCGCATGACTTTCCCCAAAGGGTAGGGCCACATGAGTGGGGCACCGGGGTCTCCGGCGCACCCGTTGGACGATCAAGGACGGGTCAAGGTTGTACGCCTTGTGCTCCGACTACCGCTCCCAGGTGCAGTTTTGAGCCATGCAGCGCGCCCGTCCGTCACAGCCGCGCGCGGAGAAAGGCCAACGCCTCCTCGTCGTCGTCGATCGCGCCGCCCTCGTGGCCGTTCCAGGGCCAGACGGCCATCTCCTTCGGGCCCGCGTACGCGTTGTACGCGGCGAACACCGTCGAGGGCGGCGTGATGTCGTCCATCAGGGCCGCCGAGAAGCGGGCCGGTACGCGGGCGCGGGCCGCGAAATTGACGCCGTCGAAGTAGGACAGGGTGCGATGGACCCGGCCGGCGTCGGCGCGGTGCACGGCGAGGTAGCGGCCGATCTCCCGGTACGGGTCCGCGTCCGTGATCACCGTCGCCCGGGGGAAGTCGCAGAGGAACGGGACGTGCGCGACCAGCGCGTGGACCTCCGGCGCGAGCGCGGCCACCGCCAGCGCGGTGCCGCCCCCCTGACTCGCCCCGAGCACGGCGACGCGTGCGGGATCCACGGAGGGCAGCGCGCGGACCGCGTCCACGGCGCGCACGGCGTCCGTGAAGAGGCGGCGGTAGTAGTACGTGTGCGGGTCGTCGATGCCGCGGGTCATCATCCCGGGTGCCTGCGGGCCCGTGGTGCCGGAATCGGGGGTGTCGCCCCGGCTCCAGCCCGAGCCCTGGCCCCGGGTGTCCATGTGGAAGTGGGCGAAGCCCGCGGACGCCCACAGCAGGTTGTCCAGGGCGTGGCCCCGGCCGCCGCCGTAACCGACGTACTGGACGACCGCCGGAAGCGGCCCCTCGGCGCCGTGCGGCAGCCGCAGCCAGGCCCGTACGGGCTCGCCCCCGTACCCGGGAAAGGTGACGTCGAAGACGTCCACGGTGCGCAACCGCGGACCGGCCGCCGGCGTGACCGTGACGGCTCCGGCTCCGGCTCCGGCGGCGCGCGACTCGGCGAGCGTGGTGCGCCAGAACTCGTCGAAGTCGTCCGGCGCGGTCTGGCCGCTGCGGTAGTCCCGCAGTTCGGCCTCGGGGAGATCGGTGAACATCGTCCGTTCCGGGATCAGGGGGTGAGGGGCCGGTAGTCGAACCAGTCGACGCCGGCGACGGTGGTGGAGTGGGCGCCGTGGGCGGTGGCGTACGGGCCGAGCCATACGCCGAGGAAGCCGCCGGCGCGGGGTGAGCTGAGGAATCCGCCGTCCACAGCGGCCAGTTCGAGCTCCGCGGTGTCGGCGGCGCCGGCCGGGAGGTAGCGCAGCCCGTAGCGCTGGCCCTCGGCGTGGATGCGCAGGACCACCGGCCCCGGGGGCAACGGCGCCTCCGCGACGATCCGTTGCCTGCCCCCGGCCCGGCGTGCGGCGAGCACACGGCGGCCGCCGTGACCGTCCCCGGCGACCGCCAGCACCAGGTGGTCCGCCTCGGACTGGCGGACCGCGAGCCCCGCCCACTCCTGCGGCTCCCGGGGTGCCACGTCGAGGATCGCCGAGACGCTGACGTCCTGGTGCTGCTGCCGCCGGCCGAGGAAGCAGGGGGTGCCGACGTCGGCGAGCGTCGCCGGGCCGAGGGGCAGCCGGAGCGAGCCGGGGCGCTCGGTCAGCGACCAGAACGGCTCCCCGGTGCGCACCTGGTTCCAGTGCGTGCGCAGCTCGGGGCCGTCGAAGTCGTCCCTGACCGGCTCCGGGTGGGGCTCGTCGGCGGGACCGCCGGTCACCGGCGGCCGGAAGGGCCCGAGCGTCGTGCCCGCGCCGGGTGCGAAGAGCGGCCAGCCGTCCTCCCAGCTCACGGGGACGAGGAAGGTCTCCCGCCCGAGGTTGGGGTGGTAGCCGCCGTACGGGCGGCTGCCGAGCAGTACCGCCCACCACTCCCCCGCCGCGGTCCGCACCAGGTCGGCGTGGCCGACGCCGACGACGGGGAAGTCGCGGCCCAGGTGCCGGTGGGTGAACACCGGGTTGGCCGGATTGCCGGTGTAGGGGCCGGTGACGTGGTCGGCGCGGGCGGCGCTGACGGCGTGCCGGTGCTCGGTCCCGCCCTCGGCCGCCAGCAGGTAGTACCGGCCGTCCACCTTGTAGAGGTGGGGTCCCTCCGCCCACACCGCGCCGTGCAGCGCCCCGCGCCACAGCAGGTGCTCCGGACCGGTCAACGCCATCGCCTCGACGTCGAACTCCCGGAGCCAGACGTCGGTCTGCCCCTCCCACTCCCCCGGCTCGGCGAGGCGCGTGCCGGTGCACCAGGCGCGGCCGTCGTCGTCGAAGAAGAGGGAGGGGTCGATGCCCGGAGCGTCGTCCAGCCAGACCGGGTCGCTCCAGGGCCCGGCGGGGTCGGTGGCGGTGACGACGAAGGTGCCGCCCCGGCCCGTGCCGCCGACCAGCGTCGTGATGACGTAGAAGCGGCCGGCGTGGTGGCGGATCGTCGCGGCGAAGATCCCCTCGGAGGACGCGACGGAACCCAGGTCGACCTGGGAGGGCCGGTCCAGGACGTGCCCGATCCGCCGCCAGTGGACGAGGTCCCGGCTGTGGAAGACCGGGATGCCCGGGAAGTACTCGAACGTCGAGGTGATCAGGTAGTGGTCGGCCCCGACCCGGCAGACGCTCGGATCGGGATGGCAGCCCGGCAGGACGGGGTTGGCGACGGACCGCGCCGCCTCCCCCGTCCCTTCGGGCAGGATCACCGGGACTCCTCCGGGGCGGAGGTGAGGACGGCGTGCAGCCGCCGGGTGTGGTCCACCTGCCGTGCCGCGCCGGTCAGTTCGGCCCGTACGGTGAACCGGACCTCGGTGCTGGAGGCGGCCAGCCGCAGTTCCAGTTCCCCCGGTTCCACGACACGCCGGCCGTCCCGGCCGGTGAAGGCCGCGACGTCGGCGGGGACGGTGACGCCGATGCGGCGCGCCTCGCCCGCCTCCAGCGGGACCCGCAGATAGCCGACGAGCCGCTGCACCGGCTGCACGACCGAGGCGATCGGGTCGTGCAGATAGACCTGGACGACCTCGCTGCCCGCGCGCGCGCCGGCGTTGCGGACGGTGAAGGACAGCTCGACCTCGCCGTCGGTGCCGGTGACGGCACGGCCGTCGGCGGCGCCGTGCACCTGCGGCGCGGACCACTCGAAGGCCGTGTACGTCAGCCCGTGGCCGAAGCCGAAGGCCGCGGCCGGGTCGATGTTGGAGACGTCGCTCGCCCGCGCCAGCGGTGCCGCCAGGTAGGTGGAGGGCTGCACGCCCGGGTGCCGGGGCACGCTGACGGGCAGCCGCCCGGACGGGTTGATCCGCCCGCTCAGCACTCCGGCGAGCGCCGGGGTGCCCTCCTGCCCGGGGAAGAAGGACTGCACGATGGCGGCGGCCTCCGTGACGGCACGCCCGAGGGCGTACGGGCGTCCCGCCAGCAGGGTGAGCACGACCGGCGTGCCCGCGTCCAGGAGCGCGTCGAGGAGCCGCTGCTGCACACCGGGAAGGGTGAGCGACTCCGCGTCGCAGCCCTCGCCACTGGTACCGCGCCCGAAGAGGCCGGCCCGGTCGCCGAGCGCGGCGATGACCACGTCGGCGTCGCGGGCCGCGCGTACGGCCGCCGCGAGGCCGGAGACATCGCTGTCATCGATGCCGCAGCCGGCGACGGTGACGATCTCGGCGCCGGGAAACTCGGCCACCAGGGCCTGGCGCAGCGTGGGCAGTTCGATGCCGACCGGGGTGTCCGGGTGCTGCGCCCCGACGTGCACGGGGAAGGAGTAGCAGCCCAGGACCGCGGTCGGGGTCTCGGCCTGGGGGCCGATCAGCGCGATGCGGGTGGGCCGGTCCAGCGGCAGAGTGCCGTCGTTGCTCAGCAGGACGGCGGACTGCTCGGCCAGGCGCCGCGACAGTTCGCGGTGGGCGGCGGAGTTGAGGTCGACCGTGCCGCGCAGGCCCTGCGGGTCGCCGAGGTCGGCACCGGCGAGCGCGGGCGGCACCGGGCTCCAGTCCGGGTCGAGCAGGCCGAGCTGCGCCTTCTGGGTCAGTACCCGGCGCAGCGCGCGGTCGACGAGCTTCTCGTCGACCAGGCCCGCGGCGACGGCGTCCCGCAGGGGCTGCCCGAAGGTCTTGACGGTGGGCAGCTCCACGTCGACGCCCGCGGTGAGGGCGGTGCGGGCGGCGTCCGCCCAGTCGGCGGCGACGCCGTGGAGCGTCTTGAGGAAGGCGATCCCGAAGTAGTCCGCGACCACCGTCCCGTCGAAGCCCCAGGTGTCGCGGAGCAGCCCGGTCAGGAGTTCCTCGTCGGCGGCCGAGGGCACGCCGTCGGTGTCGGTGTACGCGTGCATCACGGAGCGGACGCCGCTCTCCCTGACCGCCATCTCGAAGGGCGGCAGGACGACGTCGGCGCGCTCGCGCGGGCCCATGCTGACCGGGGCCAGGTTGCGGCCGGCGCGGGAGGCCGAGTAGCCGGCGAAGTGCTTCAGGGTGGCCACGATGCCCGCGGACTCCAGGCCCTGGATGTAGGCGGTGGCGATGGTGCCGACGAGGTAGGGGTCCTCACCGATGGTCTCCTCGACCCGGCCCCAGCGCGCGTCGCGCACGACGTCGAGGACGGGGGCGAGGCCCTGGTGCACGCCGACCGAGCGCATGTCGCGGCCGATGGCCGCGGCCATCACCCGCACCAGCTCGGGGTCGAACGAGGCGCCCCAGGAAAGCGGGACGGGGTAGGTGGTGGCGCCCCAGGCCGCGAAGCCCGCGAGGCACTCCTCGTGGGCCATGGCCGGGATGCCGAACCGGTTGGCGGCGGCGATCCGTTCCTGGGTGCGCATCAGGGACAGGGCGCCGAGGGCGGGGTCGACCGGGACGGTGCCGAAGGGCCGGGTGAGCTGTCCGAGGCCGTCCGGCAGGAGGTCGTCCAGGCTCGGCGGCTCGTCCATGTCGTGCTGGTGGGGGGCGACTTCGGCGCCCTCGTTGGAGGCGCCGACCCAGACGCCGTAGAGCTGGGCGATCTTCTCGTCCAGGGTCATGTCGCGGATGAGCGCCTCGACGCGGGAGTCGGCGGTCACGTTGTCGTTCACTTTCCTCCGACGCCCATCAGCCCCTGCACGAGGGCACGACGGGCGAACAGGTAGACGAGCAGGACGGGAATCGTGGACAGCACCACGGCGGCCAGCAGGCCGGGGATGTTGATGCCGTACTGGGTCCGGAAGTTGTAGAGCCCCAGGGTGATCACCTTGGTCTCCTCGGACTGGGTGAGCACCAGGGGGAACAGGAAGCCGTTCCAGGCCTGCAGGGCGGAGAAGACGACGATCGTCGACAGCCCGCTCCCGGACAGCGGCAGCACGAGCTGGAAGAAGGTCCGCCGGACGGAGGCCCCGTCCATGGCCATCGCCTCGAAGAGCTCGGAGGTGATGTCGCGCATGGTGCCGGTAAGGATCAGCGTGCAGACCGGCAGGCAGAACGCCGCCGTGGGCAGGATGACGCCGATGAGGTTGTCGTAGAGCCCGGCCTTGCTGATGACGTAGAACATCGGGACGATCACCGCCTGGGCGGGGATGGCCAGGCCCAGCAGGAAGAGCCGGAACACCCCTGAGGTGCCGCGGCCCCGGTTGCGGACGATGGTGAACGCCAGCGGCGGCACGAGCAGCAGCACGATGACCACCACGCTGACCGTCACGACGACCGTGTTGAGGAAGTACTGCCCGAAGCCGTTGCTGAAGTCCTGGATGTAGTTGTCCAGGGTGAAGGAGCGCGGGAGGGCCAGCGGGCCGTTCGCGCTGTACTCGGCGCGCGTCTGGACGGTCGCGCCGAGCATGACGTACAGCGGCAGGCCCACCAGCGCGAGCCACAGCAGGGCGCCGAGGCCCGCCAGGTAGTTGGGGCGGCGCCTCATCAGAGCCCTTCCTTGGTGCCGGCCATCTTGTCGTAGCCGGAGACGCGGACCACAACCAGCGAGATCACGGTGGCCACGACGACCAGCATCAGGGCGATCGCTGCGCCGGCGCCGAAGTCGAAGCCCTTGAAGGCCTTGTCGTACATGTAGTAGGCGCTGATCGTGGTGTCGGTGCCGGGACCGCCCTGGGTGAGGATCAGCACGGTGTCGAAGGTGGTGAGACCACCGACGATCATGAGGATCATCGAGGTGATGATCGAGTTGCGCAGCTGCGGCAGCGTGATGTGGAAGAACTGCCGTACGGTGCCCGCGCCGTCGATCTGCGCGGCCTGGTAGAGCACCTGCGGGATCGCCCGGGTCGCGCCCTGGTAGATCAGGGCGTGGAACGGGGTGAACTGCCAGGTGCTGACGAAGACCAGCACGCCGATCGCGGCGGTCTGCGTACCGAAGAGGTTGCCGTCGCCGAAGAGCCAGCGCGCCTGCGAGGGCACGCCGAAGTTCGGGTCGAGCAGGGCGCGCCACAGCACCGAGACCGCTGTCGCGGAGAGCAGCAGCGGCACGAAGAAGATCGCCGACAGGACGGCCCGGTTGCGCTGGGGGCCGGCGGCCCAGACGCCGAGCAGGATGCTCAGCGGGGTCTGGACGACGACGCCCAGCACGGTGAGCAGCACGCTCAGCCAGAGGCTTTTGATCATCACCGGGTCGTGGAAGAGCCGGATCCAGTTGTCGAAGCCCGTGTACTCGGGTGAGCCCAGTCCGCTCCAGGTGGTGAAGGACAGGACCGCCACCAGCACCAGGGGCACGATGGCGAACAGGGCGAAGAAGATCGTGGCGGGGAGCGCCCAGGCCAGGCCCGGCCGGCCGATGGTACGGCCGGCCGGGCGCTGCGTCTGCCGCTTGCCCGTCACGGTGGCAGTCAGGGAGACCATGCGGGACGTCGCTCTCAGGAGGTGGGCAGGGCCTGCATGGCCTTGATGAAGCCGTCGGCGTCGAGCTGGCCGTTGAAGAACTGCTGGACGGCCTGGTGGATCGGCGTGATGCCCGACGGCGGGTACGCCTGGTCCCACGACAGCTGGAACGAGGGCGCCTTCTGGACCAGGTCGAACTGGTACTTCAGGTAGTCCGGGTTGTCGGCCGAGTCGAGGAACTTGGTGGTGTTCGTCGTGGTCGGCAGGTTGCCGATGGCCAGCTGCTGCTTCACGAAGTCGTCGGAGTACATGAGCTTGAGGAAGTCCGCGACCGCGTCCGGGTACTTGGTCTTCTTCAGCACCGAGTAGAAGTTGTTGGTGTTGCCGACGACGTCGGCGCTGTCGCCCTTGCCGCCCGTCACGGTCGGGAAGTTGGTGTAGCCGAGGTCGTTCTTGGCGAAGTCCGGGCTGGCGTCCTGCTGGGTCGAGTACTCCCAGGAGCCCATGAGCTCGAAGCCGGCCTTGCCGCTGGCGAGGAGCTGGGGCGAGCCGCCGTCGGTGAACTTCACGGAGTCGTAGTTGGTGCCGAAGGCACCGGCGTCGATGAGCTGCTTGAGCATGCTCAGCGCCTTCTTGCTGTCCGCGCTCTCCCAGGCGCTCTTGTCGCCGCCGAGCGCCTTGGTGAACAGCTCCGGGCCGGCGATGCGGTCGTAGAGGTACTCGAACCACATCAGGGTCGGCCACTGGTCGCCGCCGCCGAGCGCGATCGGGGTGACGCCCTTGGACTTGAGCTTCTTGACCGTGTCGAGGAGCTGGTCCCAGGTCTGCGGGGGCTGGACGCCCGCGTCCGCGAGGACCTTCTTGTTGTTGAACAGCAGCACGGGCTGGGTGCCGCGCATCGGCACGCCGTAGGACTTCCCGTCGACGACCGCCGTGTTGAAGACCGAGGACAGGAAGTTGGCCTTCAGGCCCGGGTCCTTCTGGATGAAGTCGTCGAGCGGCAGGAGCAGGCCGGCCTTCACGAACGGCTGGATACTGCCGCCACCCCAGTTGAAGAAGACGTCGGGGGCCTGCTTGGTGTTGATGACGGTCTGCAGCTTCTGCTGGTAGTCCGCCCCGGGGACCGTGTCGAGGACGGCCTTGACCTTCGAGGTCTTGTTGAACTCGGCGACGAGCGCCCTCTCCACCTTGTTCGCGGAGTCGCCGTACACGAGGACGTGAATCGTCCCGGAATCACCTCCCGCGGAGGCGTCACCGCTGCCGCAGGCAGTCAGGGTCAGTCCCAGTGCCAATGCCGCGCCGCCGGCGACGGCACGAGGGAACCACGCACGCTTCTTCATGATTGACCTCTCGAAAGTTTCGGCTACTTTGCCGAAATTCGCCTGACGAGGGACCGTAGGCTTCCCCTCGGCTCCGGTCAACAGGGTGGAATTGACGCGACCAAACCGTTACCGAAGGACCGTGCTCTATCCTGTGCGGCATGCGTGATGATGAGACCGAGGGCCGGATCACCCTGGCCGACGTGGCTTCGAAAGCGGGCGTTTCACTTTCGACAGTTTCGAAGGTGCTCAACGGACGTCCCGATGTGGCCGCGCCGACCCGGAGCAAGGTCGAACGGCTGCTGGAGGCGAACGGCTACCAGCGCCCCGCCCCGACCCAGCCCGAGGCGCGGCTGATCGAGATCGTCTTCCACGAACTCGAGAGCGTCTGGGCGATGGAGCTCATCCGGGGCGTGGAGAACATCGCCAAGAGCCGCAACATGAGCGTGGTGCTCACCGAGAGCGGCACCCGCCACGCCCCCGGACCGGAGTGGATCGAGGGCGTGCTGCGCCGCCGTCCGCTCGGAGTGGTGCTGGTCTTCTCCTCGCTTCCCGACGACATCAAGCGCAAGCTGCGCTCGCGGGCCATCAACTTCGTCATCATCGACCCGGCGGGCGACCCCGAACCCGACGTCCCGTCGGTGGGATCGGCGAACTGGGCCGGCGGTGTCGCCGCCACCCGGCACCTCATCGACCTCGGCCACCGCCGCATCGGGATCATCACCGGGCCCGACGACATGCTGTGCTCCCTCGCCCGCCTCGACGGCTTCCGCTCGGCGATGGGCATGGCGGGGCTCACCGTCGACCCCGATCTGATCCGGTACGGGGACTTCCACGTCCAGGGCGGCCACGACAGTGCCATCAGCCTGCTGGAGCAACCCGACCCGCCGACCGCGATCTTCGCGGGCAGCGACCTGCAGGCGCTCGGCGTCCTGGAGGCGGCCCGCGTGAAGGGCCTGCAGGTGCCCCGCGACCTGTCCGTGGTGGGGTACGACGACATCCCGCTCGCCCAGTGGGCGAGCCCGTCGCTCACGACGGTCAACCAGCCGCTGGTCGAGATGGCCGAGGAGGCCGCCCGGATGCTGCTGCGGCTGTCGCAGCCCGATGATGCGGGCGACAAGAGCAACACCCGTATGGAGTTGGGCGTCAGACTGGTCGTCAGGAAGAGCACGGCGCCGCCGCGGGACACCGGCGCGGCGCGGGAGGGCTGAGTCCCGGGGCGGCTCCGGGCAGGGCGCGGAGCGGTCGCACGGCAGCGTCCGAGGGGGCGCGGGACACCTTCTCGGACAGCTGTGTGACGAAGGCCACACCCGATGTCAACGGTCTTCGGAGTGGCGGCGATTACCAGGGGCGGGTGGCGGGAAATGCTCGCTATGGCCGAGGCCAAGAGCCCGGTCTGCCCCGCTGGTGGGCGTTCTTCTGAGGGGGAGATGCACCCATGCGCACCCACGCACGACACAGCCGCGGCGAACGTACGCTGGCCGCGGTCGAGGAGGAGCACGAACGCCGCGAGACGTTCGAGCTGCTGACGGCGGACGACGCCGACGACGCCTTCGACGACGAGGGCCATGAGATCTTCCGGGTGCACTGCCCCGACTGCGCCCGCCCGATCGCCCTCCTCGCCGACGAGGACGTCCTGCCGCAGCACGCCCTGTGCGCCTCGCCGTGGAACCCGTTCGGGCTGACGGTCTGCCCTGGCTCCGGACGTGCCGCCACGGAGGCCTCGCCCACCGCCGGTGACGGTGTCGCCGACGACCCGGAGTGGGGCGCGCTGCTGACGCTGCCCGCCGGGCTGGACTGGCGTACGCAGCCGTTCTCCCACGTGGGCGGGCCCGGCTCGCGGCCGATCCGGGTGCCGTTCCAGCGCGCGGCCTGACCCGCGCATCGGAGGAACCGTGCCGCGCCGCCCGGGAGGGGCGGCGCGGCACCGTCGTGTCAGCGCTCCTTGCTCTCCGGTCCGGCCAGGCTGCGGGCGATGACCATGCGCTGGATCTGGTTGGTGCCCTCGACGATCTGCAGCACCTTGGCCTCGCGCATGTACCGCTCGACGGGGAAGTCGGCGGTGTAGCCGTAGCCCCCGAGGAGCTGGACGGCGTCGGTGGTGACCTGCATCGCGGCATCGGTGCAGAACAGCTTGGCCATGGCGGCCTGCCGGGAGAACGGCCGCCCCGCGTCCCGCAGCCGGGCCGCCGCGAGGTACAGGGCGCGGCCGGCCTCGATCTTGGTGGCCATGTCGGCGATCATGAAGCGCAGCCCCTGGAAGTCCACCACGGGACGGCCGAACTGCTGCCGGGTCATCCCGTACGCGAGCGCCTCGTCGAGGGCGGCCTGGGCGACGCCGATGGCGCAGGCGGCGATGCCGAGCCGGCCCGAGTCGAGGGCGGCCAGCGCGATGGAGAAGCCCTGGCCCTCGTCGCCGACCCGGCTGCTGTCCGGCACGGTCACCCCGTCGAAGTGGACCTGGGCCGTCGGCGAGCCCTTCATGCCCATCTTCTTCTCGGGGACCGCGGCCGTGAGGCCCGCCGCGTCGCCGGGCACGAGGTACGCGGTGATGCCGCGCGCACCCTCGGCGCCGCTGCGGGCGAGCACGGTGTAGAAGTCCGCGACACCGCCGTGGGTGATCCACGCCTTGGTGCCGTCGATGCGCCACGCGTCGCCCTCCCGGGTGGCCCGGGTACGCAGGGAGGCGGCGTCGGAACCGGCCGCGGGCTCGGACAGGCAGTAGGCGCCGAGCAGCGCGCCGCCGAGCATGGCGGGCAGGTGCTCGCTGCGCTGCTCCTTGCCGCCGTACTGGGCGACCGCGTGGCAGGCCAGGGTGTGTACGCTGACCCCGAGGCCCACGGTGAGCCGGGCCGCCGCGAGCTCCTCCAGCACCTGCAGATAGACCTCGTACGGCTGGCCGCCGCCGCCGTACTCCTCCGGATAGGGCAGTCCGAGCAGCCCCGCCTCGCCGATGAGGCGGAAGACCTCGCGTGGGAAGACACCCGCGTCCTCTTCCTCGGCCGCCCTCGGTTTGATCTCCCGCTGGGCCATTTCGCGCACGAGCGCGAGCAGGTCGCGGGCCTCCTCGGTGGGAAGCTGTCGGTCCACCGGCTGAAGGCCGTCGTGGGACATGGCGGCACTCTCCTCCCTGTCGGGCGCTGCGGCGGCGTCCGCTCAGGGTGTGGCGGCGCTACCGGATTGTCGACCGTCAACCAATGGTCTCCCGCCGGGTCACGGCGTGGTCCGACCTGCGGCTTCGGCGCGTTGGAGTATGCCCGATCGGAGGCGCCGGAGTCACGGGGTGCCCGGCCCGCCGGAGCGGGGAGCGGCGGATTTTTTCATACGGCGCGCTCGCGGGGGGACTTTTCGCAAGGCTGTACGGGTCATTGGGCCGTTCGGGTTAGCGTCGTCGGGCGCGCGGTGCGCGTGCGGGGCGTGTGCGGCCCGCGTCAGCAGTCGAGGAAAGGTGATGCCGGTGTCCGTGTCCCGTGGTTGGGGCCCGAGGGTGGCCGCGGTGGCGGCTGTCGCGCTGCTGGGGACGGGCTGCGGCGGCCAGGACACGGACGCGGCGGGCGGTCCCGTCGCCCTGGAGCGGATCGGCGAGGCCGTCGGATGCACCCCGCAGGTGCAGACCGATGTGCGGGAGCTGCGCCAGGGGGCGTGTACGACCGCACGCGGTGCCTATGTGATGCTCACCTTCGCCAGCGAGGCCGGCCAGAAGTCGTGGCTGGAGGAGGCCCAGCCGTACGGCGGCTCGTATCTGATCGGGAACCGCTGGGTGGTGGAGGCGGAGCCCGAGGCGCTGGAGCCGGTGCGGGAGAAGCTGGGCGGCAGGGTCGAGGAGGGGGCGCACCACGGGCACTCCTCGGCGGCGCCCTCGGCCCCCGCGTCCACCACCGGCCAGTGACGGATCGAGTGCATCCCGTCACCGTCCGCGGTGACGCTGACGCGCCACGGCGGCCACCCGTCAAGTCCCGAGAATCAGCGGCGTGACGTGAGGCAAGGGCCACGGCTTACTGAGGGCATGCGCGGCCTGTGACTCGGCAGGACCGGCAACCGTCTCCCCCCTCCGGACGAAGGAACCGCCATGCCCCGCATCTCTCGAACCCGGCGATACGCACTGCTGGCCGCCGCGGCGGCCGCGGGCGCGGCCGGCGCGCTGGTACATCCGGGCGCCTTCGCCGTCGCGGACCCCGCCCCGCACGGCACCACGGTCGCGGAGAGCGTCAGGACCCCGGGAGCGGCGGCGTCCCGCCCGGTGACCCTGACCTACGACGCCGGGGCGGCGGCGGAGTTCACCGACTCGGTCGCCACCGCCGTCGCCACTTGGACCGCGTCGCTGGACAACGTGGATCTGCGGCCCGTCGAGCCGGGCCGCACGACGGACATCCGCTTCGTCGCCTTCGACGGCTGGCCCCACGCGGAGCAGGGCACGCCCGGCCAAGGCACCGCCTACATCGGCCGGGAAGCGGTCACCGAGGGTTACGACCCGGCGCGGATCACCACGCACGAACTGGGCCACCTCCTCGGTCTCGACGACGTCAAACCGGGTCCCTGCACCAGCCTGACGTCGGAAAGCACCGCAGGCACCTCCTGCCACAACCTCAGCCCCAATGAGGCCGAGCGAAGCGCGATCGAGCGCATCTTCGGCGCGCTTCAGCCCGGTACCGGTCCCGCGTGAGCGCGGCCTGGACGGGGAGAGACCCGGCACACGGCGGCCTGCGCCTGATGTGCCGGGCCGCCGTCGGCCGCGGGCGTGGGGACGGGGTCAGACCTCCAGGTCGCTCTCGATGCGCTTGAGCTGGTGGCGGGCCATCGCCAGGTTCGCGCGGTCCTTGTCCAGCGCGACGTAGAGGAACAGCCCCTTGCCCGAACGCCCGGTCAGCAGCCGGATCATGTGGATCTGGGTGTTGAGCGTGATCAGGATGTCCTCGATGTGCTCCTTGAGGTTGAGCATCTCCATCGTGCGCATCTTGGCGCGGACGACGTCGGTGTTGCCCGCGGCCGCGACGGTCAGGTCGAGGTCCTTGGAACCCCCCAGGGTGCCCAGGGCCATACCGCTGCCGTAGTCCACGAGAGCGACGCCCAGGACGCCCTCGATCGACGTCATGACATCCTTCAGCGCGGTCTCGGTGTTGGCCATTGCGGTCTCGCTTCCTTGTCGTTGAGTTCTCTGACGTGACGAATGCCTGGGTCCGGTGGCGGCGCGGCCGCGCCCGGTGCCCGACGGCTTGTCGGCTGACGAGCTGGGTCCTACGGTCATTTCCGCTCCTGACGTTGGAGCGCGAGGTCGACGAGATCCTCGATCCGTCGACTGGAACGGCGGGCCTCGAGGTGCAGTCGGCCCACGTTGGAGTCGTGGCCCGCGACCAGGGCGAGGGCCATGGCACCGCCGGCGGCGTACGCGGCCACGTAGCCGCTGTCCCCCCTGACGAGCAGTTCCCGGAAGCCGCCGCGTTCGGTGGCCTCCGTGATGCGGGCCGCCACGCCCAGTGCCGCGGCGGTCAGCGCGGCGACGCCCTCCGGTTCCGGCCCGCTCAGGTCGTGCGCGACGACCAGACCGTCGACGCTGGCGACGAGCCCGCCCGTCAGGTGCGGCACCCGCGCCCGCAGGCTGCGGAGTTCGGCCAGCACATCGGCTTCGAGTGCCACCAGCTGTCTCCTTCCGGCGAGCTGCCGCAGAGCCTTCCTCCACGGTCGTTCGGCGGGCGCCGGGCGGGTGGGCAGGGCGCTCACAGGCGGGCCTCCAGGGCGGCACGAAGTCGCAGCAACAGGGCGACTGAGGGGTCGGAGGACGGCAGGACCGCCGGCTGCGGTCCGCCGAGGGCGGGCGGCGGCAGCGCCGGAGCGGAGGCCGCCGGGGACGGGGCGGGCGGCACGGGGGCCGGGGTCACCGTCGCCTCGGCGCGGACCGGGGTGCTGATCCGGCCGATCGCGGCCAGCCGGCGTACGTCCAGCAGGGTCGCGAAGGCGGAACGCCCCAGGTGCCAGGCGATCTGGACGGGCGTACGGGATCCGTCCGCAGCCTCCAGCACGGCCAGTTGGCCGGGCGTGGGGGCCCTGGCCCGGCCGCCCCGCGCCTCCCCCGTGGAGCGGGGGACGACGGGGCCGGCGTCGGTGTCGTCCCACGGCCAGGCCCGCTCCAGCTGCGCGCGGCGGCGCTGCGCCTCCCGCGCCACGCGCTGCGCCGGGACCGGCCGGGATATGGGGCCCAGCCGGGAGGTGGCGCCCGGCTGGAACCGGTCGGGCTCCGAGTCGGGCAGCAGGGTGAAGTAGGCGGCGTCGAAGAGCGCCAGCAGGTGGCACAGCTCCAGTTCGCCGCGGGCCACCCGGCCGGTGTCGACGAGGTGCCCGCCGACCCCGCGGCCGGTGCTCGCCGTGGTGACCGCCTCGCGCCACTGGTCCGGGGAGAGCAGACCGCAGGCCATGAGCCGTACCCCGAGGTCGGGGGCGCAGGGGCTCTCGGCGTGGACGATCGCCCCGTCGCGCAGGTAGACCGCCCCCGCCGAACCGTACAGCGCCCCGCTGGCCCTCGCCTCCGCGAGCCGGGCCAGGGCCGCGGTGAAGGCGTACGCCCCCACCACCCCGGCGCGGACGTGGGCGGGCGCGCCACCGCGCGCCGGAGTGCGCCGCGGCAGGCTGCGCAGGGCCAGCGCGGGCCGCCCCGCCTCCGTGCCCGTCATACGAGCACCAGCCGCTCGGCGATGGACTGCAGACCGAGCCGGGCGACGGCGAGGTTGGCCACCGACCGGTCCAGCCACAGGTAGAGGATGACGTCGCTGTCGAAGGAGGTGTCGAGGAAGCGGATCAGGTGGTAGCTCCCCGGTGCCGTGATGATGATGTCCTCCACCGGCACCCGTCCGGACTCCTTCGCGGTGAAGGTGCCGCCCTCCACGACCGCCCGCGCCGCCTCGGTGGTGTCCGCGGCGGCCGCCTCGTGACCGTGTCCCGGCTCCTGCCCGACCGCCCCGAGGAGGAGGCCGCTGCCCCAGTCGACCACGCTCGCACCGAGCACGCCGGGAATCGCCAGCGCCTCGGAAAGGCACTCGTCTATGCCGGGCACGCCCACCCCTTCGCCGCCACTTCTGGTATACGGAACAGCACGGAACGTTACCCATCCCGTACGCGATTCAGGTGGGTTGGGGCATTTTCCGGAGGCATGTGCGGGTGACTCGCTAGGATTCGCCGGCCCTTGTGATCAGTCGGCGCAAATGTCCTCCGGACCGCCCCCGGCGATCCCCGCGAGCACCCCCAGGGCATGACCCAGGACCTGCGGGGACGGCGAGGCGAGGGCAATACGCACGGCGTGCGGGGCGCTGCCGCGGCCCGCGGCGAAGGCGGCGGCCGGCGTGACGGCAATGCCGTGCCGGGCGGCCGCCGCGACGAAGGTGTCGGCCCGCCAGGGTTCGGGCAGCCGCCACCAGCAGAAGTAGGCGTGCGGATCGGCCGTGACGGTGAACCCGGCGAGGCGCTCGGCGGCGAGGCGGGCCCGGGCGGCCGCGTCGCGGCGTTTGGCCGCCACCACCGCGTCCACGGCGCCGTCGGCGATCCAGCGGGTGGCGGCGGCCAGCGCGAAGCCGGCGGCGGTGGCGCCCGCGGAGCGCAGCGCGGCCGAGACGGGGGCGGCGAGTTCGGGCGGGGTGAGGGCGACGCCCGCGGTGAGGCCGGGGGCGAGCCGCTTGGAGAGGCTGTCGACCAGGACCACGCGATCCGGGGCGAGGGCGGCCAGCGGGGGCGGGGCGTCCGCGGCGAGGAATCCCCAGACGGCGTCCTCCACGGCGCACAGGTCCAGCCGGCCGAGCACGTCGGCGAGTTCGGCCCGGCGGGCGGCGGGCATCGTGACGCCCAGCGGGTTGTGCAGGGTGGGCTGCACGTAGACGGCGTGCAGCGGTGCGGCGCGGTGGAGCTCGGCGAGGGCGTCCGGGCGCATGCCGTCCGCGTCGCAGGGGACGGGGACGAGCCCGACGCCCAGTCGCGCCGCGAGGGCCTTGACCACGGGGTAGGTGAGCGCCTCCACCGCGAGCCGGCCGCCCGGCGGAACGAGCGCGGCGAGGGCGGCCGAGACGGCCTGCCGCCCATTGCCCGCGAAGAGCAGCCGCCCGGGGTCGGGGCGCGGGCCGGAGCGGGCGAGAAGGTCCGCGAAGGCGTCGCGCGCGGCGGGGGTGCCGGAGACCGTCAGCGGGCGCAGGGCGGCACCGAGGACGTCGGGGCGGTGCAGGGCGGCGAGTCCGGCGGCGAGCAGCTCGGACTGGCCCTCGGCGACGGGGTAGTTGAGTTCCAGATCGATGCGCCGGGGTGCGGGTTCGACGAGAGCGGGTCCCACGGCGGCCGGTGCGGCGCGGACGAAGGTGCCGCGGCCCACCTCCCCGACGACCAGCCCGCGGCGGGCGAGTTCGGCGTAGACGCGGATCGCGGTGGAGTTGGCGATGCCGCGCTGCCGCGCGAACGCGCGCTGCGTGGCGAGCCGGTCGCCGGGGCGGAGCCGTCCCGCGGCGATGTCGGCCGCCACGGCGTCGGCGACCGTGCGGTAGTCGTCCATCGTCGTTCCCCTCCTGAAGCAAAGTCCGGCATTGCACCGAGAGCAAAGATCTTATTGCACCGAGCCGGGCGGGGAACCTAGCATCGCGATCAACTCCCCTGCGGGACGGGGCACGTGCGAGGCGAGGAGATCCCCTTGGCAACGGCAGTGGTCAACGGCGTCACGGTGGCGTACGACGACGAGGGGAGCGGCGACGGCACCCCCGTGGTGCTGGTCCACGGACACCCCTTCGACCGCTCGATGTGGGCTCCGCAGGTATCCGCCGCGGTGGCCGCGGGCCGCCGGGTGATCGTCCCGGACCTGCGGGGCTACGGGGCGAGCGAGGTGGTCCCCGGCATCACCCCGCTGGAGGTCTTCGCCCGCGACATCGCCGCCCTGCTCGACCACTTGGGCGTGCCGGAGGCGGTCGTGGGCGGGCTGTCGATGGGCGGTCAGATCGCCATGGAGTTCCAGCGGCTGTTCCCGGGGCGGGTGGCCGGGCTCCTCCTCGCCGACACCTTCCCCGGCGCCGAGACGGAGGAGGGGCGGCGGGCCCGGAACGCGATGGCGGACCGGCTGCTGGCCGAGGGGATGTCCGGGTACGCGGACGAGGTGCTGGACCGGATGATCGCGCCCTACAACGTGACCGCGCTCCCCGGGGTGGCGGCACACGTCCTGGGCATGATGCGCGGCACCTCCCCCGAGGGCGCCGCCGCGGCGCTGCGCGGCCGTGCCCAACGGCCGGACTACGGGGGCGTGCTGACCGCGGTCCGGGTGCCGTCGCTGATCGTCGTCGGCCGGGACGACGAGTACACCCCGGTCGCCGAGGCCGAGGCGATGCACGCCGCCGTCGCCGGCTCGCGGCTCGTGGTGATCGAGGGCGCCGGGCATCTGCCGAACCTGGAGCGGCCCGGCGAGTTCAACGACGCGCTGCGGCGATTCCTCGGTCAGACGTACGGATAGCGGTGAATCCCCCACATCCCGGGGCGGTTTGCGACAGGATCGGCGCTGTCGGTGTCATGCGCGACCGTGTTCCACCATTTCGGGAGGCCCGGTGAAAAGACCCGCATCGGCCGCCGCCGCGCTCGCGGCAGCGCTCGCCCTGCTGACCTCCGCACCCTCCGTCGCCACGGCGAGGGACGCCGCCCCGGCGGCCGCCCCCGCGGTCTCGTCGGTGGCTTGGAAGGACTGCGGTACGACCTCGTACCCCACGCTCCAGTGCGGAACGCTCAAGGTCCCCCTGGACCACGCCCGTCCGCACGGGCGCACGATCACCCTGGCGCTGTCCCGTGTGCCGCACACGGCGAAGCACTACCAGGGTCCGCTCCTGGTCAACCCCGGCGGCCCGGGCGGCAGCGGTCTCACGCTCGCCGGCTTCGTCGCCTCCTCGCTGCCGCCCGCGGTGGCCTCGCAGTACGACGTCATCGGCTTTGACCCGCGCGGCGTCGGCAGGAGTGAGCCCGCGCTCGACTGCTCGCCGGGGTACTTCGACCCGGTGCGCCCCGACCCCGTACCGCACGGCGCGAAGGAGGAGGCCGCGAACGTCGCGCGCGCCGCTTCCTTCGCCAAGGCGTGCGGCACGAAGTACGGCTCGCTGCTGAAGTACGTCGACACGGTCAGCGCGGTGCGCGACATGGACGCGATACGCGCCGCCCTCCACGCGAAGAAGATCAACTACTTCGGGTACTCCTACGGCACCTACCTGGGCGCGGTCTACGCCAAGCTCTTCCCGGAGCGCGTCCGCCGCCTGGTGCTGGACAGCATCGTCGATCCGACGGGCGTCTGGTACGAGGACAACATCAACCAGGACTACGCCTTCGACGCCCGCCACAAGGCCTTCATGGCGTGGACGGCGAAGCACGACGCGACGTACCACCTCGGCAAGGACCCCGCGAAGATCGAGGCACTCTGGTACCGCGTGCACGAGAAGCTGCGCACCAAGCCGGCCGGCGGCAAGGTCGGCCCCGGCGAGTTCGAGGACAGCTTCGTGCCGGGCGGCTACTACAACGGCTACTGGCCCTACCTGGCGGAGGGTTTCGCCGCCTACGCGAAGAACGGCGACGAGGACGCCCTGGTCGCGCTCTACGAGGACTTCGCGGCCGTCGGCGCCGGCGGCGACAACGGCTACAGCATCTACACCTCGGTGCAGTGCCGGGACGCCTCCTGGCCGCGCGACTGGCGCACCTGGCACAAGGACACCGCCAAGGTGTACGCCAAGGCCCCGTTCCTGGCTTGGAACAACGCCTGGTACAACGCCCCGTGCGCCTTCTGGCCGGTCGCGTCCGAGCACCCGGTCAACGTCAGGAACAGCGAACTCCCGCCGGTCCTGCTGTTCCAGGCGACGAACGACGCCGCGACCCCGTACGAGGGCGGCGTGACGGTGCACCATCTGCTGAAGCGCTCGAGCCTGGTGGTCGAGAAGGGCGGCGGCAACCACGGCATCACGCTCAGCGGCAACGACTGCCTGGACGGCTACCTGTCGGCCTACCTGGACAAGGGCACCGTGCCGCGGGGCCACGGCACCGCCGACGCGGTGTGCGACCGGTTGCCCGACCCGGAGCCGCTGACGGCCACGGCGAAGGCGAAGGCCTCCGGCTCGGCGGCCCCCGACCGCGGGCTGCACGGCCTGCTCGGCACGCAGCGCTGAGCCGGTGAACCCGTAGGCCAACGGGCCGGTGGCCCGGTGGGCGCCCGGCCGCCCCGCCCGCTCAGGTCGTGGTGTCGACCAGCGAGAGCGAGTGGAGGCGGTCGGGCGGGCCGGGCCTGGCGTAGTACCAGCCCTGCGCGGTGTCGCAGCCCAGCGCCCGCAGGTGCTCGGCCTGGGCGCCGGTCTCCACGCCCTCGACGGTGACCGACAGCCCGAGCGTGTGCGCCAGGTCGACGACGATCTCCACGATCTTCACGTCGACGGGGTCGGCCGGCTGCTGCTGCATGCCGCGGGTGAAGGAGCGGTCCAGCTTGAGCGTGCTGATCGGCAGCCTGCGCAGCGAGGCCAGGTTCGAGTAGCCCGTTCCGAAGTCGTCGAGGGCGATCGCCATGCCGAGCTCGGCGAACTCCCGTAGCGGGCGCAGCAGTTCCTCGTCGGCACCGATGAACGCGCTCTCGGTGACCTCCAGGCACAGCGCGGTCGGCTCCAGCCCGGCGTCCTTGATCACCGCGAGGGTCTCGGGGACGAGGCCGGGATGGCCGAGCTGGGCCGGGGAGAGGTTGACGTTGATCCGCAGCGGATGGCCGTCGCTGCGCGGGAACTGCCAGTCCCGGGCCTGCCAGGCGGCCTGCTGCAGCACCCAGTGGCCGAGCGGCACGATCAGCCCGGTGCTCTCGGCGAGCGGGATGAACTGGTCGGGGCCGAGGATCCCGTGCACCGGGTGGCACCACCGCACCAGCGCCTCCGCGCCGCGGACGCTGCCGTCGCCGAGCCGAACCAGCGGCTGGTACTCGATGAAGAACTCGCCCCGCTCCAGGGCCGTCGGCAGGCTGTTGGTGAGCCCGTGCCGGGTGATGGCGCGCGCGTCGGAGTCGGGGTCGGCGAGCTCGAAGCGGTTGCCGCCGGCGGCCTTGGCCCGGTACATCGTGATGTCGGCGCTGCGCAGCACCTCTGCGGGCCCGAGGGTGCCGGCCTTGCCCTCCACGATGCCGATGCTGCACCGTACGGACAGGTCGCGGCCGTCCACGCGGATCGGGTCGGCGAGCGCGGCCAGGATCAGGTCGGCGAGACCGGTGATGTCCGCGCGGCTGGCCGGGTTGATGACCAGGGCGGCGAACTCGTCGCCCCCGATGCGTGCCACGAGCTGGTCGGGTGAGGTGACGCAGGCCTGGAGCCGCTCGGCGACGGCGATCAGCAGCCGGTCGCCGATGGCGTGCCCGAGACTGTCGTTGACGTCCTTGAAGCCGTCCAGATCCATGTAGCAGACGCCGACGCCCGCGCCGTCGGGGCCGTTGAGGGCGTGCTCCAGACGCTCGAAGAAGAGGTTGCGGTTGGCCAGGCCGGTGAGCGCGTCGTGCGTGGCCTCGTACCGCAGCCGCTCGCTGAGCAGGCGCTCCTCGGTGATGTCCTCCATCAGGGCGAGCATGTACTGCGGGGTGCCGCCGGGGTCGCGCAGCAGGGAGACCGTCAGATTGGTCCACAAGGCGGTGCCGTCGGGCCGGTAGTACGCCTTCTCCATGCGGTAGTGGTCGCGCTCGCCCCGGTTGAGCTGCCGCTGCAGTTCCCAGACCTCGGGGGCGTCTTCCGGGTGCACCCAGTCGTAGACGTTCTTGCTGCGGATGTGGCGTTCCAGGCCGCCGAACATGGTGGTGAGGGCGTCGTTGACGTCCAGGATGCGTCCGTCCATGTCCGCGATGCCGATGCCTATGGAGGCGCCCTGGAAGACCGCGCGGAAGCGGACCTCGCTCTCGTACAGGGCCTGCTCGGTGGCGGCCCGGGCGGCGAGGGCGGCCTTCGACAGGGCCTCCTGCTCGGTCCGCGTGCGCTCCTGGAGGGCGCGGGCGTAACCGGCGGCGATCCAGTGCTGCAGGCGGGAGCAGCGGGTGCGGCTCCCCTCGGCGGTCAGTGCGGGACCGGGCGGGCAGTAGAGCAGCAGATAGGCGTCGACGACGTCGAGGATGCGGGACAGCGCCTCGGGGTCGGTGCAGTGCGCGGCCACGAGCGCGGCGCCGACGTCCGCGGCGGGGCGGGGGTCGAAGGGCTGGGCGCGCAGGGTGGCGTTGAGACGCGCCGCGAGCGGGAGCAGGTACTCCTCGAACTCGCCACGCGTCATGGAGGTGGCGGTGGCCGGGTAGATCGCCCGGCTCCAGATGATCGCGAAGCGCCGCAGGCTGTCGACGGGCTCCGGCTCCGGGCCGGGTTCTCTGATCATGATCACGCCTTGCGGCCGACGCCCGCGAACCCGCTGAAGACGACGGGGTCCGGCTCGTCGTCGTCCGTGCCGTCGGGACGCCACAACGGCGAGGAGACCAGGCCGGGTTCGACGAGGTCGAAGCCGTCGAAGAAGCGCTCCACCTCGGCCCGCGAGCGCATGATCAGCGGCGAACTGGCGCTGCGGTAGACGTTCTCGACCCGCTCCCCCTCCTCGTGACGGCGCGGTCCGCCCTCGACCGAGGCGTGGGTGACGACGAGCAGGCTGCCGGGGGCGAGGGCGTCGCGGAGCTCGGCCACTGCCTTCGCCGGCTCGTCGGCGTCCTCGAGGAAGTGCAGTACGGCGACGAGCAGGAGCGCGACCGGGCGTTCCCGATCGATGAGCCGCCCCACCTCGGCGCTGTCCAGGATGTCGCGCGGGGAGCGCAGGTCGGCCGCGACGATGGCGGTGTCGTCGTTGCCCTCCAGCACGACGCGGCTGTGGGCGACGGCGACCGGGTCGTGGTCGACGTAGACGATGTGTGCGCCGGGGCTGGCGGCCTGGGCGACCTCGTGGACGTTGCCGAAAGTGGGGATGCCGGAGCCGATGTCGAGGAACTGCGTGATGCCCTGGTCCACGGCGAAGCGCACAGCCCTGCGCATGAACGCGCGATTGGCCTGCATGATCTTCGGCAGCCCCGGGAATGCCTCGATCGCCCGCCGTCCCGCCTCCCGGTCGACCTCGAAGTTGTGCGAGCCGCCCAGGTAGTAGTCGTAGATGCGGGACACGCTCGGCACGGACAGATCGATGCCATGGGGGGCCCAGGCAGGACGCTCCATCAACGGCTCCAGCTCGTCGGGGGATCAGGGTGCATGGTCGTGGACACGACCATGTGCGTCAGAGGCTACTGATCGACCGTTCGAGAGGAAACAAGAAATGGAAATATTCGATCCGTTTTCGGTCAAAGACCAAAGGCATGTGCCCTGCTCCCCGCGAACGGGGAACAGGGCACAGCCTACCGCCGGATGACGGTGGATCAGTTCGATCAGACGTTGACACCGTGGGCGCGGAGGTACGCCAGCGGGTCCATGTCGGAGCCGAAGTCGGGGGTGGTGCGCACCTCGAAGTGCAGGTGCGGACCGGTCACGTTGCCGGTGGCGCCCGACAGGCCCAGCTGCTGACCGGCGGAGACGGTCTGGCCGGCCGAGACCGACAGCGAGGAGAGGTGGGCGTACTGCGAGTACCGGCCGTCGGCGTGCTTGATGACGACCTGGTTGCCGTACGAGCCGCCCCAGCCGGCGGAGACCACGGTGCCGGAGGCGATCGACTTCACCTTGGTGCCGGTGGAGGCGATGAAGTCCACACCGGTGTGGTAGCCCTTGGACCACATGGCGCCGGCCCGGTGGTAGGCGGTCCCCAGGGTGACGTGGTCGAGCGGGGCGGTGTAGCCGGAGGTGCCGGCGGCCTTGGCGGCGACCGGCTTGGCGGCGGGGGCTGCGGCCTTCGCGGCGGCCTTGGGCGCGGCCTTCGGCGCGGCGGCGGCCTTGTCACCCAGGGACAGGACCTGGCCCGGGTAGATCAGGTTCGGGTTGCCGCCGATGACGGACTTGTTGGTGGAGTACAGCTTCTGCCAGCCACCGTCGACCGACTGGGCGTCAGCGATCTTGGAGAGGGTGTCGCCACCCGCGACCTTGTAGGCGCCGCCGGCGCTCTTGGACGCGGCGGAGGCGGCCTTCGGCGCCTCGGCCTTCTTGGCGGGGGCCGCGGTGGCGGCCTTGGCGGGCTTCGCGGCGGTGCCCGAGACGCTCGCGGGGGTGGCCGAGGTGTCGGCCATCGCCTTGGTCAGGCCGGCCTTGGGACCGCACACCGGCCAGGCCTGCGGGCCCTGGGTCGCGAGGACCTTCTCGGCGACGGAGATCTGCTGCGCCTTGGTGGCGAGGTCGGCGCGCGGGGCGTACTTCGTACCGCCGAAACCGGCCCAGGTGCTCTGCGTGAACTGCAGGCCGCCGTAGAAACCGTTCCCGGTGTTGATGGACCAGTTGTTGGTGCTCTCGCAGGCCGCGACCTTGTCCCAGACGCTGACGGGAGCGGCGTGGGCACCGGCGGCACCGACGATCGGCAGCGCCACGGCGGCGCCGGTCGTACCGGCGAGCGCGCCGATGCGGGTGATGCGAGTGTTACGGGGACGACGGTGCTTTCCCTTACCGGGCATGCCGAATTCCTCTCCGACGCCTGCGAGGTGAGCTGTCGGGTTCGGGCTGGAGATGCCCGGCCGCAATTGGGCACGCCAAATAAAGGCATGTCGCAGCGACTTCACCCCAAGCCGTCCCGTGACCAACGGGAACGGCACTTACCTGGGTCCCCCGCTCCTGCCGTGCGGTCTTGTCATCCGGCGTCCGGGCAGCGGCAGGACTAGGCGTTCTACCCGGAAGAATCTCGCAGGAATTTGTCCTGCGAGATCTGGAAGCTAAACGACGGAATCGCCCCCGGGCAAGGATCGGAATCACGCACTCCGGCAACCCGCAAGTCGATCATCCGTTTCCGTGACTTAACGTGAGAAGCGTCCGCTCTGCGTAGGCGAAAAATTGACCTGACGTAGTCGCGCGATACCGCCCGGTGAAAATCGGGGGAGAAATTGGACGCAGGGTCGCCCAAACTTTCCGCACCGTGTTCGGCACGTGACGCCCATCACGCATCGATTCCCTACGCATGCACTGTGGACGCATATGTCCGGTTAGGACCCTCAATGCCGGATAAGGCATGACGTGCACCGGCCCAAACCACCCCGGGACAACGCGTCCTGAGCCACCGCCCGGAGGAACACCCCCATGACCCAACCCTCGACGGGTGCCGGCGATTCCCGCAGGCGGCCCGGCAGCGCGGCTCGGGGTGTGGCGTGCGCCACAATCCCCCCTCCGGCGGGGCGAGAAGAGGGCGTGGACGGCCGGCGGCGTCCGGAGAGCGGACGTGACAGGGCCGATTGAGCGACGGTAGCCTCCCAATCCCGCACATTTTCTTACATCTCCCAGGAGCCCTCGCGTGCCCTACCTCGCCGCCGACGACCGCTACGCCTCGATGGAATACCGCCGGACCGGCCGCAGCGGGGTCCTGCTGCCCGTCGTGTCCCTGGGCCTGTGGCACAACTTCGGCGACACCTCGCCGCTGGAGACCCAGCGCGCGGTGCTGCGCCGCGCCGTCGACCGCGGCGTGGTTCACATCGACCTGGCCAACAACTACGGCCCGCCCGCAGGCTCCGCAGAGGCCAACTTCGGCACCCTCCTCGCCCAGGACTTCCGCCCGTACCGGGACGAGCTCTTCATCGCCACCAAGGCCGGGTACGACATGTGGCCCGGCCCCTACGGCGAGTGGGGCAGCCGCAAGTACCTGCTCTCCTCCCTCGACCAGTCCCTGGGCCGCATGGGCCTGGAGTACGTCGACGTCTTCTACTCGCACCGCTTCGACCCGGACACGCCCCTGGAGGAGACCATGGGCGCCCTGGACTCCGCGGTCCGCCAGGGCAAGGCCCTGTACGCGGGCATCTCCAACTACCCCGCCGAGGCGCACCGCCGCGCCACGGAGATCCTGCGCGAGCTGGGCACCCCGCTGCTCATCCACCAGGCGGCCTACAACATGCTCCAGCGCGACCCGGAGGCCGGCGTCCTGGACGCCGTCGGCGACACCGGCACCGCCCTGATCGCGTACTCCCCGCTCGCCCAGGGCCAGCTCACCGACCGCTACCTCGACGGCGTCCCGGGTGACTCGCGGATGGCCCTCGGCCACTTCCTCAAGCGCGACGCCCTGACCGAGCGAAAGCTCACCTTCCTGCACGCCCTCAACAAGCTCGCCGGCGAGCGCGGCCAGACCCTCGCCCAGCTGGCCCTGGCCTGGGTGCTCCGCGACCCCCGGGTCGTCTCGGTCCTCATCGGGGCGAGCAGCGTCGCCCAGCTCGACCAGAACCTCGCCGCCCTCGACGCGGGCCCGCTCACCGCGGACGAGCTCGCCGAGATCGACCGCCTGTCGGCGGAGGCGGGCCAACGACATCGACGGCAGGTCCCGCATGTCGGCGGCCAAGCAGGCCTTCAACGAGGTGATCGACGCCGTACCGGACGAGGTCCGGCTCG